>NZ_CP108568.1:5832500-6132500 GCF_036010485.1 Streptomyces sp. NBC_01198
CCGTCGCCCCGGCGGCTGATCAGCACCCGCCCGTCGGCGAGCGCCAGCACCTGCGTGCCGGGCCGCTCGGGCCGCGGACCCGGCAGGGGCACGGCGTACGGCTCGGGTCCGGCGAGCGTCCAGCGCTCGGGGAGCAGCCCCCCGCCGGCCCCCGCGGGCCCGCCGGGCGGCACCGCCTCGGCGAGGCAGGCCGCGTACGAACCGTCCGCGGCGATCGTGAAGCCCGACCGGCGCACGGCACGCGGTGCGCCCACCGTACGCAGAGCGCTCATGGCCCCTACTGCACTGACGGTCATATGAATCGTCCTCCTCCGGTTCAGGACCGTACTTTTCGTACTTCCGGACGATCAACGCGACCTGGTGCGGTTCACACATAAGGGTGCCGGTTCGTGCGATTCCCCCGCAGGAACGCGGCAGTTGTGCTGCCCGGGGCGGGGCGCGGGGCGACGGGAGGGGGCCGGAACACCCCCTTCCTGCTACTCAGGTTAGGCTCACCTAAGAAATTGCTGAGAATCGCTTCAGGAGTGCTCCCATGTCTCATCGGCGCCGCTACACCGCCGTCGTCGCCCTCGCCGTCGCCGCCGGCCTGTCCCTCGCCGCCTGCGGCAGCTCCTCCGACGGCTCCGGCAGTGACAGCGGCACCGCCGCCAAGGGCAGAGACAAGCAGTCCGTCGCCAAGGGCGGCAAGGACTTCGGTTCCGCCGCCGACAAGACCGCCGCGATGGGCACCGACGCCGCACCGGGCCAGTGGCCGCGCACGGTGACCCACGCCATGGGCACCACCGTGATCAAGGCCCAGCCGACCCGGGTCGTGGTGCTCGACGTCGGCGAGCTGGACAACGTCGTCTCCCTCGGCGTCAAGCCGGTCGGCTACGCGCCGAGCGAGGGTTCGCCCGAGCTGCCGTCGTATCTGAAGAAGGACGGCGGGCAGCCGAAGAGCGTCGGCACCATCAACAGCCTCAACCTGGAGGCCATCGCCGGCCTGCACCCCGACCTGATCCTCGGCAGCCAGCTGCGGGCCGCCCCGCAGTACGCGGCGCTCAGCAAGATCGCGCCGACCGTCTTCTCCGTCCGCCCCGGCTTCACCTGGAAGCAGAACTACCTGCTGAACGCCGCCGCCCTGGACAAGACCGCCGAGGCCAAGGCCGAGCTCGCCGACTACGACAAGCGCATCAGGGCGCTCGACACCGCGCTCGGCGCGCACAAGCCCGTCGTGTCGATGGTCCGCTACATGCAGGACGGCAAGACCCGGCTCTACGGCAACGCCTCCTTCATCGGCACGATCCTCAAGGACGCGGGCATCCCGCGCCCCAAGATCCAGGACATCGACGACCTCGCCGCGGAGATCTCGGCCGAGAACATCGACAAGGCGGACGGCGACTACATCTTCACCGGCGTCTACGGCGACCCCGGCACCACGGACAAGGCGCGCGCCCAGTCCAACCCGCTGTGGAAGAACCTCAGCGCCGTCAAGGCGGGCCACGCCTTCGACGTCCCCGACGAGACCTGGTATCTGGGCCTCGGCGTCACCGCCGCCGACCAGGTGGTGGCCGACCTGACCCGCTACCTCGCCGGCTGACCTCCGCGCCTTCCCCGCGCGGGACCAGGGCCCCGAGGGGGCCGGGGTCCCGCGCGGGCCTCCTGGGAACCGGTCCTGCGGCAACCCGGGTAACCTTCATATGTGCCCCGCCTCTCCGACGTCACCGCCGCCCTCGACGCTCTCTGGCCCCCGGCACTGGCCGAGTCGTGGGACGCCGTGGGCCTGGTGTGCGGCGACCCCGCCGCGGACGTCGGCCGGGTCCTCTTCGCCGTCGACCCCGTCCAGCAGGTCGTGGACGAGGCGATCGCGGCCGGCGCCGGCCTGCTGGTCACCCACCACCCGCTGTATCTGCGCGGCACCACCACGGTCGCCCCGGTCGGCCGCGCCGGCTTCAAAGGGCAGGTCGTCCACGACCTGATCCGGGCCGGCGTCGGCCTCTACGTGGCGCACACCAACGCCGACCGCGCCGACCCCGGCGTCTCCGACGCGCTGGCCGCCGCGGTGGGCCTGCGGGTCACCGGCCCGCTGGTGCCCGACCCGGCCGACCCCGAGGGCCGCCGCGGCCTCGGCAGGATCGGTACGCTCGACGACCCGCTGAGCCTGGCCGAATTCGCCGCACAGGCCGCCCGCGGGCTGCCCGCCACTGCCACGGGACTGCGGATCGCAGGCGACCCGGCCGCGCCGATCCGTACCGTCGCGGTGTGCGGCGGGTCCGGCGACGGCCTCTTCGAGCAGGTGCGGGCCTCGGGCGTGGACGCGTATCTGACCGCCGACCTGCGCCACCACCCCGCCTCCGAGGCCCGCCAGGCCGGCCCTCCCGCGCTGCTCGACGCCGCCCACTGGGCCACCGAGTGGCCGTGGTGCCCGCAGGCCGCCCGCGAGGTCGAAGCGCTCGCCGACCGGTACGGCTGGGCGCTGAGCACCCAGGTCTCGTACGCCGTCACCGACCCGTGGACGGCGCACGCACCCTCCGCTTCCTCCGTCCCTTCCAGCAGCCCAGGAGCCCCCCGCTGAACGCCGAGCCCGCCGACCAGATCCGCCTCCTCGAAGTCCAGGCACTCGACGCGCGCATCGCGCAGCTGGACCACAAGAGCAGGAACCTCCCCGAGCACTCCGAGCTGGAACGGCTCGGCGCCGACCTCGCCCAGCTGCGCGACCTGCTGGTCGCCGCGCAGACCGAGGAGAGCGACACCGCACGCGAGCAGACCAAGGCCGAGCAGGACGTCGACCAGGTGCGCCAGCGTGCCGCCCGCGACCAGCAGCGGCTGGACACCGGCGCGGTCGGCCCCAAGGACCTGGAGAACCTGCAGCGCGAACTCGCCTCGCTGGCCAGGCGGCAGTCCGACCTGGAGGACGTCGTCCTCGACGTCATGGAACGCCGCGAGGCCGCCCAGGAGCGGGCCACCGAATTGGCCGCCCGGGTCGAGTCGGTGCAGGCCAAGTCCGCCGAGGCCGAGGCCCGCAAGTCCGCGGCGCTGGAAGGCATCGACGCGGAGGGCTTCACCGCGTCCAAGGAGCGCGAGGTGCTGGCCTCGACCGTGCCCGAGGACCTGATCAAGCTCTACGACAAGCTCCGCGCCCAGCAGGGCGGCGTCGGCGCCGCCCGGCTCTACCAGAAGCGCTGCGAGGGCTGCCGGCTGGAGCTGAACATCACCGAGCTGAACGAGGTGCGGGCCGCCCCGGCGAACGAGGTCGTGCGCTGCGAGAACTGCCGCCGGATCCTGGTGCGTACGGCCGACTCCGGGCTGTAGGCGGTGCAGGACGCGACCGTCCTCGTCCTGCTGCGGCACGGGGAGACCGCGCACACCGCCGAGCGCCGCTTCTCCGGCAGCGGCGGCGCGGACCCCGCGCTCTCCGAGCACGGCCGCGCACAGGCGCGGCAGGCGGCGCGGGCCGCCGCCCTGGCCGAGGTCGACGCCGTCGTCTCCTCCCCGCTGGCCCGCTGCCGGCAGACCGCGCAGGCGGTGGCCGACCGGCTGGGGCTGCCGGTCACCGTCGCCGACGGCCTGCGCGAGACGGCGTTCGGGGCGTGGGAGGGCCTGACCTTCGCCGAGGTGCGCGAGCGGTATCCGGCCGAGCTCGACGCCTGGTTCGGCTCACCGGCCGCCGCGCCGCCCGGGGGCGAGAGCTTCGACGACGTCACCTCACGGGTGGCCCGTACCCGCGACGACCTGCTGGCCGCACACCGCGGCCGTACGCTGCTGCTGGTCAGCCATGTGACCCCGGTCAAGACGCTGCTACGGCTGGCGCTCGGCGCGCCGCACGAGGCCGTCTTCCGGATGGACCTCGCCCCGGCGTCGCTGTCCGCGGTGGCCCACTACGCCGACGGCAACGCGTCCGTCCGCTTCCTCAACTCCACCGCGCACCTGGCCTGAGCGCCGCGGCCTCCTTCGCCAGCGCGGTGACGCCCTCCCAGTCGCGGGCGGCGAGCAGGTCCTTCGGGAGCATCCAACTGCCGCCGACGCAGGCCACGTTCGGCAGCGCCAGATACTGCGGCGCGCGGGCCGCGTCGATCCCGCCGGTCGGGCAGAACCGCGCCCGCGGCAGCGGCGAGGCCAGCGACCGCAGGAACGGCACCCCGCCGGCCGCCTCCGCCGGGAAGAACTTCATGTCGGTGACGCCGCGTTCGAGCAGGTCGAGCACCTCGGAGGCGGTCGAGACGCCGGGCAGATACGGCAGCCCCGTTCCGCACATCGCGTCGAGCAGCCGCTCGGTCCACCCCGGGCTGACCAGGAACCGCGCGCCCGCGGCGGCGGCCGCCGCCGCGTGATCGGGCGTCAGCACGGTGCCGGCCCCGACCACGGCGTCCGGCACCCCATGCGCCACCGCCTGGATCGCCTCCAGCGCGACCGGCGTCCGCAACGTGATCTCGACGGCCCCGAGCCCCCCCGCGAGCAGCGCCCGCGCGAGCGGTACGGCGTCGGCGGCGTGCTCCACGACGACGACGGGTATCACGGGCGCGAGGCCGAACACGGTGTCCATGCGCCATATCCTGTCCCCCCGGACCACCCCCTGCAACGCCCGTTGCATCCTCCGCAACCCCTCTGCGAGGCTCAGCCCACCCCCCAGGTGATTGCCACTTGCGGTGGCGGTGCGTCATCCCCGCCGACGTGGCTCGTCGCGCAGTTCCCCGCGCCCCTGAAGAACGCCCACCCTCTCCACAGAGCTCAACCCAAAAGGCCCGCGAGGACCTGCCCGCGCAACCGCGACACCGGGATAGAGGCACCGTCACAGCAAGTGGCACCCCCCCAGGGGCGCGGGGAACTGCGCGCGCAACCACGACACCGGGATAGAGGCAGCGCTACGGCAAGTGGCACCCCCCCAGGGGTGCCTGGGGGGAACCCAGGCGAAGTGCTGGGGCAGAACGGAGAGCCCAGCCCCGGAGGGGCTGTCCGCGGCGGCCTAGAGGTCGTGCACCAGCACGTCGAGGCGCGCCCCGTCCCCCTCCACGGCGAAGCCGAGATCGCGGAGGTCGGACGCGAGGGCCGCAGGGGTCCGGGGCCTGGCCCCGGACGTGAGCAGCGCCCGCACCAGCCGACCCTTCGTGGCCTTGTTGAAGTGCGACACCACACTCCGCCGCTCGACGCCGTCGACCACGCTGACCTGCAGCACCCGCACCGTCGCCGTACGCGCGGCCACCTCGCCCCGCGGCCGCCAGGCCCCGGCGTACACCGAGGAGCGCAGGTCGAGCACCAGCCCGCCCCCCGCCGCCTCCGGCAGGACCCGGTCGAGGTGCGGCTTCCAGTACGCGGCGAGCCCGCCGAGCCCCGGCAGGCGTACCGCCATCGAGCACCGGTAGGCCGGGATGCGGTCGGCCGGGCGTACCGCACCCCACAGCCCGGAGAAGACCAGCAGCGACTTCCCGGCCCGCCGCCGGGCGGCGGCGTCCAGCGTGGCGAGGCCGAGCGCGTCGTAGAGGACCCCGGTGTAGACCCGCCCGGCGGGCATCGCGGGGGCGGTGCGGAGCCCGGCGTTCCTGGCGACCTCGCCGCGCAGCCCGGGGCTGAGCCCGAGCACCTCCGCCGCCTTGTCCTCGTCGGCGGCGCACAGGCCGACGAGCTCGTCGAGGACCGCCGCGCGCGCCTCGCCGAGTCCCGGCATGGACAGCTGGTCGAGCGCGACCGGCCGCCCGCGTACGGCGGTGGCCTTCCCCTCGGACGGCGGCAGCAGGACGAGCACGGTTTCTCCTCGCAATCACGCGGACGGACCCGCAGCAGCCTACGCGGCGCCGCACGGCGGTGTGGTGCCCCGCCGGACCGCGCACCCGGCCGTAGGGTCGCCGCATGCCCCGCCGCCACCTGCACGTTCGGGCCGAAGACGCCACCGCGCTGCGGGCCGGGCTGGCCGCGCTGCGTACCGCCCCGGGGGTGCCAGGCGGCTTCCCGCCGGCGGCGCTGGCCGAGGCGGACGCGGCCGCCCGGGCGCCCCGGATGCCGCCGGAGGACGCGACGGGCGTACCGCTCTTCACCGTCGATCCGCCCGGCTCCCAGGGTCCGGACCGGGCGATGCACCTGGCCCGTACCGCCGGCGGCTACCGGGTCCATTACGCCGTCGCCGACCTCGCCGCCTTCGTCACCCACGGTGGCGCGCTGGACGAGGAGGCGCACCGCCGGGCGGTGACGCTGGACTTCCCGGACGGCCGGGTGCCGCTGTACCCGCCGGCGTTGGGGGAGGGCGCGGCGGCGCTGCTGCCGGGTGAGGAGCGGCCGGCGCTGCTGTGGCGGCTCGACCTCGACCGGGACGGCGACCTGCTCGCGACCGACGTCCGCCGTGCCCGGATCCGCAGCCGCGCCCGGCTGGACTGCGCGACGGTGCAGCGGGCCGTCGACGCCGGCACGGCCGAGGAGCCGGTCGCCCTGCTCGACGCCGTCGGCACCCGGCGCGCGGCTCTGGAGGTGGCGCGCGGCGGCGTCTCCCTCGACGTCCCCGAGCAGGAACTCACCCGGACCGGTGGCGGTTACGTCCTCGGCTACCGCAGCCCGCTGCCCGCCGACGCGTGGAACGCCCAGATCGCGCTGCTCACCGGCATGGCGGCGGCCGGGCTGATGCTGCGCTCGGGCACCGGCGTCCTGCGGACGCTGCCCGCCGCCCCCGCCGCCTCGGTGGCCCGGCTGCGCCGCGTCGCGCACGCGCTGGGCGTGCGGTGGCCGGACGGCGCCCCGTACGCCTCCGTCGTCCGCGCCCTCCAGCCGCACCGGCCCCGGGACGCCGCCTTCGCGCAGGAGTGCGCGGCGCTGCTGCGCGGCGCGGGATACACCGTCTTCCGCGACGGGGACGTCCCCGGCCACGCCGTGCACGCCGCCGTGGCGGCCCCGTACGCGCACTGCACCCGTGCGTCGCACCGCCTCGTCGACCGCTACACCGGCGAGCTGTGCCTGGCCGCGGCGGCGGGTACGCGGCCGCCCGGCTGGGTCCTCGACGCGCTCGACGCGCTGCCCGCCGAGATGGCCGGCGGCGCCCGGCGGGCCGCCCAGGCCGAACGCGCGGGCCTGGACCTGGCGGAGGCGGCCCTGCTGGCAGACCGGGCCGGCGAGGTCTTCGACGCCGTCGTCATCGACGTCGAGGACGCCCACCCGGGCGCCGGCACCGTCCAGCTGGGCAGCCCGCCGATCGCCGCACCCGTCGAGTCCGCCCCTGGCGCCCCGCCACTGCCGCTCGGCCGCCACCTGCGCGTCCGCCTCACCGAGGCCGGCCCGGCCCGCCCCGGCGTGCTCTTCACCCCGGCCTGATCCACTACGATGGGGCTACGGCAGACGAGCCGGGCGGACGGCCGCGTCAGGACCCCAGGGTCCTGCCGAGGAAGGTCCGGGCTCCACAGGGCAGGGTGATGGCTAACGGCCACCCGGGGTGACCCGCGGGACAGTGCCACAGAAAACAGACCGCCGGGGACCTCGGTCCCCGGTAAGGGTGAAACGGTGGTGTAAGAGACCACCAGTGCCCAGGGCGACCTGGGCAGCTAGGTAAACCCCACCCGGAGCAAGGTCAAGAGGGCGTCGTAGCGATACGCCGCCCGCGCGGACGTTCGAGGGCTGCCCGCCCGAGTCCGCGGGTAGACCGCACGAGGCTGTCGGCAACGGCAGCCCTAGATGGATGGCCGTCGCCCGACGGGCCGCGAGGCCCCCGGGCACAGAACCCGGCCTACAGCCCCACTCGTCTGCCGCCCCCTCCGTGCGGCCGCCGCCCACCGGCCTGCCCCGCACCCCTGCTGGGCGTCGGTCCTGGGAGGCAGTCCTGGCCGGCGCGGGCGAGACTCTGAGCATGTTCGTTGCTCTGCTCACGGTGCCGGGCGCCGGCCCCGGAGGCGCGCTGCCGCGCGGCGGCCCGCGGCGGCCGGGATGAGGAGAGCCGGCGGCCGCGGGCGTACGCCGCTGCCGCGCAGACGGCGTCTGCGGGCCGGACTGGTCCAGCTGCTGGCCACGCTGGCGGGGCTGGGACTGGGGCTGCTCGGGCCGAGGATCTCCGGCGGACCCGCCGTTCCGGGCCGCCCGGTGGTCGACATGCTGCTGGCTCTGGGAGTCGGTGTCCTCGGTACGGTGACGGTGATCTTCTCGCTGCTGTTCCTGGTGGTGCAGTGGGCGCACACCAGCTTCACACCGCGTCTGGCGCTGTTCCGCGACGCGCCGATCGTGTGGCGGACGTTCGCCTTCGCCATCGGCCTCGCGGTCTTCTGCGTCACGGCGGCGCTGACCGTCGGCGGCCGCGCGCACGTGTCGGTGGCCCTGCCGGCGCTCGCCGCGGTCCTGCTCCTGGTGATGCTGGCCCTGCTGCGGGTCCTGCAGCTGCGCGCCCTCGGCTCGATCGAGCTGGCCCCGGTCCTGCACACGATCACCGAACGCGGCCGTGCGGCCCTCGACGCGCTCTACCCGCCGGACGGCCCCGCGGCGGGATCCGCGCCCACCTCGGCGGCGGCGCCGCCGGTCGCGACGGTCAGCTGGCCGAACCCGTCCGCGGTACTGCAGGAGATCGACGTGGAACGGCTGCTGGAGTCCGCGCACGCGGCCGGCGCGGTCGTCGTGCTGTGCGGCCCGCCCGGGTCCACGCTGCGCCACGGGGCGGCGATCGCCGAGGTGCACGGCGCCGCGCTGCCGGACGCCGTGGTGCTGGGCGCGCTGGCGACCGGGGTCGAGCCGACCTTCGACCGGGACCCGGTGCTCGCGTTCCGGCTGCTGGCCGACATCGCGCTCCGGGCACTGTCCCCGGCCGTCAACGACCCGGCCACCGCGGTACAGGCCCTGGACTGCCTGGAGGACCTGCTCGGCGGTCCCGCGGCGCGGCGCACCCACCGGGCGGGTCCGCTGCGGGTCGCGGGTCCTGACGGCCGGGTGCGGCTGGTGGTCCGGCGCCCCGAGTGGGAGGACTTCTTCCGCACCGGCCTTGACGACGTCATCGCCGCCGCGAACTCCCCGATGGTGCTGGCCCGGATCCGGACCCTGCTGGAGCGGCTGGCCGCGACGGCCCCCGCGCCGGGCCGGTCCCTGCCGGCCCGGCGGCTGACCTGGGTGGAGGCCGAGTTCGCCGACCGGTTTCCCGCGCTGTGGCGGGAAGCCGAGGCCGGGCGGAGCGGCAGCGGCTGACCCGGCGCCCGCCGCGGGCGGCGGGTCGGTCAGCGCTCGGTGAGCATGCCCGCGCGGAGCTTGGCGACGATGCGGGACAGCAGGCGGGAGACGTGCATCTGGGAGTAGCCCAGTTCCGCACCGATCTCGGCCTGGGTCATCTCCTGGCCGAAGCGCATCTGGAGCAGCAGGCGTTCGCGGGCGTCGAGGCGCTTGAGCAGCGGGGCCAGCGCCTGGAAGTTCTCCACCAGGTCCATCGCGGGGTCCCACTCGCCGATGGTGTCGGCGTACGTACGGCCGGCCTCCGCCGAGCTGTCGCCGTCGTCGCCGACCGGCAGGTCGATGGAGCCCGCGGTGTAGCCGTTGGAGGCGACCAGGCCCTCGATGACCTCGTCCTCGGTGAGTTCGAGGTAGGCGGCCAGTTCGGCGACGGTGGGCGGGGTGTCCAGTACGGCAGTGAGGTGGTCGCGGGCCTTGGCCAGCTCGACGCGCAGCTCCTGGAGCCGGCGCGGCACGTGGACGGCCCAGGAGGTGTCACGGAAGAACCGCTTCATCTCGCCGACGATGTAGGGGACGGCGAAGGTGGTGAACTCCACCTCGCGGCTCAGGTCGAACCGGTCGATGGCCTTGATCAGGCCGATGGTGCCGACCTGGAGGATGTCCTCCATCTCCTCCGGGCCGCGCCCCCGGAAGCGGCGCGCGCTGAACTGCACCAGCGACATGTTCATCTCGATCAGGGTGTTGCGCGCGTACGCGTACTCCGGCGTGCCCTCTTCGAGGGTCTGCAGCCGGTCGAAGAACACCCTCGACAGCTCCCGGGCGTCCCTGGGCGCGATCTTGCCCGCGTCCTCCACCCACGGCAGATCGGCGCCCGCCGCGGGCGCCGCAGCCGGGTCCGAGACGGCGGACGCGTCCATCACAGCCTTGTCAGTGGTCATGTCATCACCTCTCGTGGTCCGGTTGGGCTGCCCCTCTGATGCCCGGCCAGCCGCCGGGCATGCCTACTGATTCAGAAGAGTTTCCGAAGCGGTCCGTCGGCGCGCCGCCCGCCCGTGGGGGCGGGCGGCGCGGTCGGTCGGTCAGGAGCAGGAAGTGCCGTTCAGAGTAAAGCCGGTGGGCGGGGCGGAGCTGCCGGAGGATGTGCCCTGGAAGCCGAAGGACTGGGAGCCGCCGGCCGGGATCTGGGCGTTGTAGGCGAGGTTGGTGGCGGTGACGGCGCCGGAGGTGGGAGACACACTCGCGTTCCACGCGCTGGTGATCGTCTGGCCGGACGGGAGGGTGAAGGCCAGCTTCCAGCCGTTGACGGCGCTGGAACCGGTGTTCGCCACTGTGACGTTGGCGGTGAAGCCGCCGGCCCAGGTCTGCGGGGTGAAGGTCACCCTGCAGCCGGACGAGCCGGTGCCACCGGTGGTGCCGCCCGTGGTCGTACCGCCGGTGGTGCTGCCGCCGGTCGTGCTGCCGCCTGTTGTCGTGCCACCGGTCGTCGTCCCCCCGGTGGTCGATCCGCCGCCGATGTTCACCGTCGACGAGAAGGAGCTGACGGCCAGCCCCGTACCGTTCTGCCAGGGCTCGAAACCGGCCTGGACGCTGGTGAGATACCAGGAGTTCTGGGCCAGGCCCCGGCTGATCGTCTCGTTGGCGAAGGCCTTGACGTCGAAGCTCCAGCTGCCGATCGCCGAGGGCGCGACGAAGGAGATGACGTCGTTGCCGCCGTTGTTGCCGGTCCACACGTCCCAACTGCGCCCGGCCACGTTGGCGGTGCCCACCTTGGAGCCGACCGGCTGGACCGAGCCGACATGGTTGAACCACACCATGATCTCGGTCTTGTTGACGCCGTCCGTCCTGGGTGTCGGGTCGAGCCAGATGTCGTAGGCGGCGTCGTAGACCGCGTTGCCGACGTAGGAGTAGGAGATGCTGGTCGGGGCGCTGCCGATCGCGCTGAGCCGGGCGGGCAGGTTGGTGCCCGGTGAGCAGTTGGTGTAGTGGCAGCCGTTGAAGATCGACGGATACGACTTGGGGGCCCCGTTGAGGGGGACGGATCCGTCGGCCTGGGAGATCTGGAAGCCGGTGCTCGTGACGTTGATGCACTGGGCCTCGCTCGTGCCCCAGCGGTTGTTCTGCACGACGTAGCGGCCCTGGATCGTGGTGGTGCCGTACTGCGTGCAGATCTGGGTGTCCGCGTGCGCCGCGGGGGCGGCGGTCAGGGTGATCAGGGCGCCCACGACGAGGCCGAGGGCCGCCACGGCCGCCAGGGCGGCCCTGCGGGTGGATCGGAGAGCTTGCTGCAGTGACTTCATGCTGTCCCTTCGACAAGCACGGAGGTGGGGGGATGGGCAAGCGCGCGGGAGGAGTCGACCCGTCCGGGTCCGGGGAAACCGATCTATGGGAGCGCTCCCACACTCGCTCCGAGCACGGGACGATAAGCCGCTGCCACCACCGTGGCAAGAGATGCGCCCGTATCCGCTGTACGGGCGAGTCGCCTGTGTGCCTGCCGGTGGCCGCCGGGTGGCCGGGGTTGACTGGCGAGCACCCGCGGGACGCGTGGGCGGGTGGAGCGGCAGCGAGGAGCCGGGGTGGTGGGACGCGAGGGTGCGGGGCTGGACTACGCGGCCCTCTTCACCGCGGTGCCCGCGGCCTGCCTGGTGCTCGACCGGGAGCTGACGATCGTCACCGCCAACGACGCGTATCTGGAGGTCACCGGGCGGACGGTGGCGGAACTGACCGGGCGCTCCTTCTTCGAGGCCTTCCCGCCAGATCCTGGGGAGCCGACGTCGCAAGGCGGCGCGTCCCAGCGCAAGTCGCTCGCATCCGTGCTGGCCACCGGGCGCACCAACATGCTGCTCATGCACCGCGTCGCCCTCCCCCGGCCCGGCCGGAAGGGCGAGTTCCAGCCACGCTGGTGGAACGTGACGAACCAGCCGCTCCTCGGGGCCGACGGCCGGGTGGACCTGATCATCCACCGGGTCGACGACGTCACCGCCTTCTACCGGGCGGAGCAGGCCGGCGTCGCGACCGCTCCCGAGGAGACGCAGACGGAGGCGCAGCGCGGGGCGCCGCGGGCCGAACTCTTCAGCCGGGCGCAGGAGTTGCAGCAGGCGAACGTCCAGCTGCAGGAGTCGGCGGCCCTCACCCACGACGTGGCGCTCACCCTCCAGCAGGTGATGCTGTCCACCCCCGACCTGGCCGAGCACCCCGAGATCGCGGTGCGCTACCGGCCGGCCATGCAGGGGCTGAACGCCTGCGGTGACTGGTACGACGTGGTGGACCTGGCCGAGGGGCGGCTCGGCCTCACGGTCGGCGACGTGGTGGGGCACGGGGTGGGGGCCGCCAGCGTCATGGGCATGCTGCGCAGCGCGCTCAGCGCCGCCATCCGGGTCGCCGACGGGCCCAGCGGCGCGCTGGAGGCGCTGGGCCTCTACTCGCGCTCGCTGGAGGGCGCGACCGCCACCACGACCTTCGCCTGCCAGGTCTTCCCGGTCAGCCGGCTGCTGACCTACAGCAGCGCCGGCCACCCGCCACCGGTGCTGATGCAGGCCGACGGCAGCTTCCGCCTCCTCGACGGCGCCACCGACCCGCCGCTCGGCGTGCGGATCGAGCACGTCCCCAGGCCGCAGGCCACGGTCGAATACCGCACCGGCGACATCCTGGTGATGTACACCGACGGCCTCATCGAACGCCGCGAGGAGGACATCGACGTGGGTATCGGCCGCCTGGTCGCCGCCACCCGCGACATGCGCCACCTGCCGTCCGACGAACTCGCGGACGGCCTGCTGCTCGCCATGGCCGCTCCCAACGGGCAGCAGGACGACATCTCCTTGATGGTGACCCGGCTCTGAGCGTCCCGCCGCAAGCCCCCGACGGCGCCGTGGTCGCCCTGCGGCGGCGAAGGCGATCTTGTGCATCTCATTGACGCGTCCGCGTCATTCGCGGAGACTCCCTTTCGGACCTGCTGACTGAGAGCGCTCTCAGCCACCTCCACCCCTTCACTTCCTGAACGGAAAAGGGTTCCTTTCGCCTTCGCGGAGCCTTCGCAGCGCCCGACCCCTTCAACTGACCCCCACCTATTGGAGAAAGGTCACCATGCCCATGAGGAAGAACGCACTCCCCGGTGTCGCCGACCAGGACGGCCCGCCCCGCAGCCGGCCGCGCGGCCGCCGTACCGGCCGGCGCGTCCTGCCGGCCGTCCTCGGCTCGCTGCTGCTGCTCGCCGCCGGCGCGCTGGGGCTGTCGGTCACCGGCGGCTCGGCCGCCGCCGCGGTGCCGGGCCCGCCGGCCGGCTGGACCACCGTCTTCAGCGACGACTTCAACGGCGCCTCGGGCAGCGGCCTCAACCGGGCCAACTGGCTCTACGACACCGGTACCGGCTACGGCTACCCCGGCGCCGCCACGATGTGGGGCACCGGCGAGATCGAGACGGCCACCGACTCGACCACCAACGTCTACCAGGACGGCTCGGGCCACCTGGTGATCAAGCCGGTCAAGGACGCCGCCGGGCACTGGACATCGGGCCGGATCGAGACCCAGCGCACCGACTTCGCCGCCCCGGCCGGCGGGCAGTTGGAGATCAGCGCCTCGCTCAAGCAGCCCGCCCCGGCCCATGGCCTCGGCTACTGGCCCGCGTTCTGGGCGATGGGCGCCGACGCGCGCCCGGTCGGCGCGACCAACTGGCCAGGTATCGGCGAGCTGGACATCATGGAGGACGTCAACGCCCTGAGCCAGCACTCGACCACCTTCCACTGCGGTGTGTGGGCCGGCGAGTGCCACGACCCGGACGGCATCAGCAGTGGCCTGCAGCCGTGCAGCGGCTGCCAGAGCGGCTTCCACACCTACTCGGTGGTCATCGACCGCACCAACACCGCGGCCGAGCAGCTGCGTTTCCTGCTGGACGGCACGGTGACCTACACGGTCAACGAGAACCAGGTCTCCACCGCCACCTGGCAAGCCGCCGTCGACCACGGATTCTTCGCCATCTTCGACGTGGCGATCGGCGGTTCGTACCCCAACAAGGTGTGCGGCTGCACCTCGCCCTCGGCCGACATCAGCTCGGGCGCGGGGATGACGGTCGACTGGATCGCCGTGAACCGGACCACTTCCGGCAGCACCACGGCCGGCGGTACGTCGACGGGTACGTCGTCCGGCACGTCGTCCGGCACCTCTAGTGGCACGTCGACGGGGACCTCGTCCGGGACCTCGTCCGGCACGTCCACGGGGACGTCGACCGGTACGTCGTCCGGCAGCACCGCCGGCGGTTCCACCGGCGGCGCTACGACCTCGCCGGACTACACCGCGAGCGCCGCCTCCACCGGATCGGGCCACGTACGGATCACCTTCGTGCCGACGACGCCCGCCGCGTACGTCGACGTGCACTACCTGGTCAACGGCGCGGGCCAGCAGAACTTCCGCATGACCAACAGCGCGGGCACCTGGACGCAGAACCTCAGCGGCCTCGCGGCGGGCAACGTCGTCACGTACTGGTTCACGTACGAGAAGAACGGCCCGCAGTACGACACCCCGCACTTCAGCTACACCTACACCGGCTAGCCGGGCGGCGCGAACGCGGTCTCCGGCGCGCCCCGGGGGCCGCGTTCGTCCGGGCCCGGCGGCCGCGGGCCGGGCGCCCGAGGTCAGGCACCCGGGGTGAGGACGACACGGTGGCCCGGGGCGACGGGGGCGTGCCAGGCGTCCTCGACCTTCGACAGCGGTACGGGGACGGTGGCGACCGCCAGGTCGCCCGCGGTGATGTGCGCGGCCAGGGACGGGAGTTCGGCGATGATTCCGGTGGCGCTGACCGAGCCCTGGCCGCTGCCCATGATCCGCAGGTCGGCCGCCCGGAGCAGGGCGGACGGCAGGGTGATGTCCGTACCGGCCACCGACCCGAGCTGGATCCAGGCCAGCGGCCTGGTGCGGTCGGAGCGGGCGGTGAGCACGGCACGCAGGGCGAGTTCGGTGACCGGGCCCCACAGGTAGTCCAGGACCACGTCGGCGTCGGCGGCGCCGCGGCCGAGGCGTTCCGCGACCTCGTCGGGCCCGCCGAGCAGCGGGACGGTCACATCCGCGCCCAAGCCCGGGAGCAGGGCGAGGCGTTCGGGGTCGCGGCCCGCGGCCACCACATGGGAGGCGCCCAGCCGCCTGGCGATCCGGACGGCCAGCCTGCCCGCGTTGCCGGTCGCGCCCAGGACGAGGACGCGGGCGTCCGTTGGAAGGGTGACGCGGCGGCGGAGGGCGACCCAGGAGGACATGCCCGGGTTCATGGCGGCGGCCACCGCGACCGGGTCGGTACCGGCCGGCAGCACGACGGCGCGGCGCCGGTCGGCGACGGCCTGCTCGGCCATCGTGCCGGGGGCGGTGTCCGGGGCGACGAAGTAGAGCAGCTCGCCCTCCGCCGTGCAGCCGACCGCGTCGATACCGGGAATCAGCGGCAGATCCCCGGCCGAGGTGTAGTGGCTGCCGTCCGCCCCCGAGCGGACCCGCGGATGCAAGCCGGCGGCCAGCACGTCGACCAGCACCTCGTGCCCGCCGCGCGGCCGGGGCGTCTCGAACGTGTCATAGCGGGGCGGGGCGTCGAAGGCATGGACGACGGCGGCATGCATGGACCGGCCTCCTGGGGGTGGGGGTGACGGGATATGGTTGGTGCCACGTACTACTTCGACGATAGTTTGGGCCACGTACTAGGTCAAGCGGAGGCGGCACCGATGAGCACGGATGATCTCCCGAACCGGAACGCGGGCCCGGGGGGACGGGAGGCGGCCGGGGCGGCGCCGGATACCGTCGACACGCTCGTGCAGCTGTCGTTCCTGGTCCAGGGCGTGCTCACCGGCGTGGCGTCCGCGCACGACGTCTCCCTGGTCCAGCTCCGGCTGTTCGGGATCCTGCGCGACCGCACCCCCGGCATGCGCGAACTCGCCCACCATCTCGGCCTGGACAAGTCCTCGATGACCGGCCTGGTCGCCCGCGCCGAGAAGCGCGGCCTGGTGCAGCGGCGCCCGTCACCGCACGACGGCCGCGGCGTCCTGGTCAGCCTCACCCCGGAGGGCCGCCGCCTCACCGAGGTCGGCGCCGCCGAGATCGCACAGCGACTCGCCGCCCTGACGGCCCCGTTGAGCGCCGAGGAGCGCGCGCTCCTCCGCACCCTGACCGCGAAGATCCTCCCCGCCTGACATCCGTGAAGTCGGCCCCCGCCCCGGACGCGGGCCCGCTGCGCCACCGGTGGAGGCGCAGTCCGGTGCCCGCCGGGAGCACGTCGGGCCCGCCGTCCGGGGTGGTGCGTGCGCCACGGCTGACCCGGTCCGCGCCAGGCGACCTGCGGCGAGAGCGCCTTGCCGTGCCGGCGGCCGGGGCGGCCCCTGGGCAGGCAACCGCCGGCTCCGCCGGCTATTCGCCGGGGTCCTCGCCGACCAGTGCGGCCAGGGTGCTCGGGCCGTCCGCTGTCGCGCCGCGGGCGTAGGCCGCGGTGTAGCCGGCGTCGCCGAGGGCCGCGCGGACCGTCTGCTCGCAGCGTTCGCGGACCGGCTGGAGTTCCGGGGCGCCCCGCTGCGGGTGGCCGACGCTGCGCCAGTACGCCGCGCCCGTGCCGTAGACGGCGGCGGCCTGTTCCGGGCGGCCGGCCGCGGCCATCGCGGCGGCCAGCAGGTCGAGGCCGAGCGCGATGCCGAAGGCGTCGCCGAGCAGCCGCTTGCTCTCCAGCATCGTGCGGGCGTAACTGACCGCCTCCGCCGGCTCGGAGGAGAAGAGGGCGACGATGGAGAGCTGGTAGTCCAGATAGGAGCGGGTCCACAGCTCGCCGGCCCGCACGCACTTCTCGCGCAACTCCAGTGCGCGCGCCCGGCCTTCGGCGAAATGGCCGAGACCGGTCAGCGAGAGCACCTCGACCAGGCTGCAGCGCAGCCGGTCCGGGGAGTCGAAGGGGAGGCCGGGGACGGCCCGCAGCGCCTCGCGTACGGAGTCGAGGGCCTGTTGCGGCTGCCCGGTCAGCATGCCGAGCAGGCCGGTGAGGCAGGCCGCGGCGATCTGCTGCTCCGCGTCGCTGCCGTCCGCCTCGACCGCGGCCCGCACCTGGTCGCTGATCGCGGTGGCGGTGGCGTAGTCGCCCTGCAGCGTCACCGTCGCTCCCAGTCCGATGAGGGCTCGGGTGCGGGCGGGACCGGGCGCGGTGTGGACCTCCAGTACGCGCTCCAGGCAGCCGCGGGCCTCCTTGAGGTGGCCGCAGCAGGTCCAGAAGTAGACGAGCAGCCCGGCGAGTTCGGCGGCCGTCGCGGGGTCGTGGACCATGAGGTGGTCGAGCGCGGCACGCAGATCGGGATGCGCGTCCTCGACCTTGCGGTAGCCGACGAGCTGGTCGCTGCCGACCCAGGCGGTGTCCGCCCAGCGGGCGACTCCGGTGAAGTGCTCGGCGTGCCGGCGCGCCGTGGCGGCGTCCTCCCCCAACTCCCGCAGCCACGCATGGCCGTACTCGCGGATGGTGTCGAGCATGCGGTAGCGGTGGCCCGCCGCGGTGGCCGTTCTGCGGACCACGGACTGGGCGACCAGCCGGTCCAGGGCCGCTGCCACGTCCGTGGCGCCGAGCGGGCCGCCGGCGGTGACGGCCTGCGCCGCGGCGACGTCGAAGGCGCCGCGGAAGACGCTGAGCCGCGCCCACAGCAGGCGTTCGAGCGGGGCGCACAGCTCGTGGCTCCAGCCGATCGCGGTACGCAGCGCCTGGTGCCGTCGCGGCCACACGAAACCGGAGCGGGAGAGCACGTCGAAGCGGGAGTCGAGCTGGTCGGCGACGTCGGCGACACGGGCCGGGCCGACCTGGGCGGCGGCCAGTTCGATCGCCAGCGGGATCCCCTCCAGCCGGCGGCAGATCGCCTCGGCGGCCGCGGCGGCGCCCGGCTCGGCGAGCGGCCCCGCGCCGAGCCGGCCCGTCACCCGCTGGCTGAACAGCGCGAAGGCGTCGGGTCCGGTGGCGGGCAGCGGCGTGACCTCGACGAGCCGCTCCATCCTCGTCTCCAGCGGGCGGCGGCTGGTCGCCAGCACGGTCACGCCGGGGGCGGCGGTCAGCAGTTCCGCCACCAGCACCCCACAGGGCCCGATCAGATGCTCGCACGAGTCGAGCACGAGCAGCAGCCGCTGGTCCGCCAGCCATTCGCACAGCGCCTCGGCGGGCATCATCGGCGAGTGGTCGGCGAGACCCACGGCGTCGCTGACGGTGGCCAGCAGCAGGCCGGGACCGTCGAGGGTGCTCAGATCGGCCCACCAGACGCCGTCCGGGAAGCGGAAGCCCTCCCCGGCGGCGGCGCGTTGGGCCAGGCGTGTCTTGCCCACCCCGCCCGCACCGGTCAGGGTGATCAGCCGCTCCTGGGCCAATGCCGATTCCAGTAAGGCCAGTTCCGATGTACGACCGACGAAGGTCGTCGTCTCCTGGGGAATGTTGCCCTTCACGGCCACAGCTTGCCATCACCTGGGCACGGAGTGGAGCGAACCTGAGTGAAACCGGTGACGCGTGGGACGAGTCCGGCCGCCCGTCCCGCGCCGGGGGGCGGCCGCCGGCAGAGGGTGGGCGGGGGCCTTGACGTGGGCTCAGCGCAGGGGAAAACTCGGGGCGCGCGAGGGTGACAACGTTGTCACGGGAGTTTTTTGCCAACGTCCACCCACGTGGGAGAGCCGTGCAGGGTGACAGGGAAGGTCTCACGTGTACCGACACCGAGAGAAACACCGCCACACCACCAGCCGCAGGCGCCTCGGAGCCATCGCGGCGGCGCTGACCGCGGCCACCGTGCTGGCCGTGCCCTCCGCGCTCGCCGCGGGGCCGGCGGGTGCGACCGGGCAGGCCGCGGGCCAGGCCGGACAAGCCGGAAAGGGCGGCGGCACCGCCCTCGTGGCGGACCCCACCGCCTACGTCAACACGTTCGTCGGCACCCAGAAGGGCGTGGACTGGGAGAACACCTTCCCCGGCGTCACCGCCCCCTTCGGGATGATGCAGTTCAGCCCGGACACCAGCTCCGCGCCCACCGGTTACGGGTACACCGACACCACCATCAAGGGCTTCAGCCTCGACCACTTCTCCGGCGGCTGCTCGTCCTTCGGCGACATCCCGATCCTGCCGGTGACCGGTGACGTCGGCGCCAACCCGGCGGCCCGCACCGAGCACTTCTCGCACGACGACGAGCAGGCGGCGCCCGGCTCGTACGACGTGCACCTGAACGACTCCGACGTCAAGGTGGACATCGGCGCGACGGCGCGGACCGGGATCGCGTCCTTCGGCTATCCGGCGGGCAGCCAGGCGCAGTTGCTGGTGAAGTCGGGGACGAGCCTGGGCGGCGACCTGGCCGCGGAGGTGAACGTGCTCAGCGACCACGAGATCTCCGGCACGACCACACCGCACGGGCTGTGCAACAACAGCAAGTACACGATGTACTTCGACATCACCTTCGACCGCCCGTTCACCGCCCACGGCACGTGGCAGAACGGCAGCGGCGGCACCGCCGTGACCCCCGGGTCCTCCACCGCGACCGGTTCTGGCTCGGGCGCCTACCTGACCTTCGACACCGCCGCCGACCGCAGCGTGACCGCCAAGATCGGCATGTCGTACGTGAGTACGTCCGGCGCGGCGGCGAACGCGGCAGCCGAGATCCCGGGGTGGAGCGTCGGCCATGTGCAGGCGCAGACCAGGGACGCCTGGCGCACCGCGCTGCGGAAGGTGTCGGTGGGCGGTGCCTCCGACGACGAACTGACCACCTTCTACACGTCGTTGTACCGCTCCCTGCAGTCGCCGAGTGTCTTCAACGACGTGGACGGCCGCTACATCGGCTTCGACGACGCGATCCACAAGGTGGCGCGCGGCCACACCCAGTACGCGACGTTCTCCGACTGGGACATCTACCGCTCGCTGGCGCCGCTGCAGACGATGCTCTACCCCGACAAGGCCGGCGACATGGCCAACTCCCTGCTGCGGGACGCCCAGCAGCAGGGCGGCTGGTGGCCCAAGTGGCCGTCGCAGAACATGACCGGCAACGTCATGAACGGCGACAACGGCGTGCCGCTGTTCGCGCAGTACGTCGCCTTCGGTGCGACCGGTGTGGACATCAAGGACGCGCTGCCGATCATGAAGAGGGCCGCGACGCAGTCGCAGAAGGTCGGCTGGGGCTGGGTGGAGCGCCCGGGCGTCGAGGACTACGTCAGGCTCGGCTACGCGCCCAACAACAGCACCTCGCAGGGCGACCACGGCCTGCAAGGAGCCTCGGAGACCCTGGAGTGGTCCACCGACGACTTCGCGATCTCGCAGCTCGCGGCCAAGGTCGGCGACCACAAGGCCGCGGCGGAGTACGCGGTGCGCGGCAACAACTGGCAGAACATCTTCGACCCCGCCACCAACTACCTGCGCCCGCGCGACGACAACGGCGCCTTCCCGGCAGGGCCCGGCTTCCAGACCCCGCCGGCCGGCGCCTTCGGCCAGGACGGCTACGACGAGGGCAACGCGGCGCAGTACAACTGGTCGGTGCAGCAGAACATCGCGGGCCTGGTCGCGGCGATGGGCGGCAACGACAAGGTGATCCCGCGGCTGGACGACTACTTCAGCCAGCTCAACGCGGGCGGCAACGCGCCCTACGACTGGGCGGGCAACGAGATCGACACCACCGCCCCCTGGATGTACGACTACGTCGGCCAGCCGTGGAAGACCCAGGAGGTCGCCCGGCGGTTCGAGACCGAGCTGTTCACCACCGCGCCGGACGGGCTGCCCGGCAACGACGACAACGGCGCGCTGTCGTCGGAGTACGTGTGGGCGGCGCTCGGCATGATGCCGGCCACCCCAGGCACCCCGACGCTCGCGCTCAACAGCCCGCTGGTCAAGCGGGCGGTGATCAGCCTCGGCAACGGTCACCGGATCACCATCGACGCCCCGAAGGCGGCCGACAACGCTCCGTACGTCACCGGAATGCGGCTGGACGGGCGGCACTTCGAGTCGACGGCGCTGCCCGCGTCGTTCGCCACCCGGGGCGGCGCCCTGGACGTGGACCTGTCCACCCGGCCCGACACCCACTGGGCCACCGGCGCCAAGGCGGCACCGCCGTCGTACCGCAGCGGTGAGGTGCCCGCGGTCGGCTATCTGACCCCGACCGGCACCCAGGTGACCCTGGGCGGCACCAGCCTGCCCGCGACGGTGGGCGTCTCCACGCTGGCCGGGCACGCAGGTGTCGTGCGCTGGAGCGCCGCCTCCGACGTAGCGGGAGTCACCGTGACCCCGTCGTCCGGCACCCTGGACCTGCGGCACGCCGACCGCGCAACCGTGCCCGTCACCATCGCGGTCGCGGCGGACACCCCCTCGGGCTACCACCCGGTGACGGTGCACTTCCGCACCGCGGGCGGTACGGCGCTGCCGGGCGGCGCGGTCGTGGTGACCGTACCGGCGGCGGACGGCGCGGCGACCGCCTGCGACACCCTCGGGGCCACCGACACCGAGTGCGGGCTGCGCTTCCGCGACAACGGCGACGGGCACACCGTGCCGGTCACCCTGGGCGGCCGCAGCGGGCGGTCGACCACGGACGGCTCGCCGTTCGAGTACTTCGACATCGACAACACCATCGTCCCCGGCGGCGCCTACCAGGCGACCGTCACCATCGACTACTACGACCACGGCACCGGCAGCTGGAGCCTGCAGTACGACTCCACGGCGGGCGCGTACAAGCAGTCGCCGTCGGTGGCCAAGACCGGCACCGAGACCTGGAAGACGGCGACCTTCACGCTGGACGACGCGGCCTTCCACAACGGTGAGAACGCCGGCAGCGACTTCCGGGTCGCCAACAGCGGGGACACCGGCACCCTCGGCCGGGTGCACGTGGCGGTCAGCGGCGGCAACGTCCTGGCCCTGCACCTGTGCCCGGACGACGCCGGATGACCGGCCCGCGCGAACCGACCGCGGCCGGCGGTCACTGAGCGCGACGGTGAAGCCCCGGCGTACCGGACGGTCCGACCGTCCGGTACGCCGGGGCTGCCCGTTTCCTGCTCCGGCCGTACCTCGCCTGGCCTGCGGTGATGCCCTTTCGCGCGTCTTGTCGCAATCTTGCCGCGGCCAAGCCGGTACGTTCATCGCATTTAGTCGTATTGTGGTGATCGACAACAAATCAGGCCGCAGGTGGAAGCAGAGACGGGCGCCCGCGGCCATACGCCGCCGGCGCGCCCTCACCGGGCGCAGGAACCGCCACCGCGTGACGCATCCAGTGCCGAGCCCGCCGCCCACCGGCGACGGACCGGACCCGCCTACGAGCTCAGGTACCGACATGCGCATTCCCACCGCACAGCCGACACCCTCGGCCACCGCCCCGGCGCTCCCGCCGAAGTGGGCGGGCCGGGGCCGGTCCCGCCTTCCGTGGCCGCGCGAGCCCCGGGACGGCGGCGACATGCACCCCGCCGCCAGCGAGGCCGGAACCGACGTCGGGATCGGCTGCCTGCCGCTGCCGCACCGGCCCGAGGCCGGCGGTACGGCCCGCAGGTCGGCGCGGGACGTGCTGGCCGAGTGGAAGGTGCCGGAGGAGACCGCGTCCGACGTCGTTCTGGTGATATCGGAACTGGTCACCAACGCCCTCAACCACGGCCTGCCGGCGGTGTGCCTGCACCTGACCCGGCTGCCCTGCGGCACCGTACGCGTCGAGGTCAGCGACGGCGGCCCGTGCTGCTCGCCGCCGCAACGCGACCCCGGCGACGGCGGGCGCGGCCTCGCGCTGGTCCAGGCGCTCGCCCAGGCCCACGGCCGGCACGTGGGCCCTGCGGGCACGCTCGCCTGGGCCGAATTCGCCGGCCCCATCCCGCCCGGCGGCGCCTCGGCCTGACAGCGAGGAGGCCGCCATGTCCGACCCCCAGGACCAACCGCGGACCGGCCAGGTGCCGCAGGCGGAGGTGCGGCAGCACCATCTGAGCGTGGTGCTGCGCCGCGTGCACACCACCGGTGCCGTCTCACGGTCCGCGCTGACCCGGGCGACCGGGGTCAACCGCAGCACCACGGCGGCGCTGGTCGCCGCCCTGGCCGAGGCGGGGCTGGTCCGCGAGGAGACCCCGCGCACGCACCGCTCGGCAGGCCGCCCCTCGCCGCTGGTGCTGCCGGTCGCCGAGCGCGCCCAGGTGATCGCCCTGGAGGTGGGCGTGGAGCGGATCAGGGCCGAGCGGGTGGGCCTGGGCGGCGAGGTGCTTGCCGGCCGTACGCTGCTGCCGCCGGTCGACGGCCCCACCGGCTTCGAGCAGACCCTGACCCGGCTGACGGGGCTGGTCGAGGAGCTGGGCGAGCCTGCCGCCGAGGGGGCGTGCTGCACCGGTGTCGGCATCGCGGTGCCCGGTCTCGTCCGGCGGACGGACGGCCTGGTGCGGTTCGCGCCGAATCTGCAGTGGGCCGACCGGCCGCTCGCCGCGGCCCTCGCCGCCCGCCTGGCGCCGCCGTGGGCCGGGGTGCCGGTCGTCGTGGGCAACGACGCGGACCTCGGCGCCCTCGGCGAGCACGCCCGTGGCGCGGCCCGCGGCTACGAGGACTTCGTCTACCTGTCGGCGAACGTCGGCGTGGGCGGCGGCCTGTTCTGCGGCGGCCGTCCGGTGCCCGGGCGGCTCGGCTACGCGGGGGAGATCGGCCACATGATCGTCAACCCCGAGGGCCGCCGATGCCGTTGCGGTGCCCGCGGCTGCTGGGAGACCGAGATCGGCACGGACGTCATCAGCGAGGCGGCCGGTCTGCCGGTCGCGGAGGACCACTCGCTGACCGGCGTCGTCGAGGCGGCCGCGGCGGGCGACGAGCGCGCCGCCCGCGCCCTGGACGACACGGCCCGCTGGCTCGCGGTCGGCCTGGGCAACCTCGCGGCCGTCCTGAGCCCGCAACTGGTCATCTTCGGCGGCGGACTGCAGGACATCTACCAGGCCACGTCCGACCGGATCGAGCGCTACGGCGCCACCACGGGCCTGGCCCGCAGCCGCGCTCCCTACACCCTCCGCAGATCCGCGCTCGCCCACCGCGCCCCGCTGGTCGGCGCCGCCGAACTCGCCTTCGCCCCGCTGCTGGCCGACCCCCTCGGGCCGGGCCGGCCGCCACCCGTCCGATGACCTGGCCCGGCACTGCCGCCGGAGTGCCGCAACGCACGTCGAGGTACGGAAGTGGTGCGGTTGGCCGCGTGTGCTGCTCGAAGGACGACCGTCCGGAGTGCGGACGGGCTCGTCCTGCCTTCGGAAGTGCACGAATCTGCGACGAATTTTGCCGCCAAACCTTGTGGCGGGATTTCGCCACGGCATAATCACGCTTCAAGACAGTTCTGGGGTGGGGTCGCGTCGTGCTCATTGCATTCATCGGTCTTCTCGTGGCCGCCGTCATCGGCGGCATCTGGTCGGGCGTCAGACACGTACGGGACGCCCAGCTGGTACGGATGGCGCGCACCACGGTCCAGACCGCGGAAGTGCGGGCCAAGAACTCGGACGAGCAACTGCGGATCGCGATCGAGGAGTTGCGCTTCCTCGCCGCGGACCGCATCCCGGCCGCCGTGCTGGCGCTGACCCACGAACACGCGCCCGTGCCCGGCCTGCTGCACCCGCAGGAGGCCAACGCCACGCTGGCCAAGGCGATGCGGGACGTGCTGTCGGCGACCGCCGAGGCCGCCGCGGGCGAGCGGGACCGGGTCGACGCGGCGGCCCGGGCCGCGATGCGCGGCGCCACCGCCAAGGTGCAGTCGCTGCTCTACCAGACCCAGAGCGTGCTGCAGGACCTCCAGCACGAGCTGGACGACCCTCGGCTGCTCGAACTGGACTTCCGCAACGAGCTCGCGCTGCGGCGCATTCAGGCCACAGCGGTGCTCTGCGAGGCCTGGCCCGGCCTGGCCCGCAGCGACTCGCCGCTGGCCGAGGTCGTGATCGGCGCACAGTCCCGGGTGGCCGGTTACGCCAGGATCAAGATGTCCAACCACCTGCGCGAGCAGCGCCTCGCGGTGGTGGCACGGGCCGCCGAGCCGCTGGCCATCGCGGTCGCCGAACTGCTGGCCAACGCGACGTCGTACTCGCACCCCGACACCGCGGTGCCGGTGACGATCCAGCAGAGCGGCGGGCGCGGCGCGCTGATCGTGGTGGACGACGGCGGCATCGGCATGGACGAGGAGACGCTGGTACGCGCCCGGCGGCTGCTGGCCGGCCCCGAGGTGCTGCTGCTGACCGAGCTGGGCAACCCGCCGCAGGCCGGATTCGCGGTGGTGGGCCGGCTGGTACGGCAGTACGGCTTCTCCTGCCATGTCGAGTCCTCGCCGTACGGCGGGGTCCGCGCGATGCTGCGGGTGCCGGCCGAGCTGCTGACCGTACTCGACGAGGAGCACACGCTGTCCGTGCTGGTACCCGCCCCGGCGGAGACCGCGGCCCCGGCCAGGCCCGCCGATGACCCGGCGGCGGACGACGGCCCGGTGGTCGAGGCCACCCCGCTGCCCTCGCGCCGCCGCCGCAGCCCGAGAACGCCCGCCGCACGCACCGTCGCACCGGTCCCGCCGGCCGCCGAGGCACCCGGGGCGCGCACACCAGAGCAGGCGGGCGCGCTGTGGGGCGCCCTCCAGGACGGCACCCGCAGCGGCAGGTCCGCGGCAGGGAGCGGCACGACCCCGGCCGGGGGAACCGCCGCAGGCGACAAGCAAGGAGACGACCGTTCATGACCACCCGTCGACCCATGGCAGAGGACCTGGCCTGGGTGCTGGAGCCGCTGCTCGAACTGCCGGGCGTCCAGCACGCGTTGATCGCCACCGGCGACGGCCTGCTGGAAGGCTCCTCGCCCGGCCTCGACCGGGCCGCCGCCGAACGGGTGGCCGCGATGACCGCCACTCTGCACGCCTCGGCCCGCGCCTTCACCACCGCCTTCACCGAGGTCGAGTCGCCGCGGCTGGCACAGACCGTGGTGGAGTCCGAGCAGGGCTTCGCCATCGTCGTACCCGCGGGGCAGAACACCTCGCTCGCGGTCTTCGCCGCGCCGGACACCCAACTCGGCAACATTGCCTACCAGATGCAGGTGCAGGTCGCCGCACTCGCCCGGGCGATGAGCGCACCCGCCCGCGAGCCGGACGCAGCCGGCCGGCCATGACATCCGGCCGGCCCGGCACTTCAGGAGCGGCCGCCGCGCCGGAGCCGGGGGCGGCCGGCGGCCGGGGCCGCCGTCTGGTCCCCGCGTATCTGGCCACCGGCGGCCGGGAACGCCCGCGCGGGACGGCCGACTTCGACCGGCTCACCGTGCTGGTGTCCACCGACCAGGAGCCGCCCGAGATGGACTTCGGGCCGGAACACCGGCGGCTGTGGCTGCTGTTGCGCCCCGGCGCGCTCACCGTGGTGGAGTGTGCGGCCCATCTGGGCCTGCCGGTCAGCGCCACCGTCTTCCTGGCCGCCGACCTGGTCGGCGGCGGCCACCTGCTCGCCCGGTCCCCGGTCCCCAAGGCCGAGAAGATCGACCGAACGCTCATCGAGAGGCTGCTCGTTGGACTCCGTGCCCTCCCCTGAACCGGCGACCGCGCTGGTCGCAGAACCGCGCTCGGAACCGCGGACCGAGCCGGGACCCGAACCGCGGACCGAGCCGGCGTCCGAACCGCGGACCGGCACCGTCCGCTATCTGCCCTCGACCGGCCAGACCCTGATGAAGCTGGTCGTCACCGGGCCCTTCGGCGTGGGCAAGACCACGCTGATCCGCACCCTCTCGGAGATCCCCACCCTGCACACCGAGGAGGTGATGACCAGCGCCAGCACGGGACTTGACGACCTGCGGGGCCTGCCGGAGAAGTCCACGACCACCGTCGCGGTCGACTTCGGGCGGCTCACCGTCCCCGGCGACCTGGTGCTCTACCTGTTCGGCACGCCGGGCCAGGAGCGCTTCTTCCCGCTGTGGCAGGACATCGCCCGCGGCGCCCTCGGCGCGCTGGTGATGGCCGACACCCGGCGGCTGGCCGACTCCTTCCCCGTGATGGACATGGTCGAGGAGCAGGGGCTGCCCTACGCCGTCGCCGTCAACCGCTTCCCCGGCGCGCCCGCGCACAGCGACGAGGTGCTGCGCAGGCACCTCGACCTGGCGCCCGAGACGCCGCTGGTGCAGTGCGACGCCCGCAACCGCCGCGACAGCATCGGCACGCTCATCGCACTCGCCGAGTACGTACTGACCCGACTGCCCGAGGACGCGCCATGACCGCCGGTACGCTGCCCGCGATGTACGGCGAGGACTTCGCCGCCGATCCCGGGCGCCACTACGAACAGCTGCGCGGCCAGGGGCCGCTGGCCCGGGTGGAGATCGCCCCCGGGGCCGAGGCGGTGCTGGTCACCGACTACCAGGCCGCGCTGGACGTGCTGCGCGACACCCACACCTTCTCCAAGGACCCGCGGCCCTGGCCCGACACCATCCCCGAGGACTCGCCGGTACGCTCGGTGCTCGGCTACCGCCCCGCGGTGAACTTCTCCGACGGCGACACCCACGCCCGGCACCGCAAGGTCATCGGCGAGAGCCTCGGCCTGCTCGGCCCGCACCTGCTGCAGACGCAGGTCGCCGACGCCGCCGCCGGGCTGATCGGCCGCTTCGCCGCCGCGGGCCGCGCCGACCTGGTCACCGGTTACGCCAGGCAGCTGCCGCTGCGGGTGTTCAACACCTGGTTCGGCGTCCCGGAGGCCGAGGGGGAGGCGCTGGCCGACCGGCTCGCCTCGATGTTCGCCTCGGGCGCCGACGCGCAGTCCGCCACCGCGGAGCTGGCCGAGATCATCGGCGGCCTGGTCGCCGACCGCCGGCGGCGCCCGCAGCGCGACCTGACGTCGTACTTCCTCCAGCACCCGGTCGGCCTCGGCGACGCCGAGGCCGTCATGCAGATCGCGGTCACCTTCAGCGGCGGCTACGAGTTCACCGCCAACCTCATCGCGAACACCCTGCTGCACATGCTCGCCGACCCGCGCTACGACGGTTCCGTCTACGCCGGGGCCATGACCGCCCACGAGGCCATCAACGAGGTGCTGTGGCGCAACCCGCCGCAGTCCACCTCGTCCGGCTACTACGTGCGCTACGACACGACCTTCCACGGGGTGGGCCTGCGGGCGGGCCAGCTGGTGCTGGTCTCCTACGCGGCGGCCAACGGCCAGTCCTCGCCGGGCGGCGAGAGCGACGCGTGGGGCGCGAGCGAGAGCGCCCACCTGGCCTGGAGCGCGGGCCCGCACAGCTGCCCGGCCCGGCAGCCGGCGCTGCTGATCGCCATCTCGGCCGTCGAGCAGCTCACCAGCCGCCTGTGCGACATGCGGCTCGCCCGCCCGGCCGCAGACCTGCGCTGGCGCCCCGGCCCCTTTCAGCGCTCGCTGACCGCCCTCCCGGTCACCTTCACCCCCTGGGCGCCCAAGCCCCCGGCCCCGACCGAGGAATAGCCGCCCGCACGCAGGCGCGGGGCGCCACAGCGAGCCGTCGCGCGCCCGCGGTGGGACGATGGCGGTATGCCCTACGCGGAACCGCTGAACGCGGAAGAGATCGAGGCCAGGCTCGGCCGGCTGCCCGGCTGGGACGTGACCGAGGACGGCCGTACGCTGCGGCGTACGTACCACCTCGACCACCTGCCGGCGGCGATCTTCGCGCTGCACATCGCCGGCATCCAGGCCGAGCTGAACCACCACTCCGACCTCACCCTCAGCTACGACACACTGCATGTGGAGATCACCACCCACGCGGCCGGCAACCGGCTGACCGGCAGGGACTTCGGGCTCGCCGACCGCATCACCGCCGTCGCGCCGGGCCACGGCGCCGCATAGGCCCCGCGCGCCCGCGGCCGCCGCCCGCCGCGGCGGGCGGCCCGCTCAGTCCACGCCCGGGTAGCGCACCCCGATCTGCTCGCGCACCGCGTCCATCGTGCGCATCACCGACAGCGTCCCGGCCAGCGGCACCAGCGGGGACTGCGTGAGCCCCTGCTGGAGGCAGCGCGTCACCTCGGCGGCCTCGTACCGCATCGTGCCGCGGGTCAGGCCGTCCTCGGTGACCTCGGAGAAGTGCACGGTGTGCGGGGTCTCGCCCTGCCGGTGCAGCGTGAAGCGGTCCGGGTTGAAGAAGCCCTCCGGGATCTCGATCCGCCCGTGGGTGCCGGTGATCGTCGCTGGCGCGCCGGTGTCGGCGGTGAAGGTGCAGGTCAGGGTGGCCAGCGCGCCGTCGTTCCAGCCGAGCAGTATCCCGGTGTTGTCGTCCACGCGCTCGGGTGTCAGATGGGCCCAGGCCTGCACGGTGTCCGGCTCGCCGAGCAGCAACTGCGCGAAGGACACCGGGTAGACGCCCAGGTCGAGCAGCGCGCCGCCGCCCTGCGCGGGGTCGCGCAGCCGGTGCTCGGGCGGGAAGTCACCGCCGAAGCCGAAGCCGGCGGAGACGTTGCGGATCTCGCCGATCGCCCCGTCGGCGATGACCGCGGCCAGGTGCCGTATCAGCGGGTTGCAGTAGGTCCACATGGCCTCCATCAGGAACAGCCCGCGGTCCTCGGCGAGCTCCACCAGCTCACGGGCCTCCCGCGAGTTGATCGTGAACGCCTTCTCGCACAGCACCGCCTTGCCCGCCTCCAGGCACAGGCCGGTCGCCGCCCGGTGCGCGGAATGAGGGGTGGCCACATAGACGACGTCCACCGTGTCGTCCGCGGCCAGTTCGGCCCAACTGCCGTACGCCCGGGGGATCCCGTACCGTTCGGCGAAGGCCTTCGCGCCCTCCGGGCTGCGGGAGCCGACCGCCACCACCTCGGCGTCGGGCACGGTGGCCAGCGCCTCGGTGAAGGTCGCCGCGATACCGCCGGTCGCCAGGATTCCCCAGCGGATTGTGCGCTTCAGGTCACTCATCGATTGCCCCACCACATGGTCTCGGCCGTCCCCGATCACTGAAAGAATAGGCAACGATTCAACGACCCCTGATGGAGAGTGCCCACCGTGCAGGACGCCGGCCCGCGAACCCCCGTTCAGGCCAACGCCCCGACCGCTTCCGCCACCCTCACCCCCGACGCCGGCCGCCAGGCCCGCGTCGGCCTGCTCGTCACGCTGGTACTCGGCGGCCTCACCGCGCTGCCGCCGCTGTCGATGGACATGTACCTGCCCGCGCTGCCCCAGGTCACCGACGCCCTGCACAGCACCTCGTCGACCGTCCAGTTCACCCTCACCGCCTGCCTGGCCGGCATGGCGCTCGGCCAGCTGGCGGTCGGCCCGCTCAGCGACCGCTTCGGGCGCCGCCGCCCGCTGCTGATCGGCATGGTCGTCTACGTGCTGGCCACCGCCGTCTGCGCCTTCGCGCCCACCGCCCCGCTGCTCATCGGCTTCCGGCTCCTCCAGGGCCTGGCCGGCGCGGCCGGCATCGTGATCTCCCGGGCGGTCGTCCGTGACCTCTACGACGGCGTGGAGATGGCGCGCTTCTTCTCCACCCTGCTGCTCATCTCCGGGGTGGCCCCGATCGTCGCCCCGGTCATCGGCGGGCAGATCCTGCGGTTCACCGACTGGCACGGCGTCTTCGTCGTCTGCACCGCCATCGGCATCCTGCTCACCGCGGTGGTGTGGCGCTCGCTCGGCGAGACGCTGCCGCCCGCCGAGCGGCACTCCGGCGAGCTGTCCGGCACCTTCAGCGCCTTCCGCGGCCTGCTCGCCGACCGGCCCTTCACCGGCTACGTCGTCGCGGGCAGCTTCGGCTTCGCGGCCCTGTTCACCTACGTGTCCGCGTCGTCCTTCGTCATGCAGGACATCTACGGCGCCTCGCCGCAGACCTTCAGCCTGCTGTTCGGCCTGAACTCGGTCGGCATCGTCGGCGTCGGCCAGCTCAACGGCAAGGTGCTGGTCGGCCGGGTCGCGATGGACCGGGTGCTCGCGGTCGGCCTGGTGCTGATCACCGGCGCGTCGGTGGCGCTGGTGCTGCTCACCACCGGGGTCTTCGGCCGGGCGTCGCTGACCGGGATCGCCGTCGCGCTGTTCGTGCTGATGGCCTCGATGGGCCTGGTGCTGCCCACCACGAACACCCAGGCGCTGCTGCGGACGAAACGGAACGCCGGCTCCGCCTCCGCGCTGATCGGCACGTCGTCCTTCCTGGTCGGGGCACTCATCTCGCCGCTCGCCGGGGTGGCCGGCGACGGTACCGCGGTACCGATGGCGGTCACCCAGCTGACCTGCACGCTCATCGCCTGCGCGGCCTTCGTCGGGCTCTGCGTGCCGCGCCGACGTACCGTGGAGGGACCGTAGCGACCGCAGGCCGACAAGGCGTACGGGCCAGAGGCCATCTGGAGGAAGCGATGTCCGACGAGCCGGACGAACGCACCTGGGCGTTCAAGACAGCCGACAGCTCACTGCACACCGGGGCCGAGAGCACCGTCGATCCGGAGGACCTGGTCATGGCCTCCGGCCGGGACTGCACACCGGAACGGATCGAGAAGGCCCGCAAGGACATGGAGGAACATGGCCGCGCCGCTGTCGAGAGGTACCTGCCCTGAGGCGGGCCTCGACGCCGACGAGATCGGCCTGATCGTCCCCGAGCTGTCCACCACCCTGGACGCGGCGCCGTCCGGGCATCCGTGGTGCGCGGGCGCGGTGGTCCTGGCCGGACGCGGGCACGTGGTGGCGCTGCACGAGGCGGTCGGCTGGGCGGTGCGCTACCGCGCCTACGACGAGCCCGCCGGGCGGGGGGTGGAACTGCCCGCCGCGGAGCGGGTGCCGATGCGGCCAGGCACTGTCTTCGACCTGGCCTCGCTGACCAAGCTCTTCACCGCCGTCGCCGCGGTCCAGCAGATCCTGGCGGGCACCCTCGACCCGGACCGCCCGCTGACCGCGTACGTCCCCGGCCTGGCGCCCGGCCTCACCCTGCGGCACCTGCTGACGCACACCTCGGGGCTGCAGCCTGAGCTCCCGCTGTACGAGCTGCCCGGCCCGGCGGAACGGGCCGCCAGGCTGGCCGCCGAGCAGCCGCGCACCCCGCCCGGCGAACGGCGCTGCTACTCCGACCTCAACCTGCTGCTCACCCAGACGGTGCTCGAACAGGTCACCGGCCGCCCGCTCGACCGGCTCGTCGCGGACGGCATCACCACCCCGCTCGGCATGACCGCCACCCGCTTCGCGCCGCCGCCCTCCTGGCTGCCGCGCACCGCCGCCACCGAGGACCAGCGCCGCCCGTGGGGCAAGCTCGACCGGGGCATGGTGCGCGGCACCGTCCACGACGAGAACGCGTACGCGATGGGCGGCGTCGCCGGTCACGCCGGACTGTTCTCCACCGCCTGGGACCTGGCCCTCTTCGCCACCGCCCTGCTCGACGGCACCCTCCCGCTGGAACCCGGCCTCGGCTTCGAACGCGACCAGCCGTGGTTCATGGGCGCCCTGGCCGGCCGCGGCGCCCTGGGCCACACCGGATTCACCGGGACGAGCCTGGTCCTGGACCCGTCGTCCGGCGCCTACCTCGTCCTGCTGGCCAACACCGTCCACCCGGTGCGCCACACCCAGGGCAGCGCACCCCGCGCCGCCGCGGCCACCCGGCTGGCGCGGGCGCTGCTCCCGACCCGCCGGCCGGGGCCGGGTCAGCGGAAGATGCCGGTGTGGCCGAGGGAGTAGCGGCCCGGCTGCGGGTAGACGGCCAGGCCGTGCGGGCCGGAGCCCACCGGGATCTTGGCCAGGGTGCGGCCGGTCGCGGTGTCGATGGCGTAGACCTCGGCGTCGTAGCGGCCGGTCAGCCACAGGACCTTGCCGTCGGCGGAGACACCGCCCATGTCGGGGCTGCCGCCCCCGTCGATGTGCCACTTGGCGGCGAGCTTGCCTGAGGCGAAGTCCAGCAGGGAGATCGAGCCCTCGCCGCGGTTGGTGACGTAGAGGTACTTCGAGTCGCGCGAGACGTACAGGCCGTGCGCACCCTTGCCGGTGGGCAGCAGGACCGGCTTGGAGAAGGTGTCGCCGTTCATCGTCCAGACGCCGTTCGCGACCATGTCGGCGATGTACCAGGTGCTGCCGTCCGGCGAGATCTTGACGTCCTGCGGCATCGCGCCGTCCAGCGGCAGCCGCTGCTGGCCGATGACCTTCATCGCCGCCGTGTCGACCTTCAGCAGCTCACCGGAGAACTCGCAGGAGACGATGAAGTAGCGGCCGTCCGGGGAGAAGTCGGCGTGGTTGACGCCGTAGCAGTTCACCGGGACGACCTTCCTGATCGCCATGGTGTGCGCGTCGCGGAAGACCAGCTGGCGGTCCAGCGAGGCCATCACGATCGCGTACTTGCCGTCCGGGGTGAAGTAGAGGTTGTACGGGTCGTGCACGTCCACCGGCTTGCCCACCTTGCCGGTGGCCGGGTCGATCGGGGTGAGGCTGTTGCCGACGTCGTTGTTGACCCATAGGGTCCTCAGGTCCCAGGACGGCACCACGTGCTGCGGCTGCAGGCCGACCGGGATGGTCCTGACCACCTTGTACGTCTTCGGGTCGATGACCGAGACGCTGTTGGACTCGGTGTTCGGCACGTAGACCAGCGAGGGGAAGCCGCGGACCACCGGGGACAGCGCGTTCGGGCGGTCGGCGGCGTAGACGTCCCGCTGGTCGAGCAGCGGCGGCATGCCGGCCAGCCCCGGGTGCGCGGCGGCGGTCAGCCGCTGCGCCTTGGCGGCCGCTGCCGCCGCTGCCGCCTGCCGCGCCACGGCGGCCTGGGCGGGGGAGGGGGGCCGCGACCGGTCGCCGCTGTCGCTGCAGCCGGCGGCCAGCACGGCGACGGCGGCGACCGCGGCGGCGACGGCCGCCCGGCGCAGGGAACTCAGGTGACGGCGCATCAGGTCATCAGCTCCGAGGTCGTGACCGCGCGCAGGCCGCGGCGGTTCAGGTCGTCGAGGATCCCGGGCAGCGCGGCGACGGTGCCGGCGTGCCCGAAGTGCAGCGAGACCACCGAGCCGGGACCGGCCTTGGCGGCCACGGCGGAGCGGACCGCCTCCGCGCCCGGGTCGGTGTAGTCCAGCGGGTCCACGTCGTACGACAGCAGATGCGGGTAGCCCGCCTTCTTGGCGAGCGAGACCACCAGCGGGGTGGTCAGCCGGGCCTGCGAGGGCCGGAACCAGCGTCCCGGCGTCCCGGTCAGCTTCTCCAGCCGGCGGGCGCAGCCCTCGATCTCGGCGGTCGCCGCGGCCGCGTCCATGGCGCCGATGTCGCCGTGCGTCTGGGTGTGGTTGCCCAGCTCGTGGCCGCCGGCCAGCACGCGGGCGGCCAGCTGCGGATACGCGTCCAGCCAGTCGCCGACGGCCAGCACGGTGACGTGGGCGCCGAACCGCTCCGCGGCGGTCAGCAGTGCCTCGGCCTGGTCGGGGTCGCCCTGGCCGTGGAAGGTCAGCGCCAGCTGCGGCCGGGTGCGCGGGCCGTGCTCGATCTGGTCGGGCAGGCCGGGCGGCAACGGCGGCAGCGGTGCCACGCCGGCGCCGGAGGTGGCCGTGCCCGTCGCGGGCGTGCCGCCGGGCACGGCGGAGTGCGCCCCGGCCACCGGCGGCGGCATGGCCGGGTTGGGCCCCGCGTGCGCGGCCTTGCTGCCCATGCAGCCGGACAGCAGCGCCTCGGAGGCGGTCACCTGGAGGAGGTTGCGGCGAGAGATCGACATCGGCGCCCACTTTAAGGCGTAATGTCTGATTTATCGCACCGGTGGGTCGGCGCGTCCCACGGATGTCCCATCGCGCGGGCGCGCGCCCCTGCCATCATGGGCCGAGGCCCCCCACCCGGGGCGCGGCCGCCCGCCACGACGGTCGTGGGGCGACGACCGGTACCACCTCAGGGGCGCGGGGAACGGCGCGCTCAGCCCGCCACCGGCCGGTGGTCCGTCTCCGACAGCAACAGCCCCTTCGGGCCGGTGACGACCCGCACGCCGGTGGTCGGCTGGTCGCGCAGTTCCCCGCGCCCCTGGGGGGTGCCGCTTGCGGCTCGTCGCCGCACGGCGGTGGGTGGGGGCTGGGAGCGCAGGGCCCCGCGCTCCTGGGGTGGCGGTGGTCCGTCGTCGCACGACGGTTGTGGGGATCGGGCGCGAGGTTCGTCGCGCCAGAAGCGTGGCGGTCCGTCGCCACGGCAGAGACGAGCGGGGGGCACGTGACACCGACACCACCAGAGCCCGCGCCGCAGGCGCTTGGCGGGGCGGCGCGGCCGCTGCGGTACGCGGAAGCGCTGCGCCGGCTGGCGGACGCGCAGAAGACCGCGAAAGGCGTGTCGGTCTATTCGCGGTACGTCAACCGGCCCGCCGGACGCGTGCTCGCGGCGGGGGCGTACCGGGCCGGGATGACGCCCAACCAGGTGACCCTGGTGAGCGCGGGTTTCAGCTACGCGGCCATCGCCGCGCTCGCCGTGGCCGCGCCCTCGTGGGGGCTGGCCGTCGCGGTCTACGCCGCGCTCGCCGTGGGCTTCGCCTTCGACTCCGCCGACGGGCAGCTCGCCCGGCTGCTCGGGGCGGGCGGGGCGGCGGGGGAGTGGCTGGACCACGTCGTGGACTGCGCGAAGATCACCGCCGTGCACGCGGCCGTGCTGATCACCTTCTACCGGCACTTCGCCCTGCCGGGCGACGGCTGGCTGCTGCTCCCGCTGGGCTTCCAGCTGGCCGCCGTCATGATCTTCTTCGGCGGCCTGCTGACCGACAAGCTCAAGCCCAAGGGGCTCAGCGCGGCGGCCGCGCCGCCGTCACGGCTGCGCGCGGTCGCCCTGCTCCCGGTCGACTACGGCGTCTTCTGCCTCGTCTTCCTGCTGCTCGGCAGCCAGGACGCCTTCCGCTACGGCTACCTCGCCCTCTTCGTCGTGCACGCCGCCTTCCTCGCGGCCTTCCTCACCAAGTGGTTCAGAGAGCTTCTGACGGTCTGACCGGCTCGGCCAGCACGTCGAGCGCCCGGCGCAGTTGGGTGCTCGACGTGTGCACGGTGTAGGGGAAGTAGACGATCTCCACCCCCACCGCCGCGAAGTCCCGCTCCAGCCGCAGGCCCTTCTCCGTCCCGCGCCAGTCGTCACCCTTGAACAGCACGTCGAACCTGACCTGCCGCCAGGTGTCCACCTTGTCCGGCACTGTCTCCACGAAGGCCGCGTCGACGAACCGCACGCTGCGCACGATCTCCAGCCGTTCCACCAGCGGCACCACCGGGCTGCGGCCCTTGGCGAGTTGGGCCATCTCGTCCGAGACCACCCCCGCCACCAGGTAGTCGCACTGGCTGCGGGCGTGCCGCAGGATGTTGAGGTGCCCGACGTGGAAGAGGTCGTAGACCCCCGGTGCGTAGCCGACCCGATGCGTACCGACCTGATGTGTCATGACACGACCCCCCAGTCGCACGGAAAACCGTACAACGCTCCCAGGCGTTGCGGAGTCTCAGACGATAGCCGGGCGGCCGTGCGGTCAAGCCGCGATTTGCCAAAGTCCAACGGTTGGCAACACCGGGCGTGATGCCCCGGTGAACGGCTAGTGTGGGCAGTTGTTCGTCTGTGAGTTGTTCGTCTCTGGGGGGAAGGAACACTCCGTGGCCGATTCCGGCGCGCGCCGCCGTCTGCTGCTGGTCTCCACCAACTACGCACCCGAGCACGCCGGAATAGGTCCCTACGCCACCCAGATCGCCGAGCACTGGGCGGCCGGCGGCGCCGAGGTGCACGTACTCGCCGGGATGCCGCACTATCCGGCGTGGCGGGTAGACCCGGCCTACGCGGGAGTGTGGCGTACGGAGGAGGAGCGCGGCGGGGTGCGGGTGCACCGGCGCCGCCACACGGTCCCGCCGCGGCAGACCGCGGTGCGCCGGGCGCTGTTCGAGGCGTCGGTGCTCGGGCACGGCCTCTGGGCCGCGCCCGCGATGGGCAGACCCGACGCGGTGGTGGCCCAACTCCCCAGCGTGGCGGGCGGGATCATCGGCGCAAGGCTGGCCCGCCGCCACCGGGTGCCCTATGTCCCCGTGGTGCAGGACCTGATGGGCGCGGCGGCGAGGCAGAGCGGGATACGCGGCGGTGGGCGGGTCGCCGCGGCCGCCGGGGCCGCGGAGTCGTACGCGCTGCGCGGAGCGACCCTGGTGGGCGTGATCCACGAGACGTTCGTGCCGAAGGTCGCCGCGCTGGGCGTGCCGGAGGACCGGATACGCCTGGTGCCCAACTGGTCGCACGTGAGGGGCCCTTCGCGCCCGCGTGAGGAGACGCGCGCCCGGCTCGGGTGGCGGCCGGGGCGGACGGTGCTGCTGCACTCGGGCAACATGGGCCTCAAGCAGGGCCTGGACGTTCTGGTCGCGGCAGCCAGGCTGGATCCTGAGCTGCTGGTCGTGCTGATGGGCGACGGCAACCAGCGGGAGCGGCTGCGGGAGTTGGCGGGAGGCCTGCCCAACCTGGAGTTCGCCCCGCCCGCCGATGACGCGGACTTCTCCGACGTGCTGGCCGCGGCGGACGTCCTGGCGGTCACGCAGCGGGCCTCGGTGCTCGACATGAGCGTCCCGTCCAAGCTCACCTCCTACTTCGCTGCCGGGCGCCCGGTGCTCGCCTCGGTCGCGGCGGCGGGCGGCACCGCCCAGGAGGTCGAACGCTCCGGCGCGGGGCTCGTGGTGCCCCCGGAGGATCCGCGCGCCCTGCTGGACGCGGTGCACGCGCTGGCCGATGATCCTGACAGGGCCGACGCCCTGGGGGCGCGCGGACCGGTCTACGTACGCGAGCACCTGAGCCGCGAGGCGGGCCTCGCGCGGATCGACGCGCTGCTCGCCGAGGCGCTGGGCGAGGCCCCGTCGACCACCGCGAGCACCACCACGACCGCGAGCACCACCACGACCACGACCACGAGTACGACCGCGACCACCGCCGTCGCCGCCGCGACGGAGCCCGGGACCGGGGACGACGAGGGAGCAGAGGTCAAGTGACCGACGTGACGCGCACGGAGCAGCCGCAGGACGAACCCGACCTGCTGCGCGACCAGTTCCGCCAGCTGGTCCGCTATCGGGCGCTGCTGGCCGTCGGGTTGCTGATCGGCCTGCTCGGCGGTGCCTACCTCGCCTTCAGCGGCGCCGACACGTACACCGCGACCAGCGAGATCCGGATCAAGGCCGCCATCGAGGACCCCTTCGTGGCCGGGGCCACCGCGGACAAGAACATCGACATCGGCACCGAGCGGCAGAGCGCGCTCAGCAGCACCGTCGCCGACGCCGCCGCCAAGTCCACCGGGGCCCCGGTGCGGACGATGTCGAAGTGCCTCCAGGTGACCAACCCACCCAACACCCTGGTCCTGCGCCTCACCTGCACGGCCGGGACCGCGCGGCACGCGGCGGACTGGGTGAACGCCTTCACCAAGGCCTACCTGGACGACCGGCAGCAGCAGACCAAGGCCACCGTCCAGCGCATGGTGGCCAGTTACCAGTCCCAGCTGGACCCGATGGTCACCCAGCGCGACGACCTGCTCGACCAGATCGCGCACGCCAAGAGCAACCAGATCGCCGGCACCCTGATCTCCTCGCAGACCAACCTGCTCAGCCGGATCACCGAACTCAACGCCGACATCAGCGGGTTGCGCGCCCTGGACACCACGCCGGGCCTGGTCATCAAGCCGGGCGTAGCGCCCGACGCGCCCTCCGGGCCGCGGCTGCCGATGATGCTCGGCCTCGGCGGCGGTGTCGGGATCGCGCTCGGCCTGCTCCTCGCCTGGGTGCGGCTGGTCTTCGACCCGACCGTACGCAGCGAGAGCGAGGTCACCCGCGCGCTCGGCGCCCCGGTGCTCGGCACCCTGCCCCGGCTGCGCGGCCGCAGGGGCGGGGAGGACGGCCGGGCCGGCGGACTGCTCGCGGGCGGCCGCGGCGACGGGCGGCTCGCCGAGGAGTACCGCGCGGTCGCCTTCCGGCTCACCCACGACAAGCGCTTCTCCGAGCGGCGCAGGCTGCTGGTCGTCGCCCCGCGCGGCACCGGCGACACCCCGGCGGCGGTCGCCGTCAACCTGGCCGCGTCCTTCGCCGAGATGGGCATGGAGGTGCTGCTGGTCGAGGCCGACCTGCGCACTCCCGCGCTGTCCGCCCGGCTGCGTACCACGGACGGCGGGCGGCCCGGCTGGGCCAGGACGCCCGGGCTCGGCGAGGGCGGCTGGCCCGCAGGGCTGCAGATGCCCATCGACGCGGGGGAGTCCGGCTCCTTCGACCTGGTGCCGGGACGCCGGGTGCGCAATGTCGCCCGGGCCCTGACGTCCGCCCCGGCAGGCCGGCTGTTCGCCGAGGCCGACGAACCCGGTTCCGTCGTGGTCGTCCTCGCGCCCCCGGTCCTCGGCTACGCCGACGCCGTCGCGCTCGCCGACCGGGTCGACGGGGTCGTCGTGGTGTGCGACCCGCGGGCCGTGCACCGCGCCGACCTGGAACGCGTACGCGAACTGCTCGACGCCGCCGGGGCCGCGGTGCTCGGTGTCGTCCTGCACCCGGCGGAGCCCGGCACCGGCCGCCGTTTCGGCTTCGGCCGCCCGTCCCGCCCGGCGGGCCCCGGCACGCCCGCGGCCCGGCGGGACGGTGAAGTCCCGCTGGACACGCCTGCCGGGCAGCCGGAGCGCCACCCGGTCCCTTGAGCGGCCCCGCCCCGCGGCAGTCCGCCGCGGCCGGGGCCGCCCCAGAGGACCTGCGGGGCGCCGACGACGCGCCCGGCGGCGAGACCGCGGAGAGCGCCGCGGGCATCGGCTCCAAGGCCGCCATCGTCAGCTCGGTGGCCGACCAGGGCGTGGCCGCCTTCACCAACATCATCGTGCTGGTGGTCGCCGCCCGGCTGTCCACCGCGGCCGGCTTCTCGGTGTTCTCGATGGTCTACATGATCTTCACCGTGCTGCTCGGCGTCGGCGTGTCCTACGTCGGCCAGGCGCTGGTGCTGGAACGCGGCACCGAACGCGTACGGGCCGCCTGCCGGTCGGCGGCGACCTTCACCGCCGTCGCCTCCACCGTGATCGGCCTGACCATGGCCGTCGGGCTGGGCCTCGCGGACGGCGCGACCGCGCACGGGCTCGCGGTGCTCGGCCTGGTCCTGCCGATCGTGCTGACCCAGGACGGCCTGCGGTACTGCTTCTCCGCGCTGCGGCTGCCGCACTACGCCCTGGTCGGCGACACCGTGCGGCTGCTGGTGGCGGTGCCCGCGCTCGCCGTGCAGCCGCACGGGGCAGGCCCGCAGCGGCTGATCGCGGTGTGGGGGCTCTCCGCGCTGCCGGCGCTGCTGGTGGCCGCCGGGCTGCTGTGGCCGCGGGTCAGGGGCGCGGAGCTCGACCTGCGGAAGTTCCTGCGGCGCGGACACCTCGGGCAGCGCTTCGTCGTCGAGTTCGGCGTCGGCAACGCCACCAGCCAGCTCGCCGTGGTCGGCCTCGGGCTGTTCGCCGCGCCCCTCGCGGTCGGGGCCCTGCGCGGCGCCACCACCCTCTTCGGCCCGATGAACGTGCTGTTCAACTCCGCCACCGCCTTCGGCCCGCCGCTGCTCAACCGGGTGCGCGGCGCCGACAGCAAGGTCCGCGCCACCGCCGTGCTGGCCGTCGCGCTCGCCTGGGTCGCCGCGGTCTGGACGATCGTGCTGCTCCTGCTGCCCGACCATGTCGGCCGCCAGCTCCTCGGCGACACCTGGGCCGCGTCCTCCGGCCTGCTCGCCGCGTCGGGCAGCCAGTACGCGGGCATCGCGCTGGGCACCAGCGCCCTGCTCACCCTGCGGGTGCTGCAGCCCAAGGCGACGCTGCCGATCCAGGTGGTCTTCTCGCTCGCCTCGGTTGTCTTCATGCTCGCGGGCTACCGCGTCGACGGCGTCTACGGGGCCGCCTGGGGCCTGTGCCTGGGCTCCGCGCTGAAGGCGGCCGCCCTGTGGCTGCGGATCGCCGCCGTCCGGCGCGGCCCGGCTGCCGCCGCCGGGCGGCAGGCCCCCGGCGGTACCGGCGAGGCGGTCATCGCAGGATCTTCCGCCGGTCCTCGCTGAAGGTGGTGACCAGGGCCAGGCAGACCGCCGCGATGCCGATCCGCCCCGAGGCCTGCAGCAGTGGGCCGCGCAGCAGGATGAACGAGTACCCGCACACCAGCGGGATCACCACCGCCATCACCGTGCCGGGGCGGCCGTCCTCCACCGTCCGCTGCGCGTACCGCCGGTCGCCGCGCGCGCACAGGTAGCCCAGCGCGAGGAAGCCGCCGGACATGCCCACCGGGCCGAAGTCCAGCCACAGTTCGGCCCACAGCGGCGACGACAGGTTGGTGTTGGTCATGCCCATCCAGCGGCCGACCTGCACGCCCGAGTCCAGCGGTTTGCCGTGCCACACCGAGCGCGGCACGAAGAAGAAGACGTCGGCGGCCAGTTGCCGCCCGTGCGCGTGCCCCTTGCCCGAGTGCACGAAGGTCAGGGTGTTCGCGAACATCCCCACCTGGTCGTAGTCCTTGATGGTCAGCGGTTCGAGCACCGATGTCGTCTGCACCGGGTGGTAGCCGCCGGAGTCGTAGCGGAAGCGGTCAAGGAAGGGGAACAGCACCAAGGCCGCCACCACCCCGGTCACCAGCGCAGCCCGGTACATCACCGGGCTCCTGGGGAAGGCGGTGAACAGCAGCGCGAACACGACGGTCAGGAACCAGTAACGCGGGTTCGAGATCGGGTTGTTGACGATCGCGTTGACCACCACGAGGCCGCCGAGAGCGGCGATCGCCAGCGGGGTGCGCCTGGCCGCCCTAGAGGTGATCATCCAGCGCACCAGGAACAGCAGCGCCAGCAGCGCCGGAACGGTCCCGAAGCCGCGGATGAAGGCGGAGCCGACGTGGCTGTCGCCGCCGCCACCGGCCAGGCCGCTGGACTGCACCGACTCGCTGATCGCCTGCCTGCTGGTGAAGAAGACGGCAGGGCCGCCGAGTTTGGCGATCGACAGCGCGCTGGCGGCGTAGGCGAGAGCGATCAGCAGCCACAGCCTCCGGCGGGAGACCTGCGCGGGCGGGCGCGGGCGTCGCACCCGGGCGGCCGGGCGGTGCCTGGCCAGCAGCGCGCCCACGTCGAAGAACACGCAGCCGACCAGGACGAGGGTGATCGCGGTGGCGGTGTCCGACCGCGGTCCCACCACCGGCGTCGGGACCTGGCCGATCACCTCCTGGGCCAGCGGTGCGACGCCCATCGCGACGTACACGAACAGCCAGAAGGCGCCCTGGATCAGCCGCCGCCGGCGGGTCAGCACCATGGCGGCGAGACGGCCGCCGGCGTAGACGGTCAGCGTCAGCTGCAGCCAGTACGCGGCGTCGCGGACACCGGTGCCGGGCTGCGCGGTGACGTATCCCGGCAGCAGGGCGACCAGGGCCAGCACGAGGGGCACGGCCAGCGCGCGGGACAGCGCCGCGCGCGGCACCGACCGAGTCGTGCCGTGGACCCCGATGCTCTGGCTCACCGCCATGCGCCGCCCCCTCCCCCCGGGCGAGTCTATTCGGCCGCCCGGTCCGCCGCGGGCGCTCCGGCCGTTCCGGGGTGATCAGCCCGAGCGGCAGCCGATCACCGGCAGCGCGCGGGGGGTTGGCCGAAGCGCCGCGGTGGCGCGGCGCACCCGGATAGGCTGCGGGGAGGGGGCGCCCAAGGGGCGCCCGGGGGGAAGGGGGAGACGTGCGGGTCCTGCATGTCGTCACGCTGCACACGCCCACGAACGACTTCGGCGGCCCCACCCGGGTCGCCCTGAACCTCTCCAAAGGCCTGCGCCGCAAAGGCGTGGACGCCCGCATCGCCACGCTGGGCGACAAGTTCACCGGGCCGCTTCCCTCGGAACTGGAGGGCGTGCCGTCCTTCGTGCACCAGGCACGCCACGTGCTGCCCGCGTTCGAGGTGAGCGGGATCACCTCGCCCGCCCTGCTGCGCAAGGCCCGCCGCATGGTGAAGGGCGCGGACATCGTCCACGTCCACCTCATGCGCGACCTGATCACCCTCCCGTTCGCCCTGGTCGCGCTGGAGGCCGGCGTCCCCCTCGTGGTGCAGACGCACGGGATGATCGACCCGACGGAGAAGCTCTTCGCGCGGGCCGTCGACCTGCTCGGCATGCGGCGGGTGCTGCGGCAGGCCGACGCGATCCTCCATCTGACGGCGACCGAGCGCGACGGCGTGCAGGCGGTCGTGCCGGGGACGCCGCTGACGACCTTCCACCGGCTGGTCAACGGGGTGACGCCGCAGGAGGCCCGCCCGCCGCGGGGCGACCGGCCGCCGACGGTGCTGTACCTGGCCCGGGTGCAGAAGCGCAAGCGGCCCGAGGACTTCGTGCGGGCGATGCCGACCGTGCTCGCCCGCCATCCGGACGCCCGCTTCGTGCTCGCCGGGCCCGACACCGGTGAGCTGACCGGGCCCATGCGGGAGTTGGCCGCCGAGTTGGGGGTCGCGGACTCGCTGGAGTGCGTGGGCGCGCTCGGCCACGAGGAGGTGCTTGCCAGGCTGCGGGCGGCGGACGTCTACGTCCTGCCGTCGGTGGTCGAGCCGTTCGCCGTGTCGATCCTCGAGGCGATGTCGGTGGGACTGCCGGTGGTGGTGGCCCGCACCGGCGGCCTGTCGCCGGACGTCGAGGCGGCCGGGGCCGGCCGGGTCACCGACAGCCGCCCCGACGCGGACAACGGCCCGCTGGTCGGCCGGGCGGTGCTGGAACTGCTCGAACCGGCCGCCAACGAGCAGGCCTCGCAGGCCGCCCGGCAGCTGATCCACGACCGCTTCTCGATCGACGCGGTCGTGGACACGCTGCTGGGCGTCTACGCCGGTGTCACGCCGAAGGGCGCTGCTGTTCGCGGGTCTTGAGCCCGATCTGCCAGCGGTAGAAGCTCATCGCGAGGGCATAGTCCAGGCCTGCCCTGCCGTCCAGGAAGCCGCGCCTGTAGACGTACGCGTAGCCGAAGGACACCAGCGGCTTGAAGGGCACCTTGTGGAAGAGCTGCCCCTGCCGGGTCTTGACCTTCCTGATCTGCTCCTTGACCGCCGGGTTGAGTTCGAGCCAGGCCTCCCAGTCGGAGTAGCGGTTGTGCCGGTCGAACCAGGTGCGTACCGGATCGAGGTCCTCGTGCTCGATGGGGGACCGCAGCCGCGCGGCTGACTCGGCCACCGGCTGGTAATGGCCCTCCTGCTCGCCCATACCGGGGGCGTCGAGGTCGCCGACCTCGGGGAAGCGGCAGCGAGTGCGGTCCATCAGGGCGCGTTTGACGATGGTGTAGCCGTGCCGCAGCCGGCGGCCGGCGAACCAGTAGCCCAGCGGGATGTCGAAGGCGGCCACCGACGGCGGCCCCGCGGCGAACACCGACCGCAGCTCGCCGAGCAGTTCGGGGCTCGGCGTCTCGTCGCCGTCCAGGAAGAGCAGCCACGGGATCTCCGGGTGCACGTGGTCCAGGCACCACTGCTTCTTCTTCGGGTAGCGGCCGTCCCAGGCGTAGTCGACGGTCTCCGCGCCCAGTTCGGCGGCGATCTTGCAGGTGTCGTCGGTGCTGTCGGAGTCCACCACGACGACGGCCTGGACGTGGTCGATGACCGACGAGACCGTACGCGCGATGTTCTCGGCCTCGTTCTTGGTCGGTATCGCCACGACGAGCGGCAGCTTGTCCATCAGGTCCCTCCGGAGGCCAGCCAGGCGTAGCACCCGCTGGACGTGATGCCGCGCGCGGCGGCCGGAACGGTCAGCCGGGCGCCGCCGCCCGACGTCAGGGTGGCGCCGCCGGCGCCGGTGACCCGCCAGTTGCACGACGGCGAGGGGTTCGGCGCCCGGTAGCGGCCGGGCGCGACCGACTTGGCGGGCACGGCCTTGGCGGCCACGGTGAACGTCCCGTCGCCGAAGCCGCGCCGGGCCGCGTCGATGACGGACTGCTGGTCCGGACACAGGGCGCTGACCGCGGCCGACGCGCCGGACATGCTGATGTCACCGGTGACGATGGCGCTGGCGGCCGCGTCCTTGTCGATCTTCGCGGTACGGGTCAGCCGGTCGCAGATCTCCTGCCCGCCCTCCAACACCGCGGCGGGGTCGGTGCCTTGCGGGACCCTGCCGGACAGGTAGGTCTTCTGCTGTTTGGTGAAGCTGCCGCCGCCGGGCGGGGTGAGCCGGGCATCCGGCACTTTGGGGGCGTTCGCCGCCGACCCGGACCCCTCGGTGGCGGGCGCCGTGCCGGGCGCGGCCGTGGAGGCCGTCGCGGTGGCGCCTGCCGGGGCCGACACCACGGTGCTCGGCCGGTCGCCGGCCCTGGGACCGTCCTTGCCGCCGCTTGAGCCTGAGCCGCAACCGCCGAGCAGCAGCGCTGCCGCCGCCGTCACGAGGACGGCGGCGGCAGCGGCAGGGCGGTGGGACCCGGTCACCCGGCGGTCCCGAGCGCGTAGTGGTTCGCGATCTGCGCCGGCGAGAGGACCGTCGGGTAGACGGCGGCCTCGTCGATCGAGCCGGCGAAGTACGAACTCGTCGGCGCCGACGGCCAGCTGCCCAGGTTGTCGTAGCCGATGTGCCAGTAACCCGGGTAGTTCTGGCTGGTGGTGACCGTCGGGTCGGACGCGGCCAGCGCGCCGTCGACGTACAGCTTCATCCCGTCGGCGCCCTGGGTCGCGACGGCCAGGTGCCAGCTGCCGTCGTTGTACGCGTCCGGGGCGGTGACGATCCGGGTGGCTCCGGTGTAGACGCCGAAGATCAACCGGCCGTTGTCGGTCATGTAGATGTGCTTGTCGTAGTTGCCGCTGGGGTGGGTGGAGTTGTTGCCGAAGCCCATGAGCTTGCCGCCCGCGGTGGTGGTCGTCCTGAACCACGTCTCGATGCTGTACTGCGTGGGCGTCGGGTGCAGCCGGTCGCTGTAGGTCCACTGCGTCGAGCCGTTGAAGGTGTACGCCTTCGACCCCGGCACCGCACCCGGCGTCACGCCGTGCACCGGGCCGCCGACGCTGATGCCGCTGTCGTCACCGGTGGAGGAGTCCGCGTTGTACGACCCGGAGGCCGCGTCGTAGCGCCAGTAGAGGGTGGCCCCGTCGGCCAGCACCTGGCTCGGGTAGGCCTCCGCCGCCGCCGGCACGGTGGCCGACGCGTTGGGCGACTGCGCGCTGGTGTTGGTGCCGTCGCTGGCCGAGACCCGATAGGTGTACTTCACGCCAGGGGTCACGTTGGTGTCGGTGTAGGTGAGCTGCGGCCTGACCCACGGCAGCGAGCTGCCGGTGACGGTGTAGACCGGGGTGGTGCCGCCGTTGCGGTAGACCCGGTAGGTCAGCAGCCCGTCGTCGGTGTCGGTGCTGGACTGCCAGCTGACCTTCACAGAACCGGGGTCGATGCTGGTCACCGATGTTTGCGGCAGCGTCGGCGCCCCGGTGTCGGGGCCGCTGGCGAAGCGCGTCAGGCCCTGCTGGGCCGCCCCGTTGACGGTGGTGAACTCGCCGCCCACCCACAGGTAGTCGGTGCCGCCGGAGGACGCGAGCGCCATCACGCGCGGGCCGATCTTCTCGCCGATGCCGTCGTTGGTGTCGGGGAACCACCCCACCAGATGCGGGTCGTCCACCGACTCGGCCAGCAGGTGCTTGCGCACCGAGTCGGGGTACTCGCCCATGCTGGAGCAGTCGTGGGCGTGGCTGCCGCTGTAGAGGACGGTCTGGTACACCGTCAGCGACTGGGTGGCGCCAAGGCAGTTGTCCCGCCAGACCTGGTTGAAGTCGGTGAGGCTGAGCCGGATGCGGCCGTCGAAGACGCCGCCGCCGGTGCCCTCGTTGGCGGTGTAGAAGCTGTTGCTCGCCGCGTCCACGATGATGTCCTTGGTCACCGAGGTCGCGTCGATGAAGCCGGTCGGATACGCCTTGACCAGCGCCCCGGTCGAGGTGTCGACCACCGCGAGGGAGTGCGAGTTGACGCCGTCCACGGTGTTGAAGTCACCGCCGAGGATGGCGTCCTGGCCGTCCGGGGTGAGGGCGAGCGCCCGGCCCGGGTCGTCCGCGGCCGGGGCCCACGGCAGCAGCGCTCCCGCGGTGCTGACCGCCGCGTAGCGGCCCCTGGACTGGCCGTTGACGGACGTGACGTCACCGCCGAAGAAGACCGTGTCCGCGCTGGCCTCGACGGCCCGCACCGTGCCCGAGACCGACGGGTGGAAGGTGGTGCTGACCGCGCAGGTGGTCAGGTTGATCGCGGCGAGGCTGCTCACCCCGACCCCGTTGACCTGTCCGAAGAAGCCGCCCGCGTAGAGGGTGTGGCCGTCGGGCGAGACGGCCATCGCGCGTACCGTCGCGTTGTTGGAGCCGACGGTGAAATTCAGCTGGCAGCCCGCCGGTTGGCCGGTGGCCGCGTTGAAGGCGGCGAAGTTCGCCACCGACGTCTCGTTGCTCCCGGCCGCGGAGCCGGCCGGCCGGATCGCGGAGAAGGTGCCCGCGGTGTAGACGATGCCGTTCGCCTGGGCCATCGCCCAGACCACGCCGTTGGTCTGGTACGTGCTGAGGTTGTCGGCGGTCAGTCCGACAGGTGGTTGGAGTGCCGTCGCCGATGGTGACGACAGCGCTCCCAGCGTTGCGGCCGCCAGTATGGCGGCAGCCGCGAACACCGGCCATTTACGCATGAGTTGCCCCCCAGAACCCCGATGTGCAACGGCCGGATCCAGCCGTTGTGGTGCACGGCACAGTAGGGCGTCCCCCGCACTGCGGTCTCCCTTTTTGCCGAAACCGGTGAAGTACGGTGAAGTCGCATGACATCGGTGCATCTGTCGGCAGCCCCGTGCTGGCCGCCCACCGGGTCATCTGTCGATCCGGACGGTCGCGCCCGCCAGCTGGTCGGTGACCATCCGGATGTCGGCCTCGACCATGATTCCGGCCAGGTCGGCGACCCTGACCTTGGGCTCCCAGTCGAGCAGGTCGCGCGCCTTGCCCGCGTCGCCGATCAGCGCGTCGACCTCGGTGGGGCGCTCGTACTTCGGGTCGTAGCGGACGTACTGCGTCCAGTCCAGGTCGGCGTGCCCGAAGGCGACCTCGACGAACTGCCGCACGGTGGCGGCCTCGCCGGTCGCCACCACGTAGTCGTCCGGCTCGTCGCGCTGCAGCATGCGCCACATGGCCTCGACGTACTCCGGCGCGTACCCCCAGTCGCGGACCGCGTCGAGGTTGCCCAGATACAGCCGGTCCTGCAGGCCCGCCTTGATCCTGGCCACCGCCCGGGTGATCTTCCTGGTCACGAAGGTCTCACCGCGGCGCGGCGACTCGTGGTTGAACAGGATCCCGTTGACGGCGTACATCCCGTACGCCTCGCGGTAGTTGACCGTCGCCCAGTAGCCGAAGACCTTCGCGCAGCCGTACGGGCTGCGCGGGTGGAAGGCGGTGTTCTCGTTCTGCGGCGGCGGGGCGGCGCCGAACATCTCCGAGGACGAGGCCTGGTAGATGCGCGCCTGCGTGCCGCTGGCGCGTACCGCCTCCAGCAGCCGCAGCGTGGACAGGCCGGTGACGTCACCGGTGTAGAGCGGCGCGTCGAAGGAGACCCGGACATGGGACTGGGCGCCGAGGTTGTAGATCTCGTCCGGCTGCACCTCGTGCAGCAGGTTCACCAGCGCGACCCCGTCGGTGAGGTCGGCGTGGTGCAGCACGAACGACCGGTTCCGCGCCTGGGGGTCCTGGTAGATGTGATCGATGCGCTCGGTGTTGAACGTCGAGGAGCGGCGCACGATGCCGTGCACGGTGTAGCCCTTGTCCAGCAGCAGTTCGGCGAGATAGGAGCCGTCCTGCCCGGTCACGCCGGTGATGAGCGCGGTCTTGCCCACGCGTTCCCCCAAGTGGTCTCGGTTCAGGTCCGCACGAATGCGGAATTAACGTCCGGACGGGTGAAGTGTGCTGACACAATGCCGTTCATGACGGAACTACTGCCGGACGGCGCCCGGGTGTTCGTCGCGGGCCATCGCGGCCTCGTGGGTTCGGCGGTGGTCCGCCGCCTGACCGCCGAGGGCCACCCCGTGCTGGCACGGACCCGCACGGAACTCGATCTGCGCGACCCGGCGGCCACCGCCGCCTGGCTGCGGGAGGCCCGCCCCGACGCGGTGGTGCTCGCCGCCGCCCGGGTCGGGGGGATCATGGCCAACTCGACCCACCCGGTGCAGTTCCTGGAGGACAACCTGCGGATCCAGCTGAGCGTCATCGCGGGGGCCCACGCGGCCGGGGTGCGACGGCTGCTGTTCCTGGGCTCGTCGTGCATCTACCCCAAGTTCGCCCCGCAGCCGATCCGCGAGGACGCGCTGCTGACCGGCCCGCTGGAGCCGACCAACGAGGCGTACGCGCTGGCGAAGATCGCCGGGATCGTGCAGGTGCAGTCCTACCGCAGGCAGTACGGCGCCGCCTACATCTCGGCGATGCCGACCAACCTCTACGGTCCCGGCGACAACTTCGACCTGGCGACCTCGCACGTGCTGCCCGCGATGATCCGCCGCTTCGACGAGGCCGCGCGCGACGGCGCCCCCGAGGTGACGCTGTGGGGCAGCGGCACCCCGCGGCGCGAGTTCCTGCATGTGGACGACCTCGCCACGGCCTGCACCCTGCTGCTGCGCGACTACGACGCCGACGAACCGGTCAACGTCGGCTGCGGCGAGGACCTGACCATCCGCGAACTCGCCGAGACCGTCAAGGACGTGGTCGGCTACCGCGGCCGGATCGGCTGGGACACCGGCAAACCCGACGGCACCCCGCGCAAACTGCTCGACGTCTCGCGGCTGTTCGCGCTCGGCTGGCGGCCGCGGATCGCACTGCGGGACGGTGTCGCCGCCGTCCACGGGCAGTGGCGGGCGCAGGCCGGGACCGGCACACCGGACCCGGCCGCCGGGTCTGAGCCGGACCCGGGCCCGGAGCCCGCGGGCGCCCACTAGTAGGCCCCGCGGCCGTCGACCACGGCCCGCAGGGTGCGGGTCATGACCTCCAGGTCACCGGCCAGTGACCAGTTGTCCACGTAGCGCAGGTCGAGCGCGAGCGTCTCGTCCCACGACAGGTCGGAGCGCCCGCTGACCTGCCACAGGCCGGTGATGCCCGGCTTGACCGCCAGCCGCCGCAGCGCCACCTCGTCGTAGCGGTCGACCTCCTCGGGCAGCGGCGGGCGCGGCCCGACCAGCGACATCTCGCCGCGCAGCACGTTGACCAGCTGCGGCAGCTCGTCCAGCGAGCAGCGCCGCAGCCACCGCCCGACCGCGGTGACCCGCGGATCGCGGCGCATCTTGAACATCAGCCCGTCGTGCTCGTTGGCGCCGGTGCGCTCCAACTCCGCCTTGCGCGCCTCGGCGTCGGCCACCATCGTGCGGAACTTCCACATCGTGAAGTGCGCGCGGTGCTGGCCGCACCGCACCTGCCGGTGGAAGGCGGGCCCCGGCGAGGTCACCCTGATCGCCAGCGCGACCACGCAGAACACCGGTGCCAGCACCAGCAGTCCGAGCGCCGCGCCGGTGCGGTCGAGCGCCGACTTCAGGCCGACCTGCACCCCGTGCCTGACCGGCGGCGCGATGTGCAGCAGCATGAGGCCGGCCGGGGCGTCCAGGTCGACCCTGCGCACCTGCACGTCGATCAGGCCGGGCAGCAGCGCCACCGGAAGTCCCGCGTCGTGCAGGCACCACGACAGCCGGCGCAGCCGCTCCGCCGACAACCGCGGCCCCGGCGCGACCAGCACCAGGTCCGCGCTGTGCTCACCGGCGGCCCGCAGTACGGCCGCCGCGTCGTCCTGCGGCCCCGCCGGGTCCAGGGCGCCGAGCCGTTCGGTCACCGGCGCCCCGCACTCCAGTTTCGCGCTGCCCACCGGGACCACCCCGACGACCACGTAGGCGTGTTCCGTCCTGGCGGCCAGATGGCCCACCACGTGGTCGGCGGCGCCCGGTTCACCGATCACCAGCACCCGGCGCACCGCGTGCGCCTCGCGCCGGGCGGCGATCAGCCGGTGGTAGGTGACCTTGCGGCACGCCGTGGTCAGCAGCGGCGCCCCGGCCACGCCGGCGAGCGCCAACGACGGGTCCATGACCTGGCCGAACGCGGTGCGCAGCACGGCGAGCACGCCGAGCAGCACCAGCCAGTCGCCCAGCACCTGCAAGGTGCCACGGCTCTCGCCGAGCGCGCCGACCGCGTAACGCCGCCGGGCCGCCCGCACCGCGGGCCAGGTCACAGCGGCCGCCAGCGCGCACAGCAGCACATGCGGCTGGGCGGCCATCCGCAGCATCACTGCGGTGGGCACGCCGGCGCCCGCCGCGTCGACGGCCAGCGCGACCGGCAGATACCAGGCGGCCTTGTGCGCGTAGCCGCGGTGCCCGCCGTGCCGCCCTGCCGCCGTGAGTCCGTCGTCCCCGCGGACGCGCCGCCGGGCGTACGACAGCGGCGCGCCCAACGTGCCGGCGGCCGAGGTCGGTTGTGCCGGTGCTCCGAACGCGAGCGGATTCCTGGTCCGCCCGGTTCGCCGCTCACTTGCTACGGGTATCACTGGTCTTGCCGACTGTGCTTCGACACGCCGCATGGACCCCCCAGGCACCTCGCGACCTTCGACGCCCTTCCACTTCCCCAAGTGGCGGCTCGCCGTGGTATCAGCGAACGCTAGGCCAACACTCGACTCTTCCGCTGCGGTTTGCATATATTCGAGCCGATGTTTTGACCGAGTTAACATAACTATGGCGCACCATCGGCCACCCAGTGTAAGGGTTCCGTTACAGGAGTCAACGGCCCTTACAGTTGTGGCTTGTGCCTACCGTGCCCCTTCCCGACGACCTGCGCGCCGCCCTCGCCGACCAGCTGCGCTCCACCGCCCCCAGCAGGGCGTCCGCACAGGTCGAACGGCTCATCGAGAGCTACCGCGGGACGACCCCGACCGCCGCGCCGATCCTGCGGGACGCGGCGGATGTTGCCGCATATGCCGCCTACCGGATGCCGGCGACCTATGCCGCCGTCAGGACGGCACTGGCCGCATTCCGCTTGCAGTCCGGTGACTGGTGCCCGCAAACGCACCTCGACCTCGGGGGCGGCACCGGTGCGGCCACCTGGGCCGTGGCCGACGCCTGGCCGGCGGACGCGCACCGCAGCACCGTCCTGGACTGGTCGCAGCCCGCGCTGACCCTCGGCGCCGCCCTGGCCGGCACCGCGCAGTCCGCGGCGGTACGCGACGCCGGGTGGACCAGGCAGCCGCTCGGTGGCGCGGCCAGGCTGCCCGAGGCCGACCTGGTCACCGTCTCGTACGTGCTCGGCGAACTCACCGCCGCCGACCGGGAGTCGCTGGTCACCGCCGCCACGGAGGCCGCCGGCGCCGCGGTCGTGGTGGTCGAACCCGGCACCCCCGAGGGGTACGCGCGCGTGCTGGCGGCCCGCGACCGGCTCATCGCCGCCGGGCTGCACGTCCTCGCGCCCTGCCCGCACGACGACCGCTGCCCGGTCACCGGCGACGACTGGTGCCACTTCGCCGCACGGGTGCAACGCACCGCGCTGCACCGGCAGATCAAGGGAGCCTCGCTGCCGTACGAGGACGAGAAGTTCAGCTACGTGGCGGCGGCGAGGTTCCCGGCGGAGCCGGCGGCGGCGCGGGTGGTGCGGCACCCGCAGATCCGCAAGGGGCTCGTGCTGCTCGACCTGTGCCAGACGCCGCCGGCGCTGGAGCGCACGACGGTGAGCAAGCGGCAGGGCTCGCTCTACCGCGCCGCCCGCGACACAGAATGGGGCGACGCCTGGCCCCCCGCGGAGTGAGCCGGAGCGCTCAGAGCCAGCCGATCCGGCGGAAGGCGCGGTAGACCACAGCGGAGAGCACCGCCGTCACCCCGACCATCAGCGGGTAGCCGAACGTCCAGCCCAGCTCGGGCATATGGCGGAAGTTCATGCCGTAGAAACCGGCGATCATCGTCGGGATCGCCAGGATCGCCGCTGCGGCGCTGATCCGCCGCATGTCCACGTTCTGCTGCACGGCGAGTTGGCTGAGATTCGCCGCAAGCAGGCCGTCCACCAGCTCGCTGTACGCGGTCAGCCGCTCCTTCACGTGCGACAGGTGGTCGGAGACGTCACGGAAGTAGCGCCGCATCTCGGTGTTGATCAGGCCGTCCGCGCCGTCCGTCAGCCGCTCCAGCGGGCGGGCCATCGGGTAGACGGCGTGCTTGAACTCGATCAGCTCCCGCTTGAGCTGGTAGATCCGCTCGGCGTCGTCGCCGTGGTTGGCGGAGAAGACGTCCGACTCCAGGGTGTCCACATCGAGTTCGACGGCGTCGGCGACATCCAGGTAGTCGTCGGTGACCCGGTCGGCTATCGCGTGCAGGACGGCCGCGGGACCGTGCCTGAGCATCTCGGGACTGGCCTCAAGCGACGCTCGCACCTGGGACAGGCCGGGGGCGCTGCCGTGCCGGACGACGACCACGAAGTCCGGCCCGGCGAAGATCATCAGCTCGCCGGTGTCCACCACCTCGCTGGTCGCGGTCAGCTTCTCGTGCTCCACGAAGACGATCGTCTTGAGCACCAGGAAGAGCGTGTCGCCGTACCGTTCCAGCTTCGGCCGCTGGTGCGCCTGCACCGCGTCCTCGACGGCCAGCGGGTGCAGCCCGAAGACCCGGGCGATCTCCTCCAGGTGCTCGGCCTCCGGCTGGTGCAGGCCGATCCACGCGAAGCCGCCGCGCTTGCGGGCCTCGTCGAGCACCTGCTGCGGCGGCAGCGACGCCGCCCGGCAGCCGTCCTGGTAGACCGCGCAGTCCACCACCACGTCGGCGGTGCGGCGGCGCTGCTCGGGCACCCCGTCGGCGCCGTCCAGGGCGTGCCACCGGCCGCCGCGCCGCCACTGCCGGCCGATCGCCCGCCTCGCCACCGCCGCCGTCCTGTGCTGCTTCATCGTGCCTTCTCCAGTACCGCCATCGCCGCGTTGTGCCCGGGGACACCGCTCACCCCGCCGCCGCGGACCGCGCCCGCGCCGCACAAGTAGACGTTCGCATACGAGGTGCCCACGCCCCACCTGCCCGTGCTGTCGGCCAGGCCCTCCTCGGCGCAGGGCCACGCCAGGTCCTGGTGGAAGATGTGCCCGCCGGGCAGCCCCACCTCCCGCTCCAGGTCCAGCGGCGACTTCGCCTCGATGCACGGCCGCCCCTCGGCGTCCAGCGCCAGGCAGCTCTCCAGCGGCTCGGCGAGCACCGCGTCCAGCTGGGCCAGGGTGGCCCGCAGCAGCGCCTCCTTGGTGCCCGCGGGATCCGCCGCGAAGAGCCGCGCGGGAGCGTGCAGGCCGAACAGCGTCAGCGTGTGCATGCCGCGGCCGGCCAGCTCGGGGGAGAGGATCGAGGGGTCGGTCAGGCTGTGGCAGTAGATCTCCGACGGCGGCGCGTCCGGCACCTGCCCGGCCGCCGCCTGCTCGTACGCGGCCTGCAGCCCGCCGTAGCCCTCCGCGACGTGGAAGGTCCCGGCGAAGGCCTCCCGCGGATCGACGGAGGCGTCCCGCAGCCGCGGCAGGCGGCGCAGCAGCATGTTGACCTTGAGCTGGGCGCCCTCCGGCGCGGGCACCGGCGGCTGCTCGCCGAGCAGTGCCGCGAGGGTGTAAGGGGAGGCGTTCACCAGGACGTCGCGCGCCTCGACGATGCGGCCGTCGGTGAAGGTCACCTCGGCGTGTACGCCGTCGGCCGCGATCGCCGTCACCTCGGTGCCGGTGACGATCTCCGCGCCGGCCGCGCGGGCGGCCTCGGCGAGCGCGCCGGTGAACGCGCCCATGCCGCCCACCGGGACGTCCCAGTCGCCGGTGCCGCCGCCGATGACGTGGTAGAGGAAGCAGCGGTTCTGCCGCAGCGACGGGTCGTGCGCGTAGGTGAAGGTGCCGATCAGGGCGTCGGTGAGCACGATGCCGCGCACGGTGTCGTCGGCGAAGAACTCCTCCACGGTCTCGCCCAGCGGGCGCTCGAACAGCGCGGACCAGGCCTCCGGGTCGCCGACCCGGCGCTCCAGCTCGGCCCGGGTGGGCAGCGGCTGCGTGAGCGTCGGGAAGACGGCCTGCGCCACCCGGTGCGTCATCGCGTAGAAACGCTCCCAGGACGCGTACTCCCGGTCCGAACCGGTCAGCCGCGCGAAGCCCTCGCGGGTCCTGGCCCGGTCCTGCGCGTCGACCAGCAGGCCGCGGTCGCCGTGCGGGGTGTACGAGGAGATCCGGCGGCGCCGGACCGCGAAGTCCAGGCCGAGGTCGTCCACGATCTTCCTGGGCAGGAGGCTGACCAGGTACGAGTAGCGCGACAGGCGGGCGTCCAGCCCGCTGAACGCCCGGGTCGACACCGCGGCGCCGCCGACCGCGTCGAGCCGCTCGACCACCAGGACGCTGCGGCCCGCCCGTGCCAGGTAGGCCGCCGCCACCAGCCCGTTGTGCCCGCCACCCACCACGACCACGTCATACGCCATTCCCGCACCCTAGAGGGTCCGCACTCACCCCTGCCCGGCTGCCACCACGCTCCCCCCGCGGTTCCCCCTGGGTGGGTGCCACTTGCCGTGGCGTTTCGCTTTGCCGCGCCGTCGTGGCTTGTCGCGCAGTTCCCCGCGCCCCTGAAAAACGCTCACCCTCTCCCCAGAGGGCACCCCCCGTGGGGCGCGGGGAGCTGCGCGCGCAACCACGATGGTGGGAATGACGTGCCGCTACAGCGAGTGGCACCCCCTGAGGGGCGCGGGGAACTGCGCGCCCAGCCACGATGGCGGGAATGACGCACCGCCACGGCAAGTGGCACCCCCCCGAGGGCGCACGGGCGGCGAGCCACCGCACGTGGCAACCCCAGCCCGGGCCGGAGGCCGGTGTTCAGGACTTGTCGTCCCACCGGGGATCCGTGTCCCATTCCAGATTGCGCTCCGCGGCCGTCTCCATCGCGTGCTCGGCCGCCGCCTTCGTCGGGTACGGCCCGAAGCGGTTCTTGGACGGGCAGTCCGGGCCCTCCTCGGCCCGCTTGTGCTCGATGCAGTAGAACCACTCGCCCGGCTTCCCCGCCGGCTTCTTCACTCGGAAGACCGCCATCTGCTTCTCCTGTCGTCGGGCCCTGGGTGGAGCCCGCCGCCGCCGCGCCACGGGCGGAGCCCCATGCGGCCAGCCTGCCCGATCACACGCGGATACACTCGTCGGTATGTCTGGTCAGTCGCTGCTCGTCCCCGGCAAGCTGTCGCCCCCACGGCACGTGCCCGCCTCGATTCCGCGTCCCGAATACGTGGGCAGGCCCGGGCCGGCGCCGTACACGGGGCCGGAGGTCCAGGACGCGGACACCGTGGAGCGGATGCGGGTCGCCTCGCGGATCGCCGCGCGGGCGATGGAGGAGGCGGCGAAGGCCGTCGCGCCCGGGGTGACCACGGACGAGCTGGACCGGATCGCGCACGAGTACATGGTCGGGCAGGGGGCGTACCCCTCGGACCTGGGCTACCGCGGCTTCCCGAAGTCGCTGTGCACCTCGCTCAACGAGGTGATCTGCCACGGCATCCCCGACTCGACCGTGCTGCGCGACGGCGACATCGTGAATCTGGACGTGACCGCGTACATCCACGGGGTGCACGGCGACTGCAACGCCACCTATCTGGTCGGCGACGTGGACGAGGAGTCGCGGCTGCTGGTGGAGCGCACCCGGGAGTCGCTGGCGCGCGCGATCAGGACGGTGCGGCCCGGGCGGCAGATCAACGTGATCGGGCGGGTCATCGAGTCCTACGCCAAGCGCTTCGGCTACGGAGTGGTGCGGGACTTCACCGGGCACGGCATCAACACCTCGTTCCACTCCGGGCTGATCATCCCGCACTACGACGACCCGCGGGCGACCACCGTGATGCAGCCGGGCATGACCTTCACGATCGAGCCGATGCTGACGCTGGGCACGCACGAGTACGACATGTGGGACGACGGGTGGACGGTGGTCACCAAGGACCGCAAGCGCACCGCCCAGTTCGAGCACACGCTGGTCGTCACCGCGGACGGTGCGGAGATCCTGACCCTGCCGTGAGCGGCCGCCTCCGGCGGGTAGGGTGGCGGCGATTGTGCGGATGAGTTGCTGAGGAGCCGACGCGCCATGAACCGCCGCAGGGTGTGCCTCCGGGCCGCCGCCATCGCGCTGACGCTGCCGCTGGCCGGGTGCATGACGGTGCACGGCGAGCGGGAGCGGATCCCGTCGGTGCAGAAGGCGGAGGCCGCGCGGGTGCTGGCCGACTTCGCCGCGGTCAACAACCGGGTCGGCAGGACCTACGACGCCAAGGCGGTCGCCACGGTCGAGTCGGGCCCCCTCGGGGCCACCGACGAGGCCGGGTTGCGTGCGAAACACACCAACCACCCGCAGGGCAACCCCGGTTACCAGCCGCTGGTCTTCTCCGACTCGCGGTATCTGATACCCCGGCAGGTCGGCTGGCCGAAGTTCTTCGTCGCCGACACCGCCACCAACCGCGCCGCCGGCGCGCGGTGGCTGCTGGTCTTCCGGCGGTCGGCCGCCGGCCAGCCGTGGAAGGCGTCCTACGTCGCGTCGGTGGCCACCGCGGACCTGCCGAAGTTCGCCCAGGACAAGGACGGTCACTCGGTCGCCCTCGGGCTCGCCGGCACCGATCTGCTGGCGCAGCCAGGGCAGTTGAGCGCCGACTACGGCAGCTATCTCGGCGGCAGCGGTACGAGCGAGGTCTTCGCGGACGGCCCGTCCACCTCGCAGTTGCGGGCGGACCGCAACGCGCACGCCAGGACCGCCGACTCCGTCACCCAGTACGCCGACCAGCCCGCCTCGGGCGGCGACTTCACGCCGGTCGCGCTGCGGACGGCCGACGGCGGCGCGCTGGTCTTCTTCGCGTCCCACCACCAGTCGCGGGCGACCTTCAGGGCCGGCTACCGGCTCACGATCGACGACGACACCAAGGCCCTGATGACCGGCACCCCGCGGACCTCGGTCACCCTGGTCCACCTGGCCGACGAGGCGGTCACCGTCCCGCCGGCCGGCGGCAGCGGCAAGGTCGTCTTCCTCAGCCGGGTGGTCGGCCTGGTCACCGCCAAGGGCGAGTAGGCCGGCGGCGGGCAGGGCGTCGCGCGGAGGTCAGCGCAGCCAGGTGGCCGGTACGCGCTCGGGCTCGTAGGCGAACTGCGCGCAGGCGTCGGACAGGACGTCGAGCACCGGCAGCGGGTCGGGCAGCGGCAGGTCGAGGTCGTGCTGGGGCAGCCATTCGACGGTGTGCCCGGACGGCAGCCGGGACGGCGGCAGCAGCACGTAACTGCCGCGGGAGTGCCAGCGGATGCCGGGGTGCTCCTCGGCGGTCTCCGGGTGGCTGTCCAGCTCGCAGGGCCACCACTCGTCCTCGTCGGCGGGATTGCCGCGGGTCTCGGTGAAGAACAGCAGCCGGTCGGCGCGGGCGGCGACCGGGCCGAGGGTGGCCCCGTCGGCGATCAGCCGTTCGATGGCGAGGCGGCCGGCCTCGGCGGGGACGTCGAGGACGTCGTGCGCGATGCCGGTGGCGGTGACGAAGTTGGCCAGCGGGTCGGTGCGCAGCCAGTGGTCGATCTTGTCCGGGTCGGTGCTCGCCTGGGTCTGCCAGGCCAGCGAGACCGGGTGGACGGCGGGGATCGGACAGCCGATCCGTTCGCACGAACAGCCGAAGTTGGCGGGGTGCGCGGCGGGCGCGACCGGGAAGCCGGCGATGGCGGCTGCTCTGACCAGGGGGTCTCGGCGCAGGTCCGGCTCTGCTGCCCGGGCGGCACTCGTGGTGCCCTCCGTCCGGCGGCGCACCCACTCGGACAACCTGCTCTTGCCTGCCATCGAGCTCCTTCCCTCGCCCCCGTCCCGCGGTGTCCACGGTACGCGGCTGGTGGAGGACATCCTCCCTCTTGCCGGGTATGAACACCCACCCGGGGTGGAAGTGTTCCTCTGCGATAATTTCCCGACAGCATGTCGGCAAGCAACCGGCTCAGGTGCGCCTGAGCCGTCCGGACCGAGCCGGCGTCGCCGGCCGGTCCAGCCGCCCGAAACCGGAGGTCAGATGTCCGTGCAGCCCTTCTCCGCCGTCATCCGCGACGCGAGCCGGCAGCAGCACACCGAGGCGGAGAACTCCGCCTTCATGGCCGACCTGCTGGGCGGGCGGCTCGGCGTCGCCGCCTACGCCCGCTACACCGAGCAGCTGTGGTTCGTCTACCGGGCGCTGGAGGAGGGCGCCGCCCGGCTCGCCGGCGACCCGGTGGCCGGGCCGTTCGTACGCCCGGAGCTGCTCAGGGTGGCCGAGCTGGAGCGCGACCTGGGGCATCTGCTCGGGGACGGCTGGCAGCGCCGGGCGGCGCCGCTGGCGGCCACCGCCGACTACGCCGCCCGGATCACCGAGACCGCGGCCGGCTGGCCGGCCGGCTATGTCGCGCACCACTACACCCGCTATCTGGGCGACCTGTCAGGCGGCCAGGTGATCCGCGGCATCGCCGAGAAGACCTGGGACCTCCCGCACAAGGGCGACGGCGTGCGCTTCTACGTCTTCGAGGGCATCCCCAACCCCGCCGCCTTCAAGCGCGACTACCGCCAGCTGCTCGACGTCCTGCCGCTGGACGACCTGGAGCGGCAGCGGGTGGTGGACGAGTGCCGGACCGCCTTCGCGCTGAACAGCGCGCTCTTCACCGCGCTGGGAGAGGCCTTCCCGCGCAGTGCCTGACCCGGGCGGCCGGGACGCCGCCCCGGCGGCGGCGCGGGGCCCGACCGGCCCGGCGCGGGAGCGCCCGACCGGCCCGCCGCGGGAGTATCTGTCGCGCGCACGTACTTCTCGTTGAAGTCCGCTCCCGGACGGCGGGATCGGGCGCACAATCCTCGTAGTACCTCCTCGGCCGGGCCGACCGCCGGGCGGGGGACGGCACTGTGCACCCCAGGCACACTCACCACCACGAGGAGCCCTCATTGCGCACTGCGACACCCCGCCGGTATCTGATGTGCCCCCCGACACACTTCCGGGTGGCGTACTCCATCAACCCGTGGATGGACCCGGACAAACCGGTGGACCCGGCGCTCGCGCTCTTCCAGTGGGAGGACCTGCGCGACCGCTACCGCTCCCTCGGCCACACCGTCGAGATCCTCGACCCGGTCGCGGGCCTGCCCGACATGGTCTTCGCCGCGAACGGCGCCACCGTCGTGGACGGCCGGGTGCTGGGCGCGCGCTTCGCCAACCCCGAGCGGGCCGCCGAGGCCCCGGCGCACCTGGCCTGGTTCCTGGCCCGCGCGGCCGCCTTCGCCGACATACGCGAGCCGGACCATGTCAACGAGGCCGAGGGCGACTTCGCCGTCACCTCCTCCTGGCTGCTGGCCGGCCAGGGCTTCCGCAGCAGCCCGCTGGCGCACGACGAGGCGCAGGAGTTCTTCGGGCGGCCGGTGATCAGCCTGGAACTGACCGACCCGCGCTACTACCACCTGGACACCGCGCTGGCCGTCCTGGACGACACCGCCGACGAGATCATGTACTTCCCCGGCGCCTTCTCGCCCGGCTCCCGGGCGGTCCTCGCCCGGCTCTTCCCCGGCGCGCTGCTCGCCACCGCCGAGGACGCGGGCGTCTTCGGCCTCAACGCGGTGAGCGACGGGCACACCGTCCTGCTGCCGAGGGACGCCACCGGGCTCTTCGACCCGCTGCGGGAGCGCGGCTACGCCCCTGTCGGCGTCGACATGTCGGAATTCCACAAGGCCGGAGGCAGCGTCAAGTGCTGCACCATGGAGCTGCGTCCGGCGCCGCCGCCCGCCTGAGCCGCACGCGCCGGGTGATCCCCGCCACCCCGGCGGGGTGCCGGCCGCCGGGGCGCCCCGGACCTGGCAGGATCGCCGTCATGACTCACGCTGACGACAGCACGACCGCACCGCCCGCAGGAGCCCCCGCGAAGGCCCCGGCCAAGGACCCCAGGGAGCTGCCGGACGTGTCCGGCCTGGTGGTCGGGGTGCTCGGCGGCACCGGCGACCAGGGCCGCGGCCTGGCCTACCGGCTGGGCAGGGCCGGCCAGCAGGTGATCATCGGCTCGCGCAGCGCCGAGCGCGCGCGGAGCGCCGCGGAGGAGCTCGGCGCCGGCGTCGAGGGGGCCGACAACGCCGAGTGCGCCCGGCGCAGCGACGTGGTGATCGTCGCGGTGCCGTGGGACGGCCACGCCGGGATCCTGGAGTCGCTGCGCGCCGAACTGGCCGGCAAGCTCGTCGTGGACTGCGTCAACCCGCTCGGCTTCGACAAGCAGGGCGCGTACGCGCTCACCCCCGACGAGGGCAGCGCCGCCCAGCAGGCCGCCGCACTGCTGCCCGACTCCCGGGTCACCGCCGCCTTCCACCACCTCTCGGCGGTGCTGCTGCAGGACCCGGAGGTCGAGCAGATCGACACCGACGTGATGGTGCTCGGCGAGGTCCGCGCCGACACCGACATCGTCCAGGCGCTCGCCGCCCGCATCCCCGGCATGCGCGGCGTCTTCGCCGGCCGGCTGCGCAACGCGCACCAGGTCGAGTCCCTGGTGGCCAACCTCATCTCCGTCAACCGCCGTTACAAGGCCCACGCGGGACTGCGCCTGACCGACGTGTGAGCCGGCGGCCGGGTCCGGCCGGGGGATCGGGCAGCCCGGCCCTGCGGCCGGGTCCTCAGGCCACCCGCAGGACGACCTTGCCGCGCCGGCCGCCCCGCTCCAGCGCGGCATACGCGGCGGCCGTCCCGGACAGCGGCACCACCTGGTCGACGGGTACGGTCAGCTGCCCGGCCTCGACCAGCCGCGACAGCTCGACCAGCCCGTCCCGGTCCGGCTCCACGACGAAGAACGCGCCGCGCGGCCCCGAACCGTCCTGCTCCGGCGGCGACACGATGCTCACCAGCACCCCGCTGTCCCGCAGCACCTGCCACGAGCGCTGCTGGACGTCGCCGCCCGCGGTGTCGAGGACCACGTCGACCTCGTCGACCAGGTCCTCGAAGCGCTCCGCCCGGTAGTCCACGGCGCGGGCGGCGCCCAACCCGCGGACGAAGTCCAGCTGGTCCGCCCCCGCCGTGCCGATCACCTCCGCGCCGAGCGCCACCGCGACCTGCACCGCGAGCGAGCCGACGCCGCCGGCGGCGCCGTGGACGAGCACCCGCCCGCCCTCGCGCAGGCCGCCGTGCCGTACCAGGCCCTGCCACGCGGTCAGCCCCGCGAGCGCCAGGGCGGCGGCCTCCTCGAAGCCGAGGGCCGCCGGTTTCGGCGCGAGCACCGCGGCCGGCACCGCGGTGAACTCCGCGGCGGCGCCGTCCCGGGTGAAGGGGATCAGCCCGAAGACCTCGTCGCCCACCGCAGGCCCGCCGCCCGCGGCGCCCTCGACCACGACCCCTGCGACCTCCTTCGCCGGGATCGCCGGCAGCCGCGGCTCGCCGCCGGGCGCCATGCTGTCGGTCCAGGTGGCGTCCCAGGCCAGCTCGCCCGGGGTGATCGACGCCGACCGCACCTCGACCAGCGCGTCGCCGTCACCCGGCACCGGGCGCGGTGCGACCTCGTAGGCCAGTACCTCAGGACCGCCGCGGCGGTGGCCGCGTACCGCGTGCATGGTGGTGTCCACGAAGACGTCCTTTCCGCGCCGGGGCGCTGTCGCCCCCCAGTCAACCGGCTCGGCGGGCCACCCGCCTCCCCGCCGTGGGGCATGGGGGACAATAGGTGGCCGCAACCCGTACGTGTCAGGACAGGAGCCGTCCACCCCATGCCCCGCCTCGCCCTCTACGCACTCGTCGTGTGCGTGCTCGCCGTCGCTGCCGCCGTCGTGTCGTTCGTGAACGGCAACTGGCTGGGCGTGGTCTGGGTGCTGCTCGCCGGCGCGTCCAGCAACATGTGGTGGTACGCCCGCAGGAAGGCCCGCGCCGGCGCGTGAGCCGCCGAGCCGGCCGCGGTGTCGGCCGTGGCGAGGCCCGGGGTCAGCGGCGCCAGAAGCGGAAGAGGTCGTAGCCGAGGATCATCGCGCCGTCCGGCACCTTGAACCAGCGCATGACGTGGAAGACGCCGTCGAAGAACTTCTCGTTGACCTTGGGGATGTAGAGCACCCCGAAGGTGGCGATCAGCCCGAAGGGCGCGAAGGGCTCCACCTGGCGGCGGAAGCTGTACGGCAGCCACGGCTCCCAGATGCCGTACCCGTCCAGGCCGGGGATCGGCAGCAGGTTCAAGATGGCCGCGCTGACCTGGAGGAACGCCAGGAAGCCGAGGGCGCCGAGGAACGGCACCGGCCAGCTGTCGAGGGCGCCCATCGCGAAGGGCAGCATCAGCAGCACGGCGAACAGCACGTTGACCAGCGGGCCCGCGGCCGAGATGAGGCTGTGCCGCCACCGGCCGCGGATACGGCCGCGCTCGATGAAGACGGCTCCGCCGGGCAGGCCGATGCCGCCCATGATCACGAAGATCACCGGCAGGACGATGGACAGGGCGGCGTTGGTGTACTTCAGCGGGTTGAGGGTGAGGTAGCCCTTGTCGCCGATGGTGATGTCGCCGCTGTGCAGCGCGGTACGGGCGTGGGCGTACTCGTGCAGGCACAGCGAGACGACCCAGCCGGAGACGACGAACAGGAACACCGCGAAGCCCGCGTCCGACGCGAAGCCGCTCCACACCGCCCATCCGGACACGGCCATGACCGCGGCGATGCCGAGGAAGACGGGACTGATCCCGCGTTCCCCGCCGCGGCGGGCCTGGCGAATCGGCGTGACGCTCATTTGCTCCCGCTTCCCGACGTGATCCATTCCCCCGGCGACTCCGCGCCCCCGGGCGCCCGATCATCCCACGTTCCCCGCGCGGCAGGCGGCGCCCTTGCAGGGGCGCGGGGAACCGCGCGACCAGCCCCCACCGGGGTGCGGGTCGTCACCGGCCGGGAGGGGCTGTTGCTGTGGCATCGGGACCACCGGCCGGTGGGGGGTTGTTTGTCGCCGTGCCGGAGGCAACTCCGTAAGAATGGGGCCGTGCGATACACGATTCTCGGCTACACGCAGGCCCTGCGGGACGACGGGGAGCCGGTCGCCCTCGCCGGCGGGCGGCTTCGCGCGCTGCTGACGGCGCTCGCGCTGCGCCCCGGCCGGGTGCTGAGCGGGGACGTGCTGATCGACGAGGTGTGGGACGGGGATCCGCCGGCCGGGGCGACCGGGGCACTGCAGGCCCTGGTCGGGCGGCTGCGGAAGGCCATCGGGCATGACGCCGTCGAGTCGGTGGAGGGCGGCTACCGCCTGGCGGCCGCGCACGACGACATCGACCTCTACCGCTTCGAGCGGCTCGCCGACGAGGGCGCGAGGGCGCTGGCCGACGGCGACCCGGTGAAGGCGGCCGGGCTGCTGGCGGACGCCCTCGCGCTGTGGCGCGGCCCGGCGCTGGCCGACCTGCCGGACCGCGGCACCGCGGCCGTACGCAGCGAGGCCCTGCGGCTGGACACCCGGCGGCTGCGGCTGGCCGCCGAACTGGAACTGGGCCGCGCCGCCCACGTGCTGCCCGAGCTCGCGGGGCTGTCCGCCGACCACCCGCTGGACGAGCCGCTGCACGCCCTGCACATCCGGGCGCTGCGCGCGGCGGGCCGCACGGCCGACGCGCTGGCGGCGTACGAGGTCGTGCGCCGGGCCCTGGCCGACGAGCTCGGCACCGACCCGAGCCCGGAACTGCGTGCGCTGCACGCCGAGTTGCTCAACCCCCGGCGTGAGGCGCCGCAGGTCCCGCCGCAACCCCCAGCCCCGGCCCGGCCGGGCACCGGCGCCGGCAGACCCGGCGGCAACGCCCGCGCCCGGCTGACCAGTTTCGTCGGCCGGGAGGCGGAGATCACCGCGGTGGACGCGGACCTGTCGCACGCCCGGCTGGTGACGATCACCGGCCCCGGCGGCACCGGCAAGACCCGGCTGTCGCAGGAGGCCGGCGATCTGGCGGCCGGCCGCTGGCCGGACGGCGTCTGGTACGTGGAGCTGGCCCCGGTCAGCGACCCCCGCACCGTCCCCGAGGCTGTGATCAGCGCGCTCGGGCTGCGCGACACCCTGCTGCACGGCGGCGCCGCCGAGGCGGCCATCGCCGTGGAGACCAAGGCGAAGGACCCGCTGCGCCGCCTCGCCGACCACCTCGCGACCCGCGAGATACTGCTCGTGCTGGACAACTGCGAGCACGTCATCGACGCGGCCGCCACCTTGACCGCGCAACTGCTGGCCGACTGCCCGGGCCTGTCCGTGCTGGCCACCAGCCGCGAACCGCTGGGCGTGCCGGGGGAGTTGGTACGCCCGCTGGACCCGCTGCCGGAACCGACCGCGCTGCGGCTGCTGGCCGACCGGGGCGCGGCCGCCCGTTCCGGCTTCTCGGTGGACGACGACCCGGTCGCCTGCGCGGAGCTGTGCCACCGCCTCGACGGGCTGCCGCTGGCGATCGAACTGGCCGCGGCCCGGCTGCGCAGCCTGTCGCCGCGCGGGCTCGCCGACCGCCTCGACGACCGCTTCCGGCTGCTGACCGGCGGCAGCCGTACGCTGCTGCCCCGGCAGCAGACCCTGCGGGCCGTGGTGGACTGGTCCTGGGACCTGCTCGACCCGGCGGAGCGCACCTTGTTGCGCCGCCTCGCGGTCTTCCGCGGCGGCTGGACCCTGGAGGCGGTCGAGGCGATCTGCGCCGACCCGCCGCAGTCGCGCTCGCCGATCGACCCGGCCGACGCGGCGGCCCTGCTCGCCTCACTGGTCGACAAGTCGCTGGTGCTCGCCGAACTGACCGCGGACAGCGAGCGCTACCGCATGCTGGAGACGATCTCCGAATACGCCGCCGAGCGGCTCGACGAGTCGGGCGAGCGGCCCGTGGTCGAGCGCCGGCACATGGACTACTTCCGCGAATACGTCCGCGTCGCCGACCCGTTGCTGCGCCGGGCCGGCCAACTGGTCTGGTTCGAGCGGCTGGAGCGCGAGCACGAGAATCTGCGGGCGGCGCTGCGCCGGGCGGTGGACGCCGGGGACGAGGAGCAGGCGCTGCTGCTGGTGCTGGGCTGCGCCTGGTTCTGGGAGGTGCGCAACTACATCTCGGAGCGCCGCTACTGGCCGGGCCGGGTCGCCGACATGGGCGAGGACCCCTTCGCGGGACCGCCGGCCACCGAGCCGGTCGAGCGCGGGCCGCTGGAGGACCCGCCGCCGCTGGACCCGGGCCGGCTGCTCGAAGCGCGGCTGTGGGTGCGGGTGGTCAGGATGGCCGCGAGCGAGGGCGACACGGAGTGGTGGACGCAGCCGTCCATGGTCGAGGTCGGCGCGTCCATGATCGCCAACTACCCGCCGGAGCTGCCGCAGTCGGCCCGCTTCCCGGGCATCCTGCGCCCCTACGGCGCCTTCTTCACCGGCAACTTCGACCGGCTGTATCCGCTGATGAACGAGACCGTCGAGTCCTGCCGCCGCCACCACCGCGAGTGGGAGCTGGCCTACGCGCTCCAGTTGCGGGCGAAGATCAACAACGATGTGACGGAACGCCTGGCGGAGTCGATCACCGACATCGGCGAGAGCCGGCGGATCTTCGAACGCCTCGGCGACGAATGGGGCATGGCCGAGACGCTGTCGGCGGAGGCCGAGGCGGCGAGCAACGCCGGCGACTGGGAGCACGCCGCCCAGTGCTGCCGCCGGGGCATCGAGCTGGCCCGCAAGATCGGCTCCCACCAGCGCGTCCCGGTCCTCACCGTGCGCCTGGGCGACTGCCTGGTCAACGCGGGCAGGATCGAGGAGGGCATGCGCAAGCTGTGGGAGGGCGTGGACGACGCCGCCCGCTTCGGCACGGACAACGACGGGGCCGGCTTCTACGGCAAGATCCTGCTCGCCGGCGCGCTCAGCCACACCGGGAAGGCGGCGGAGGCGCTGGCGCTGGTCGAGGACACGATGCGGGAGGGCGCGGCCGCCAACGGCCAGCCCGGCTTCCTCACCGGCATGCTGACGGGCCTGAAGGGCTATCTGATCGGCACGCTCGGCGAGCCGCAGGCGGGCCTGGACCTGCTCAGGGACGGCCTGACCGAGCTGGTCGCGCATCCGCTGGCCGACGTGATCACCCCGCGGCTGGGCCTGCTGCTGACGCCCGGCGCGATCGAACTGCTCGTGCTGCTGGCCGAGCAGGGCGGCCCCGACGGCCTCGCGGAGCGCCGCGCCGGCCGGGCGGTGGCGCTGGCCAACGCCCACGACCGGCTCCGCCCGACCGCGATCCCGCCCTCCGAGGCGGCCATCCTGGACCGTTCCAAGGCCAGGTTGCTGGCACTGCTCGGCGAGGACCGGTACGCCACCGGATACGCCGAAGGCGACGGCCTCAGTGCTGACGAGACCGTCGCCTTGATGCGGGACGTGGACTGAACCCCTCAGGTCTTCTTGCGGAACCGCGCGACCGCCAGCGGCGCGGTCACCACGGTGATGCCCACCGACCAGGCGAGCGTCATCCACACCGAGTGGGCGACGGCGCCGCCGTTGATCATGTTGCGGGCCGCGTCCGCCAGGTTGGACAGCGGGTTGACCTTGGTGAAGCCCTCCAGCCAGCCCGGCATCGTGGTGGGCTTGGCGAAGATCGAACTGCCGAACTGCAACGGCATCAGCACGAGCATGGCGACCCCCTGCACCGCCTGCGGTGTTTTCATGGTCAGACCCAGCAGGATGAAGATCCACATCAGCGAGGCCCCGAAGACGGCCGACAGCGCGACGGCCGCGAGCAGATGCAGCACACCGGTGTGCACCGTCAGGCCGAGCGCGAAGCCCACGCCCAGCAGGATCGCGGTGGCGATCATCATCCGGCCCAGCTCCACGACGATCTTGGCGATCAGTACCGAGGACCGTGCGATGGGCATCGTACGGAACCGGTCCATGACCCCCTTCTTGAAGTCGTCGTTGATGCCGGTGCCGACCGCCATCGCGATGTTCATGCCCATCATCGCCATCAGCCCGGGCACCACGTAGTTGACGTAGTCCTGCTGGTGCCCCTTGCCGGACACCGCGCCGCCGAAGACGTACACGAACAGCAGGGTGAAGATGACCGGCATCAGCAGGACGTCGAACATCGACTCGGGGTCCTGCTTGATCTGCAGCATGTTGCGCCGGGCGAGGGCACCGATGTGCCGCAGGTTGGCCCGTACGCCGATGCGGCCCTCGTCGGTGGCGGTGGCCTTCGACGTCCGGTCGAACGTGGCCGTGGCCGTGGTCATACCGTCACCTCTTCCTTGGTGTCCGCGAGAGCGTCGGTGTCCGCCGGGGCGTCCGACTCGGGCTTCTTGCCGGTGACCGCCAGGAACACCTCGTCCAGGCTGGGCAGATGGGTGCCGATGTGGGCGATCCCGAAGCCGCGGGCGGCCAGTACGCCGACCACCGCGGTCAGGTGCTCGTCGGTGAGGATCGGCACCGAGACGGTGCCCGCGGCCGGGTCGGTCTGCGCGCCGGCGATCCCGTCGAGGCCCGCCTCGCCCACCGCGGCCGCCATCGCGTCGAGTTGGCGCGGGTCGGACGGGACGATCTCCAGCGTCCGGCCGCCGACCTTCGCCTTGAGCTCGGCCACCTTGCCGTTGGCGATCACCCGGCCGCGGTCGATCACCGTCAGCTCGGTCGCCAACTGCTCGGCCTCTTCCATGTACTGCGTGGTCAGCAGGACGGTGGCGCCGTCCGCGACCATCCGCTGGACCTCCTCCCACACCTCGTTGCGGGTGCGCGGGTCCAGGCCCGTCGTCGGCTCGTCCAGATACAGCACCGACGGGTGCCCGATCATGCTCGCCGCCAGGTCGAGGCGGCGGCGCATGCCGCCGGAATACTGCATCGCGGGCCGCTTGGCCGCCTCGGTCAGCGAGAACCGCTCCAGCAGCTCGTCGGCCCGGGCCTTGGCCTCCCTGCTCGGCAGGTCGAGCAGCCGCCCGATCATGTACAGGTTCTCCCGGCCGGACAGCTTCTCGTCCACCGAGGCGTACTGCCCGGTGAGCCCGATCACCCGACGCAGCTGCCGGGGCTGCCGCAGCACGTCGTAGCCGGCCACCCGCGCCGAGCCCGCGTCCGGCTTGACCAGCGTGGACAGCACCCTGACCAGCGTGGTCTTCCCGGCTCCGTTGGGCCCGAGCACGCCGAGCACCGTTCCCTGCCGCACTTCGAGATCGACCCCGTCGAGTGCCGTGGTCCGGCCGTAGTGCTTGACCAGCCCCCGTACCTCGACGGCGGCCCCTCCGCCGTTGTCACTCAGTCGCATCGTCATGAGCACAACCATGCCGTGCGCTGCCGACACACCACCGACATCCCGCCGACAGGGCGTATCGGCCCCGTCTCGGCACTCTGTCAGCGGGCCGCCGGACGCGGCAGCGGCAGGTGGAAGCGCAGCCCCGGGCGGGTCCCGAGCCGGGTCTCACCGGTGGACAGGAACCCGGTACGGGTCAGCACCGCCCGCGACCCGGCGTTGTCCAGGGTGGTGACCGCCCGCAGCGAGGTCAGGCCGTACGGGCCGGCGGCCAGCGCGCAGACCTCCCGCACGGCGGCGGTCGCCACCCCCTGCCCGGCGCACTTCTCCGCGATCCGGTAGCCCAGCTCGGCCGTACCGTCCGCCACGTCGACCAGGTTGATCCGCCCCTGCACGGCGCCGCCGTCGTCCACCAGCACGTGCAGGAAGTGCAGCCCGGCGGCCTGCTCGGCGAGCAGGGCGCGGAGCTTGGCGTCGAAGCGCGCGAAGTAGTCGTCACCGCGGTCGGAGATGGCCGCGGCGAAGTAGGCCCGGTTCTCCAGCTCGAAGGCGAGCAGGGCCGGGGCGTGGTCGAAGCGGAGGCGCTGCAGTTCATGCATGGCGGAATGCTAGAGCCTGCCGGACGGCCCTTCCGACCGCCGCGCCCCGCCCAGGCAGGGACGGGACGCGGCCCGCCGGTCGGGCCTCAGGCTCATCCGGCCCGGGTCGGGACGGTGACCAGGAGGGCGCCGGTGTCGGTGCGGACGTCGAAGCGGGTGATGTCCGCCGGGTGCAGGCCGGCAGCTCCGTGGACGGTGAGGGGAGAGGGCTGCGTGTCCGTGCCGTAGCCCTCGGACGGCACCGACCAGGTGGCCACCGTCTGACCGCCGCCGTCGCCCGCGAAGGCGACGAGACTGCAGGTCAGCGGCCCGTGCACGCCGGTCAGCCGGAGGTCGACCGCGCTGCCCCAGCCCTTGTCGGTGAGCGCGACGACCGCGGACACGCCCGTCGTGGGGTTGGAGGCGGTGTGCCGGTCGGAGCCGAAGCTCTGGGCCACCGGGTGCGAGCCGCCGCTGCCGTGCACGGCAAGCACCGCGACGGTGGGGCCGCCGACGACGAGCACCGCGGCGGCGGCGATCGCCACCAGGCGCCGCCGCCGGTGCCTACGGCGCTCCGCCGCGACCCGCGCGAGCAGCCGGTCGAGCATCGCGTCGCCGCCGGGCATCTCGGCGAAGCCCAGCCCGTCGGCCCGCAGCTCGTCGAGCACCGGTACGACCCCGCTGAGCTGGTCCAGCTCGTCCCCGCACACCTCGCAGTCCACCAGGTGCGCCTCGAAACGCGCCATCTCGTCGTCGTCCAGCACGCCGAGCAGATAGGCGCCCACATCCACATGCGGGTTCATGAGGTGGTCACCCCTCTCTCCTCCAGCGCGTTCCGCAGGGCGCGCAGCGCGTAGAACACCCGGGAGCGTACGGTCCCCGGCGGCAGCCCCAGCTCCTCGGCCGCCTCGTTGACCGTCCGGCCGCCGAAGTACGTGGCGATCAGCGCCTCCCGGTGCGCCTCCGACAGGTCCTGCAAGGCGTCCGAGATGGTCATCAGCCGCAGCGAGCGCTCCAGCTCGTCGCTGGCCGGCAGCTGGTCGAGCGCCGCCGGCGACGTCTCCGGCGGGCGGGCCTGGCGGCTGCGGTGGCCGTCGATGACGATCCGCCGCGCCACCGTGACCAGCCACGGCCGCAGCGACCTGGCCGCCGGGTCGAGCCGGGACGCGCTCTTCCACGCCCGCAGCAGCGTCTCCTGCACGACGTCCTCGGCCAGGAAGCGGTCGCCCGCGACGAGCCGGAGCACGTAGGTGTAGAGCGCGCCCGCGTGCTCGCGGTACAGCGCCCGCATCAGCTCCTCCTCGGGAGCCGAGCCGGCCGGCCCCGGAGGTCCGTGGGGTGGTCCTTCCACGGGCGCATCCTGCCCTACCCGGGGCGCCCGGTCGAGTTCGCCTGTGGCCGGCCGGGACATCAGTAGCCGTTGGAGCCCGAGGAGGGAGCGGCTGATGTGGCGGCGGCCTTCGCCCCGGTCGGTGTCACCGCCCACCAGATGCCCTGGACGCCCTGGCCCTGGGTGTCGCCCGGCTTGGCGTCGGCGGCGTACGTGTACAGCGGCCAGCCGGCCAGGGTGAGCTGCGCCTTGCCGTCGGTGCCGGTGACGCTGCCGATCAGGCTCGGGTCGACGCCCTTGACGGTCGCCGCCGCGGTGGCGGGGGCCGCGGGCCACAGTGCGACGCAGCTGCCCGTGCAGTGCGACGCGGACGGGCTCGCGCTGTCCATGTCGAAACGGTAGAGGGTACGGCCCGTGCCGTTCACCACGATGGTGCCGAGCGCGGTGTCGTTCGCGGTGTGCACGGAGGTGGCGGCGGAGCCGCCGGAGGAGGCGGCGGCGGACCCGGAGGATCCCGAGGACCCGGAGGACCCCGACGAGCCGCACGCGGAGACGGCGAGGAACAGCCCGGTTGCGAAGACGCCCGCGGTGAGAGCACCGCGTCGAGTGGTGAGGATCATCATGACTTCCCGTATGTGCCGGTGGTCGCCGCCCCGGAGGGAGGCGCTCACCGACACATACGGAGCCGGCGGCGGATTGTCTCAAAAGAACCCACGGCACTTCGGAAAAACCCGGAAGTGTCGGGACACCCGCCGCCCGCCGGACTAGTGGAAGGTGTGCTCCTCGGCCGGGAACGCGCCGCCGACGACCTCCTCGGCGTACGCCCTGGCGGCGTCACCGAGGCTCTGCCGCAGGTTCAGGTACTGCTTGGTGAAGCGCGGCACCTTCCCGCCGGTCAGCCCGGCCATGTCGGTCCACACCAGCACCTGCGCGTCGGTCTCCGCACCGGCCCCGATACCGATCACCGGGATGTGCAGCGAACGGGTGACCTCGGCCGCGACCTCGGCCGGCACCAGTTCGAGCACCACCGCGAAGGCGCCGGCGTTCTGCGCCGCCTTCGCGTCCCTGACCAGCTGGTGCGCCGCCTCCTCGCCACGGCCCTGCACCCGGTGGCCGAGGGTGTTGACCGACTGCGGGGTCAGCCCGAGATGGGCCATCACCGGGATGCCGGCCTGCACGATCGTCTCGGTCTGCGGCAGCGACCGCTCGCCGCCCTCCAGCTTGACCGCCCCGACCCCGGCCTCCTTGACCAGCCGGGTGGCGCTGCGCAGCGCCTGCACGGGGCCTTCCTGATACGACCCGAACGTCAGGTCGCCGACGATCAGCGCCCGGCTCGTCCCGCGGACGACGGCCGCGGCCAGCATCGTCATGTGGTCCATCGTGACCGGCACGGTGCTGTCGAAGCCGAGGTGGCAGTTCCCCATCGAGTCCCCGACCAGCAGCACCGGGATCCCGGCCTCGTCGAAGACCGACGCGGTCATCGCGTCGTACGCGGTGAGCATGGGCCACCGCTCCCCGCGCTCCTTGGCCAGCGCCAGGTCCCGTACGGTGACGCGGCGGGTGCTGGTGCCGCCGTAGAGCGCCTTGGGATTGTCGCTGCCCGCGGCGGTGTTCTGGGCAGCCGGAAGTTGCGTCATGGTGACAGCTCCCTCATGTCATCTCGAGGCGCCCTGACGGCGTCCCCGGACCACCTCCATGCTGACACTTCTCGCGGACGCCGCAAAGGGGAGGAGCGCTGTGCGGTACGGCACCCTCCGCGCGGCTCACCCCACGACCCGCCCCCCGGGGCGGCCGCAGCCGGTACACACCCGGGCCCGCGGCCGCGCTGTCCCGCCGGTCGAGGTGATCGAGGGCGAGGCGGCGCTGACCGGCCTCTACGAGGGTGCCGTGCCCGCCGACCTGGTCGTGATGTGCGGGGCGTTCCGCAACATCACCGACGAGGACGTACGGGACACCGTGGACCACTGTGCGGCGCTCTGGCTACCGGGCGGCGCCGACGTAGGCGGCGAGGTGTTCGGCGGTGAGGGTCGTCGCCGTGGCGGTCAGGTCCGCGGGGGTGCCCTGGAAGACCACGCGGCCGCCGTCGTGGCCGGCGCCCGGGCCGAGGTCGATGATCCAGTCGGCGTGGGCCATCACCGCCTGGTGGTGCTCCACGACGATGACGGACTTGCCGGCGTCGACCAGGCGGTCGAGCAGCGCGAGGAGCTGTTCGACGTCGGCGAGGTGCAGGCCGGTGGTGGGCTCGTCCAGCACGTAGACGCCGGCCTTCTCCGCCATGTGGGTCGCCAGCTTCAGGCGCTGGCGCTCGCCGCCGGACAGCGTGGTCAGCGGCTGGCCGAGGCTGAGGTAGCCGAGGCCGACGTCGCGGAGCCGGGTCAGAACGGTGTGCGCCGCCGGCGTACGCGCGTCGCCGGAGCCGAAGAACTCCTCCGCCTCGGTCACCGACATCGCGAGCACCTCGCTGATGTCCCGCCCGCCGAAGCGGTACTCGAGCACCGACGCCTGGAAGCGCCGCCCCTCGCACTCCTCGCAGACGGTCGCCACGCCGGCCATCATCGCCAGGTCGGTGTAGACGACGCCGGCGCCGTTGCAGGTGGGGCAGGCGCCCTCGGAATTGGCGCTGAACAGCGCCGGCTTGACCCCGTTGGCCTTCGCGAAGGCCTTGCGGATCGGGTCGAGCAGCCCGGTGTACGTCGCCGGGTTGCTGCGCCGCGAACCGCGGATCGGCGCCTGGTCGATCGACACGACGCCGGCGCCGGCGGGGATCGAGCCGTGCACGAGAGAGCTCTTGCCGGAACCGGCCACGCCGGTGACGACGGTGAGCACCCCCAGCGGGATGTCGACGTCGACGTCCCGCAGGTTGTGCGCGCTCGCGCCGCGGATCTCCAGCGCTCCGGCGGGCTCGCGCACCGACTTCTTCAGGGCGGCCCGGTCGTCCAGGTGCCGCCCGGTGACGGTGCCGGAGGACCGCAGGCCCTCGACGGTGCCCTCGAAGCAGACGGTGCCGCCGTCCGCGCCGGCGCCGGGGCCGAGGTCCACGACGTGGTCGGCGATGACGATCGTCTCCGGCTTGTGCTCCACCACCAGCACCGTGTTGCCCTTGTCCCGCAGCCGCAGCAGCAGGTCGTTCATCCGCTGGATGTCGTGCGGGTGCAGCCCGATGGTCGGCTCGTCGAAGACGTAGGTGACGTCGGTGAGCGGCGAGCCGAGGTGGCGGACCATCTTGACGCGCTGCGCCTCGCCGCCGGACAGCGTGCCGGCCGGCCGGTCCAGCGAGAGGTAGCCCAGGCCGATCTCCACGAAGGAGTCGAGGCTGTCGCCCAGCGCGGTGAGCAGCGGCGCCACCGACGGCTCGTCCAGGCCGCGGACCCAGTCCGCGAGGTCGCTGATCTGCATCGCGCACGCCTCGGCGATACCGACCTCGCCGATCCGTGACGACCTGGCCTCGGCGCTGAGCCGGGTCCCGTCGCACTCGGGGCAGGTGGAGAAGGTGACCGCCCGCTCCACGAAGGCCCGGATGTGCGGCTGCAACGCGTCCTTGTCCTTGGACAGCATCGACTTCTGGATCTTGGGGATCAGCCCCTCGTAGGTCAGGTTGACGCCCTCGACCTTGACCTTGGTTGGCTCCTTGTGGAGGAAGTCGTGCATCTCCCGCTTGGTGTACTTGCGGATCGGCTTGTCCGGGTCGAGGAAGCCGGCCCCGGCGTAGACCCGGACGGTCCAGAAGCTGTCCTTGGTCCAGCCGGGGATGGTCAGCGCGCCCTCGGCGATCGACTTGGTGTCGTCGTAGAGCTGGGTCAGGTCGATGTCCGAGACGGTGCCGCGGCCCTCGCAGCGCGGGCACATGCCGCCGGTGCGGTTGAAGGTGGCCTTCACCACCCTGCTTTCGCCGCGTTCGACGGTGATGGCGCCGCTCGCGCTGACCGACGGCACGTTGAAGGCGTAGGCGCTGGGCGGGCCGATGTGCGGCTGCCCGAGCCGGCTGAAGAGGATGCGCAGCAGCGCGTTGGCGTCGGTGGCGGTGCCGACCGTGGAGCGCGGGTCGGCGCCCAGCCGCTGCTGGTCCACCACGATCGCGGTGGTCAGCCCGTCGAGCACGTCGACGTCGGGCCGCGCCAGCGACGGCATGAAGCCCTGCACGAAGGCGCTGTAGGTCTCGTTGATCAGCCGCTGCGACTCGGCGGCGACCGTGCCGAACACCAGCGAGCTCTTGCCGGAGCCGGACACGCCGGTGAAGACCGTCAGCCGCCGCTTGGGGATCTCGACGCTGACGTCCCTGAGGTTGTTCACCCGCGCCCCGTGCACGCGGATCATGTCGTGGCTGTCGGCGCCCTCCGGCGCTGCCGGCTCCGGATCCGTCCTGGTGGCCGCGCTCATCGTGTCTCCCTCATGGGTGGCAGGCTAACCGGCCGGGGGGCGGTCCTGCTTCTTCGTTCCTGACCGGTGGCCCCGATCCCCGACCGCCGGTCCCGATCCGCCGCTGCCGCCCGGTTTTACCCGGACTTTACGATACGAGACGCGCCCGTATCGTTAATCGGACCTACGCTGTCGGACATGGCCGACAATCCGACTTTCGCGGTCCCCGAGGCGATACACCGCCGGCGCTGGGCGATCCTCACCGTGCTTCTGTTCAGCCTGCTGGTCGTGGTGCTGGACAACTCGATCCTCAACGTGGCGATGAAGACGATCGCGCAGCCCAAGCCGACCGGCCTCGGCGCGACGCAGAGCCAGCTGGAATGGGCGATCAACTCCTACACGCTGGTCTTCGCGGGCCTGCTGTTCACCGCGGGGCTGCTGGGTGACCGGCTCGGGCGGAAGAAGGTGCTGCTGTTCGGGATGCTGGTGTTCGGCATCGGCTCCGCGCTGTCCGCGTCGGCCGGGTCCGCCGGCGAGCTGATCGCCTTCCGCGGGCTGATGGGCTTCGGCGGCGCCTTCATCATGCCCGCGACGCTGGCCATCATCATGAACGTCTTCCAGCGCGAGGAGCAGCCGAAGGCGATCGGCATCTGGGCCGGCGTCGTGGGCCTGGCCATCGCGATCGGGCCGATCACCGGCGGCCTGCTGCTCCAGCACTTCTGGTGGGGCTCGGTCTTCCTGGTCAACGTGCCGATCGTGGCGGCGGGCCTGGTCGCGATGTTCATCCTCGTACCGGACTCCAAGGACCCCAGGCCCGGCCGGCTCGACCCGGTCGGCGTGCTGCTGTCGATGGCCGGACTGGTGCTGCTGATCTACGGCATCATCAAGGGCGGCCAGGCCGGCGACTTCACCAGGCCCGAGGTGTGGGTGACCTCGCTCGGCGGGCTGCTCGTGCTGGGCGGCTTCGTCTGGTACGAGAAGCGCAGCGACCACCCGGCCCTGGACATCTCGTACTTCAGGAAGCGGCAGTTCTCCGCCTCGGTCGCCGCCATCGGCCTGGTGTTCTTCGCGCTGATGGGCGTCACCTTCTTCATCGTCTTCTACACCCAGTCCGTCCGCGGCTACAGCGCCCTGCAGTCCGGCCTGCTGCTGCTCCCGCTGGCCGGCGCGCAGATGATCTTCGCGCCCAGGGCCCGGCTGCTGGTCGACCGGTTCGGCGCCCGGGCGGTCTGCGCGACCGGTATGACGATGACCGGCCTGTCGTTCATAGGCTTCCTGCTGCTCGGCGCCGACACCCCGATCTGGGTGCTCGAAGTGCTGTTCTTCCTGATGGGCTCGTCCATGGCGCACGTCATGCCGCCCGCCACCGTGATGATCATGTCGTCGCTGCCGCGCGAGAAGGCCGGTTCCGGCTCCGCGGTCAACAACGTCTTCCGGCAGGTCGGCGGCGCGATCGGCGTCGCGGTGCTCGGCTCGCTGATGTCCACCGTCTACCGCAACGGCGTGCAGGGCCACCTCGGCGGCCTGCCCGCGCCCGCCCGGCACTCGGCGGGGGAGTCGATCGAGGCCACGCTGGGCGTCGCCGCGAAGCTCGGACCCAAGGGCCGCGGCCTGGTCGGTCCCGCCGACGACGCGTTCATCCACGCCATGCACGTCACCGCCGCGGCCTCCGGCGCCGTCGCCCTCTTCGGCGCGCTCGTGGTGCTGGTCTTCCTGCCCGGCAAGGCCGCCCCCTCCACCGCCGAACCCGGCGGTGAGGCGGAACTGACGATGGCCGGTGCCGAGAAGTGAGAGCACCGGATACGGCGGCCGTGCCGCGCGGGCGCCCGCGCGACGCGGCCGTCGGCCGCAAGGTCGTCGAGACGGTCCTGCGCCTCATCGCCGACGGCACGCCCTTCGGCGACCTGACGATGGAGGGCATCGCCCGCGAGGCCGGCGTCGGCAAGGCCACGGTCTACCGGCGCTGGGCGAGCAAGGAGGCGCTGCTGCTCGACGCGATGGCCGAGGTCGACAGCCCCGTCCCGCCACTGCTGCCCGGCACGTCCTTCCGTGACGACCTGGTCGTGGCCGTGGAGACGATACGACGGCGCGGCCTGGCCAAGCGGGACTCGGCGATGCTGCGCAACATGCTGACGCAGATGCAGAACAGCCCGGAACTGTGGCGGCGTTACCACGAGACCGTCATCGCCAAGCGGCGTGCCGCGCTCGTCCGGCTGCTGGAACACGGCATCGCCATCGGGGCGGTCCGGCCGGAACTCGGCGAGGACATGGAGCTGCTGGTCGACTTCGTCACCGGACCACTGCTGACCCGGACCGCCTTCTTCCAGGGGGGTTCCCTGGACGAGGGCCTGTCCGAGCGGGTGGTCGACCTCATCCTGCGCGGCATCGCCCCCGCCTGACCCCGCGCGGCAGGCCGGCGGGGGCCTGCCCATGAGCGGGTCGGCCGCAGGTAATTGTTTTGTCACGAGGCGGGGGATATGGGGGTGCTGGGGGAACCCACCCGGGGACGCGGACCGTCGGTTCACATACCGATCCCCTATGGTCGGCAGAGCACCCGGCAAGGCAGCGAGGATCCTCATGACCCAGGCGCAGAGCAGCACGGACGCGGCCGCGGGCGGCGACGGTACGCCGGAGCGGGCCGAGTCCAGCGGGCGGGACCGGGCGGTACGGCGGTTCCTGACCTGGTGGCGCCCGGCCGGCATGTGGCGGCGCGGCATCGTGCTGGCCGGCTGCTGCCTGCTGCTGACCGGCCTGCTGTTCTTCCACTCCGACGTGCCCAACCGGATCGGCAACCTCGGCAGCCTGCTGGAGACGTTCCTGCCCTGGCTCGGCCTGGCGCTGCCGGTGCTGTTCGTGCTCGCGGTCCTCCGGCGGTCGACGACCGCGCTGATCGCACTGCTGGTGCCGACCCTGGTGTGGCTGAACCTCTTCGGCGGGCTGCTCACCGACAAGTCGTCAGCCGGCGGCGACCTGACCGTACTGACCCACAACGTCAACGCCGAGAACCCCGACCCGGACGGCACCGCCGAGGGCGTGGTGGCGGCCGGGGCCGACGTGGTGGCGCTGGAGGAGCTGGCCGAGAGCCAGGCGCCCCGCTACGCGCGGGATCTCGCGGCGGCGTATCCGTACCACTCGGTGCAGGGCACCGTCGGGCTGTGGAGCAAGTACCCGCTCAGCGGCGTGCATCCGGTGGACATCAAGATGGGCTGGACCCGGGCGATGCGGGCCGCGGTGAGCACGCCGGACGGGAAGGTCGCGGTCTACGTGGCCCATCTGCCGTCCGTGCGGGTGAAGTTCGACGCCGGATTCACCGCCGGGCAGCGGGACAGCGCCGCCGACGCGCTCGGGGAGGCCATCGCGTCCGAGTCACTGCACAGCGTCGTCCTGCTCGGCGACCTCAACGGCACGATGAACGACCGGGCGTTGGCCTCGGTCACCTCGCAGATGCGCTCCACCCAGGGCGCGGCGGGCAACGGCATGGGATTCAGCTGGCCGGCCGGCCTGCCGATGGCGCGGATCGACCAGATCATGGTCAAGGGCGCCGAGCCCAGGTCCTCCTGGACCCTGCCGAAGACGGGCAGCGACCACCTCCCGGTCGCAGCCCGCCTGCAACTCCCCAAGGACCAGCAGGACTAGCCTCGGGCTTTCGTGAGGGGCTTGTCCGGTCTTTGATCAAATAAGTGGAGAGTGCTGCTGACCTGCAACGATGGGACTTGTCTAGGGTCCAGTCGGTCGCGGGAAAGAAGCACTCTCCAGGTGAGTAAGCGTATCGGGTCGTATCCGCGTGTCCGCGTGCGGGACGACGGGGGCGGAGTGGTCTCGCAGGCCGGTGGGGTGCTGCTGGCGGAAACGGTCCGCAAGACGGGGCTGGACGCGGCGATGTCGGCGGCGCTGGCACCATGGCGCAAGCCCCGCGCGGTGCACGACCCGGGCAAGATCCTGCTGGACCTTGCCATGGCGGTCGCGCTGGGTGGGGACTGCCTGTCCGATGTGGCGATGCTGCGTGCCCAACCCGCCCTGTTCGGGCCGGTGGCCTCCGATCCCAACGTCTCCAGGCTGGTGGACACCGTGGCCGGGGCGGGTCCACGTGCGCTGGCTGCGATCCGCCGGGCCAGGGCCGAAGTGCGCGAACGGGTCTGGACGTTGGCCGGCGCCGATGCCCCCGACGCGGACGGGCAGGTGATCGTGGATATCGACGGGGTGCTGGTCCTGGCGCACTCCGACAAGCAGGACGCGACCGCGACGTGAAGAAGACCTTCGGGCATCACCCGCTGGTCGGGTTCGTCGACCACGGCCCGGCCGGTTCCGGGGAACCGGTCGCTGCCCTGCTGCGGCCGGGCAATGCGGGCAGCAATACCGCCGCCGACCACATCACCACCACGAAACTGGCCCTGGCCCAACTGCCCAAACGCCACCGGCGGGGCCGCTCGACCCTGATCCGGACCGACTCAGCCGGCGGCACCCACGAGTTCCTGAACTGGCTCACCGCACGGGGCCGGTGGCTGTCCTATTCCGTCGGGATGACCATCACCGACGCCGTTCACCACGCCGTACTGCAGATCCCGGGCTCGGCTTGGAGCCCGGCGGTCGAACCCGGCGGCCAGGTCCGCGACGGCGCCTGGGTCGCCGAGCTGGCCGGTGACGTCCTGAAGGGCTGGCCTGCCGGGATGCGGCTGATCGTCCGCAAAGAACGGCCCCCACCCCGGTGCTCAACTGCGGTTCACCGACGCCGACGGCATGCGCCTGACGTGTTTCGCCACCAACACCGCCGGCACCGCGATCGCTGCCCTGGAACTGCGGCACCGCCAGCGCGCCCGAGCCGAGGACCGCATCCGGGCCGCCCGTGCCACCGGCCTGCACAACCTCCCCCTGCACCACACCACCAGCAACCAGCTGTGGCTGGAGATCGTCCAGCTCGCACTTGACCTCCTCGCCTGGATGCCGATGCTCGCCCTGACCGGCCCCGCCCGCCGCTGGGAACCCAAAAAGCTCCGCCTCAGGCTGTTCTCCGCCGCCGCCCGCCTGGTCACCACCGGCCGCCGGCGCATCCTCCGCCTCGCCCGCCACTGGCCCTGGACCCACGTGATCACCAGCGCCTTCACCCGGCTGCAAGCGCTACCGAGCCCTGGCTGACCAGCAAGATCAACCCATCCCGACGAGCACCCGAATCCCTCCGGAACCGTGGAACCCGGCGCCCACCCGACACGACAGCCGGACCATCGGTCTGCCCACCACCACCCCGACAAGCCGAAACGGCCCACCGGGCAGCCCGACGGACCGTCACGAAAGATCGAGGTTAGTGTCGAGGAGGTAGATCACCGATCGCCCGCCTGGTCGTCGTCGTAGGACCGTTCGCCGAACTCCAGCCCTTCGAAGGGCTGGGACAGCAGGAACTCCTCGAAGCCGTCGGTGGCCAGCCGCACCCACCGGCTCAGCATCTCCGGCAGCGCCTCAAGCTCAGTGTCCGCAAGCTCCGCGTCAAAGTGCCGGGCCTGGTCATCCGGGAGGGACTCCCGGATGTCGCGGATGGTCCGCAACGGATGCGCCGTCGCCGCAGACCTGGACGAGCGCGGAACGCCGCCAGGTGCAGTGGACATCTTCTTCCCCCTTCGCCCCACGTAGGCTGCCGTCTCATACCAGGTTAAGGGCACCGGTCACCTCCACGGGCAAGGACTCGGTGCCGATGCCTCCCGAGCCGCGAGTCGCCGCACCGCTACCGCACCAGTAGCAGCGGTACGCCAAGGCCAACCAGAGTCAACGCGGACCTGCCCTGCCCTCCCCGCGGGAACGGCGGCGGGCACGCGTGCAGGCGCAGCGTCTGGCTGTTCTCGCGCGACTGCGCCGCGTCCGCGACCGGATCGACCGGGAATACGCACAGCCGCTGAACGTGGCGGCGCTCGCCCGTGATGTGAACATGCCCGCCGGGCACCTGAGTCGGCAGTTCCGGGCCGCCTACGGTAAGTCGCCGTACGCGTACCTGATGACGCGTCGCATCGAGCGGGCGACGGCGCTGCTGCGGCGGGGTGACCTCAGCGTCACCGAGGTCTGCTTCGCGGTCGGCTGCGCGTCGCTGGGAACATTCACCACCCGCTTCACCGAGCTGGCCTGCATGCCGCCGCCCGGGGCCTTCCGGCGCCAGGCGGCGGATGTGGCGGCCGACCATGCCGATGCTGCGGGTGCAGCCCGCGATGCGGGGGCGGCGATCAAGGTGGAAGGGATGCCTGCGTGCATGGCGGAGCAAGTCCCAAGACCGGTCAGGAATCGAGAAGCCCCGGCCACCGCGCAGCCCCTAGCGTGATGGTCATGGCAACCACTGCTTCCACCGCAGCCAACACGTCCCCGCGCCCGTCACCCTTGAGGCGGCCGGCCCGAGGCCGCCCGCCGCGTCTACAGCGCCTTCGGCGGCGGGCGTCCGAGGCGCACTCCAGCGGATTCTGCGGCTTCGCCCTGGCGCTCACGGTGGTCGGGCCGGCCACCGTCGACGGCTTCGTCGGGACCGCCGTGGACGCCGGCGCCACGGCACTGAAGTCCGCCATGCCGTCCTGACTCCCGTCCCCGTCGTACCGCTTGACCGGCGAACACACGCCGATGTGGCACTCGTGCCCCTGGCCCGGATGTCCAGCACCCACACATCTACAGTGCAAGGAGTAAGACATGAAAGCGCACGTCAGCTCGATCCTCCTCGGTGTCCAGAACATGGACCGGGCCAGGCAGTTCTACACCGAGGGGCTCGGCTGGAGGATCCAGAGCGACTTCGGTATCTCGGTGTTCTTCGAATCGGACGGCGCCTCGCCCGTCGGCTTCTACAGCCGCGAAGGCCTGGCCGACCAGGTGGGCACGGACCAGGAGGGCAGCGGCTTCAGCGGGCTGGTTCTGACCTACGTCGTCCGCAGTGAGGCACGGGTCGACGAGATCATGGCGGAGGCCCAGAAGGCCGGCGCCACGATCCTCAAGCCCGCCGGTGCTCTGCCGTGGGGCGGGTACGGCGGCACCTTCGCCGACCCGGAAGGCTACATCTGGAGTCTCGGCTACAGCGCCCAAGGAACCGACCAGCCCTACGCCGAGTAGCCCCGCTCTCATGCCTCACAGCCGTCCGGGACGGCGCGGCGCGTGCCGCAGCCGTCCCGGACACGGCAATGGTTCTGGTGGGGGAAGTGGGAGCCGCTATCGGAGCCGAGCGGGCGGGAACCGCGGTGGGCCGGCAGAACAACAGGAGGAAGATCATGAAGTTTCGGGCGTACGTCGAGCCACCAGAGCCCATGCGGGGCCTGGAAGTTCCACCCGAGGTGGTAGCAGCGCTCGGCGGGGGCGCCCGGCCGCCAGTGACGATCACGGTCAACGGGCATTCCTGGAAGAGCCGGGTCGCCATCCTGCGAGGCCGCCACCTGCTCGGCCTCAGCAACGCAAACCGGCAGGCCGCGGGTGTCGCCATCGGCGAGGAGGTCGAGGTCGAGCTGGAGCTCGACACCGAGCCGCGCGTCGTCGTCGAGCCCCCAGACTTCGCCCGAGCCCTCGACGAGGACCCGGTCGCCCGCGCCGCGTACGACAACCTTGCCCATGGCCGCAAGCGCGAGCACGTGCACGCCATCGAGAGCGCGAAGAAGCCCGAGACGCGCCGACGGCGCATCGAGAAGGCCATCGCCACCCTGCGGGGCTGAAACCCGAGAAGCGAGACTCCGCCAGCTGTGTGGGCCTGCCCGACACCAACATCGTCATCCTGCGTAAGTAGATCGACCCCGCGGAACTCCCCGCAGAGGTCGCAATCAGCGCCGTCACCGTAGCCGAGCTGTGCGCCGGACCCCACGAGGTGCGCAGGAAAGAGGAGCAAAGCGACGACGAGCACACGGAGCTCAGAGCGCGGGTTCGATTCCCGTCATCCGCTCCATTGCATGAGCCCCAGGTAATTCAGCTGGGGCTCATTCGGTGTCTGACTAAATTCGAAGTCCTGAATTGGGAGCGATCCTCATCGACGTGCCACAGGCCACCGGCCGGGCTTCGAGGCTCTTGATGTGGGGAACGCCCCCGGGTCCGCCACAACACGCACTGGCCCCTCTGGAAATTGGTCCGTAACGCCCAGACCTTCTACGCGAGACCCTCCAGACGAGCAAGTGAACTTCACCCTTCCCGCGCACTGCTGTTCGTGTGGCGCCTCGAGTGCTCGGTGCAGACAATGCCATCAGGCTGGCCGCCTGGCCACGCAGACTGCCCGCTGCGTCCACCGTGCTCAGGAGCGACTGCCCGATCCATGGGCCGACGACGAGTATCCGATACGGCTGCTGGCCGACAGCCTCCCTCTGCTCCTGCCCAAGGACGCCGAACTGTCCGCCCTGGAGGCCACCGCACTGATCGCCGGCGTCCTGCTTCACGAGATGGCCTGGGCCGGCTAACTAGTACTACAGGGCTAGATCTGGATCATGGGGTGGTGGAATGCTATGGCTGTGGACACGACTCAGCCCCATGATTCAGATCGTTCGTCGGACGCCGTCGGTCCGGCTGATTTAGCCGTCTGGGACCGCGAGTTCGCGGCGCTGGGCGAGCGGGTAACGCCGTTTTTCTACCGTCCGGAATCCCAGGAGCACGCCGTGCAGTATCTGCGTGGGCTTCTGTCCCCGTTGCAGCGCAAGAACGGCTGGACCATCGCTGAGTTCGCCGGCGAGAAGGAGCCCAAGGCACTCCAGCGGTTCTTGAACCTCACTCCGTGGAGTGCGGATCTGCTGCGGGACCTGGTCCGCGACTACGCGATGGAACGCTTCGCGGATCCCCGGGGTGTGCTGATCGCCGATCCCACGGGGTTTGCGAAGAAGGGCAGCAAGTCCGCCGGGGTCCAGCGGCAGTATTCCGGCACACTCGGACGGGTCGATAATTGCCAGATCGGGACGTTCCTGGCCTACGCCAACCGTCGTGGCGACCGTGTACTGATCGACCGGGAGCTCTACCTGCCCAAGGATTCCTGGGCCGTCGACTTCGAACGCCGCCGGGAGGCAGGGATCCCGGACGAGGTGGCCTTCCGCACCCGTCCGCAGCAGGTCCAGGCCATGATCGACCGTGCCGTGGCGGCCGGGGTGCCGTTTTCGTGGTTCGTCGCGGACGAGGAGTTCGGCCAGAACAGGATCCTGCGCGGGTACCTGGAAGCAGATGGCATCGCCTACTGCATGGCTGTCCCGAAATCCACCGACGTGGACACCGCGGGCATCACCACCAACCCTGACACGCCGACCCGGTTGGACAACCTGGCATCGCACCTGCGACCGGGGGACTTCTCCCGGCGGGCCTGCGGGATCGGCGCGAAAGGGTTCCGCACTTACGACTGGGCCGTGATCGCCGGACGGGACGGGCACCAGTACGTCGTGCGCCGCGCCATCGCGGATGGGGAGCTCGCCTACTTCCACTGCTACAACCCGCGCGGGGAATCGCTGTCGGAACTGGTGGCGGTCATCGGATTGCGCTGGCCGGTCGAGGAGTGCTTCGAGGCGGCCAAGCAGCAGGCCGGGCTGGACCACTACCAGGTACGCAAATACGACGCCTGGCATCGCCATATCACCATGGCCATGCTGGCGTTGGCGTTCCTGGCCGCGATGGCCCGAACCCCGCAAAAAGGGGCTCTCCGGACCTGGGCGATGACCGCGGACCGCGAACCCAGCGGCTCGCGGCCCTGACCGTCGCCGAGGTCCGGCGACTGTTCAACCTGATCGGCCAGGCGCGCACCGCCATCGACCAGGGACTTCGCTGGTCGATCTGGCGACGCGCACATCAGGCGAACGCACGACGACACCACTTCCGAAAGCGGCTGCGACACCAGATGATCAAGATCTAGCCCTGTAGTACTAGCCTGCGTGTTTCGCTTGCCACGGTGTCCGGATCTTGAGCGGGAACGCGAAAGTGCCTTCTGAGCTGGGATGATGAGGCTTGTCTAGGGCTTCTGTCACCACAACGAGAAGGCGCTTTCTGCGTGCAGACTACCGGGTCACGCCCCAAGCTCGTCGTGTCCGCCGACGGTCGCGGGGTGGTCAGCCATGCGGGTTCCCGGCTGCTGGCCGACCTCGCCGATGCCACCGGCCTGACAGCGGCCTTCACTGACACACTGCGTGGGCTTCGGCCGCGTGGCACCGGGCACGATCCGGGCAGGATCGCGGTCGATGTCGCGGTGATGCTCGCCGACGGCGGCGAAGCCATCAGCGACCTGGCCCTGCTACGCGACCAGGCCGGCGTCTTCGGCCCGGTCGCCTCCACCGCGACTGCCTGGCGTCTGCTGGCCGCCCGCGACCCGGCCGCCCTCGCCGGACTGCGCTCGGCCAGGGCCGCCGCCCGGGAGGTCGCCTGGCTCCAGGCCGCCGAGACAAGGACCGGCATACCCGCATCCCGGGCCGGTGGACGTGGCCTGCCCGGCCTGGTCCTGGACATCGACGCCACCCTGGTGACCTGCCACTCCGACAAGGAGGAGGCGGCACCCACCTACAAACGCGGGTTCGGCTACCACCCGCTGCTGTGCTTCCTGGACAACACCGGCGAAGCCCCGGCCGGCGTGCTGCGGCCAGGCAACGCCGGCGCGAACACCGCCAGCGACCACATCACCGTCCTGGATCGGGCCCTGGCCCAGATCCCCGACGCCCATCGCCACGGCACCCCGATCCTGGTCCGCACCGACAGCGCAGGAGGCGCGAAAACCTTCCTCGCCCACCTGCGGGCCCTACAAGACCGGGGCATCCGCACCTCCTTCTCCGTGGGATACGCGGTCACCGAACCGGTCCGCCGGGCGGTCCGGGCCCTGCCCGACCGGTTCTGGCACCCGGCTCTGGAGCAGGACGGCACCCTGCGGGCCGGCGCCGAGGTCGCCGAGTTGACCGGCATGGTCGACCTGACAGGCCACCCCGACGGCACACGCCTCATCGTCCGGCGCGAGCGTCCGCACCCCGGAGCGCAGTTGTCGCTGTTCGACCTCGACGAGGGCATGCGCCACCAGGCCTTCCTCACCGACACTCCCGTCGGTGAAGGCCCGCTGCAGTTTCTGGAGGTCCGCCACCGCGGGCATGCCCGCGTCGAGGACCGCATCCGCTGCGGCAAGACCACCGGCTTCGGCCGCTTCCCCTCCCGCCATTTCGCCATCAATCAGGCGTGGCTGGAGCTGGCACTGACCGCCATCGACCTGCTCGCCTGGGCCCAGACCCTCCTGCTGGACGGCGAGTTGGCCGCAGCCGAGCCGAAGAAACTCCGCTACCGCCTGCTCCACGCAGCCGCCCGCCTCACCCGCGGAGGGCGACGCCTCCACCTGCGGATCGCCGACACCTGGCCCTGGCGCCACGAACTGACCACGGCATTCACCCGCCTCGCGGCCCTGCCCGGACCCGCCACCTGACCCAACGACCAGTCGCTGTCCGCCCACGACCCGAGGACCCCTGGAGCACCCGACCCGAGCGTCGGGCCAAAGCCATACCCACCCATCCACAAACGGCGACGACCACCGAAAAGGAGGCCCAGCCCAGCTCAGCCGAGCCCAACCGAAACAGCGAGGCTAGAGGGTCTGCTCGCCCTCGCGCCAGCGGTTGGTGATCGGCAGCCTGCGGTCCTTGCCGAAGCCCTTCGCGGAGATCTTCGTACCCGGCGGATACTGCCGCCGCTTGTACTCGGCGGTGTCGGTGAGCTTGAGGATCCTGGTCACCAGCTCCGCGTCGAAGCCGGCGGCGACGATGGCCTCCCGGCCCTGGTCGCGGTCCACGTACAGCTCCAGGACGCGGTCGAGCACGTCGTAGTCGGGCAGCGAGTCGGTGTCGACCTGGCCCGGGCGCAGTTCGGCGCTCGGCGGCTTGCTGATCGAGTTCTCCGGGATCGGCGGGGTCTCGCCCCGCCCGGCCGACATCGCGTTCCGCCAGCGGGCCAGCCGGAAGACGGTGGTCTTGTAGACGTCCTTGATCGGGCCGTAGGCCCCCACCGAGTCGCCGTAGAGCGTCGAATAGCCCACCGCCAGCTCGCTCTTGTTGCCCGGCGCGAGCACGATGTGGCCCTCCTGGTTGGAGATCGCCATCAGCGTCACCCCGCGCAGCCGGGACTGCAGGTTCTCCTCCGCGAGCCCGGTCGGCGACAGCGCCTCCATGTACGCGTCGAACATCGGCGCGATGGGGACCGTACGGAAGTTCAGGCCGGTCCTGCGGGCCAGTTCGGCGGCGTCGCCCCTGGAGTGGTCCGAGGAGTACGCCGACGGCATCGAGACGCCGTAGACGTTCGACGCGCCGATCGCGTCGCACGCGATGGCCGCGACCAGGGCCGAGTCGATACCGCCCGACAGGCCGATCAGCACCGAGCGGAAGCCGTTCTTCTCGACGTACGCGCGCAGGCCGGTGACCAGCGCCCCGTAGATCTCGGCGGTGTCCTCAAGGCGCTCGGCGACCTCACCGGTGAACTGCGGGGTGTAGGGGGCCACCGGTTCCTCGGACAGCGTCACATGGTGGATCTCCAGGCCGTCGGCCACCCGTCCGGACGGCACCTCGGCGGGCGCGGGCGGCAGGTCCAGGTCCAGCAGGACGCACTCCTCGGCGAACTGCGGCACCCGGGCGATCACCTCGCCGCTCTGCGTGACCGCGATGGTGTCGCCGTCGAAGACCAGCTCGTCCTGGGCGCCGACCATCGCCAGATACACCAGCGTGCAGCCGGACTCCTGGGCCCGCTTGCGCACCAGGTCGAGGCGGGTGTCGTCCTTGTCCTGCTCGTACGGCGAGGCGTTGACCGACAGCAGCAGGCCGGCGCCGGCGGCGCAGGTGCCGGGCACCCGGCCGCCGTCCTGCCACAGGTCCTCGCAGATCGCCAGGGCCACGTCCACGCCGCGGACCCGGATCATCGGCAGGGTGTCGCCGGGCACGAAGTAGCGGAACTCGTCGAAGACGCCGTAGTTGGGGAGGTGGTGCTTGGCGAACCGCAGCGCCACCTTGCCGCGGTGCAGCACCGCCGCGCAGTTCTGCGGGGCGCCGGCCGGCTGGCCGAAGCGCGGCCTGGCGTCCTTGCTGCGGCCCAGGTAGCCGACGACGACCGGCAGCTCGCCGAGCCCCTCGTCGGCGAGCCGCCCGGCCAGTTCCACCAGCGCGGTGCGGCTCGCCTCGACGAACGACGACCGCAGGGCCAGGTCCTCCACCGGGTAGCCGGTGAGCATCATCTCGGGGAACGCCACGAGGTGGGCTCCCTGCGCGGCCGCATGCCGGGTCCAGCGCACGACCGACTCGGCGTTCCCGGCAATGTCGCCGACGCGGGCGTCGATCTGATTCAGGGCGAGTCGTAGTTGAGGCACGCCCCCAGTCTAATCGTCACCTAGACGAAATCACTGTCGCCCCGATCACACCCGGCCCCGGGCGCGGCGCCCCCACTGCCCCCGCCTGCGGGGGCGCCGCTGGGGACACCCCCGCGCGCGGGACCCCCGTACCGCGGGAAAGCTCGCCCCGGCGGGGGCTAGGCGCGCAGCCAGACCGCCGTGTCGGCCGGGAGGGCGCCGTCCGGGAGCGGACCGCTGGCGAGCAGGACCTCCGCGTGGTCGGGCAGCGCCGCGTCCTCGTCGGCCAGGTTCAGCAGGCACACGAACTCGGGGGAGCGGCGGAAGGCCAGCACGCCCGGCGGGGACTCCAGCCAGGCGAACGTACCGTCGCCGAGGCCCGCCTCGGCCCGCCGCAGGCCCAGCGCCGCCCGGTAGAGCGACAGCATCGAGTCCGGGTCGGCGGCCTGGACCTCCGCGGTGCGCGACGCCCAGTCGGCCGGCTGCGGGAGCCACGGCTCGGCGACGGCGCCGGGCGGGCTGAAGCCGAACGGGCTCGCGGAGCCGCCCCACGGCAGCGGCACCCGGCAGCCGTCCCGCCCCGGGTTGGTGTCCGCGGACCGCAGGTACATCGGGTCCTGCAGCTTGTCCAGCGGGATGTCCTCGACCTCGGGGAGCCCCAGCTCCTCGCCCTGGTAGAGGTAGACAGAGCCGGGCAGCGCCAGGGTGAGCAGGGCCGCGGCCCGGGCCCGCCGGGTGCCGAGTTCCAGGTCGGTCGGGATGCCGAAGGCCTTGGTGGCGAAGTCGAAGCCGGTGTCGGCCCGCCCGTAGCGGGTCACCGTACGCGTCACGTCGTGGTTGCACAGCACCCAGGTCGCGGGCGCGCTCACCGGCGCGTGCGCGGCGAGCGTCGTGTCGATGGACGTACGCAGCCTGGCGGGCTCCCAGGGGCACGCCAGGAAGTCGAAGTTGAAGGCGGTGTGCATCTCGTCGGGCCGCAGATACCGCGCGAAGCGCTCCGCGTCGGGCAGCCACACCTCGCCGACCAGGATGCGCGCGCCCGGGTAGGAGTCGGCGATCCGCCGCCAGCCGCGGTAGATGCCGTGCAGCTCGTCCCGGTCGATGTACGGGTGCGGTACGCCCGGTTCTGTGACGAGGTCGGGGAGCTCGGGGTCCTTGGAGACCATGGCGGCCGAGTCGATGCGAACGCCGCCGGCCCCCCGGTCGAACCAGAACCGCAGGATGTCCTCGTGCTCGGCGCGGACCTCGGGGTGGTTCCAGTTGAGGTCGGGCTGCTCGGAGTCGAAGAGGTTCAAGAACCAGTCGCCCGGGGTGCCGTCCGGGTCGGTGGTCCTGGTCCACGCCGGGCCGCCGAACTGCGAGGGCCAGTTGTTCGGCGGCAGTTCGCCGTGCTCGCCGCGTCCCGGCCGGAACCAGAACCGCTCCCGCGCCGCCGAGCCGGGACCGGCGGCCAGCGCCTCGCGGAACCACGGGTGCGCGGCGGATATGTGGTTCGGCACGACGTCGATGATCGTCCTGATGCCCAGCGCGAGGGCCTCGGAGATCAGCTTCTCGGCCTCGGCGAGCGTCCCGAAGACCGGCTCGACGTCCCGGTAGTCGGCGACGTCGTAACCGCCGTCGGCCATCGGCGACGGATACCACGGGCAGAACCACAGAGCGTTGACGCCCAGCTCGGCCAGGTACGGCAGCCGGGACCGCACGCCGGCGAGATCACCGGTCCCGTCGCCGTTGCTGTCGGCGAAGCTCCGCGGATAGACCTGGTAGATGACCGCGCCGCGCCACCAGTTCTCGTCGGCCTCGGGCTGAGGGGTGTCTGCCACGTCAACGTCCTTTCGGGCAGGTGGGACCCCGCCGCCGGCCCCAGGAGGCGGGGATGTGGGCATGAGGACCGGCGGCGGAGTGCTGTGGGGTGGAGCGTTACGGAAGGCTGCGCGGCCGCACGGGCCGGTCAGCCCTTGAGGCTGCCGGCGGTCAGGCCGGACATGATGTTGCGTTGGAAGAGCAGGAAGATCAGCAGGGTGGGCAGCGCGGAGATGGCGAGCGCGGCGATGAGCACGTTCTGCGGTACGCCCTGCGAAAGCGAGTTGATACCGATGTTGATCGGCTGCTTCTCCGGGTCGGGCTCCACCAGCATCGGCCAGAGGAAGTCCTTCCAGACGTTGACCACGGCGAAGATCGACACCACGCCGAGGATCGGCCGGGACATCGGCAGCACGATCGACAGCAGGGTGCGCATCGGCCCGGCCCCGTCGATGGCCGCCGCGGCCATCAGGTCGTTGGGGATCGAGTCGAAGAACCGCTTGAGCAGGAAGATGTTGAAGCCGTTGGCCACCGTGGGCAGCCAGATCGCCCACGGGTGGTTGATCAGGTTGACGTGCAGCAGCGGCAGGTCGAGCACCGTCATGTACTGCGGGATGATCAGCACGGCCGAGGGGATCATCAAGGTGGCGAGCATGCCGCCGAGGACGATGTTGCCCATCACCGGCCGCAGCTTGGACAGCGCGTAGGCCGCGGCCACGTCGAAGACCAGCTGGAAGGCCAGCGCGCCGAAGGCGTAGTAGAAGGTGTTCCACAGCAGCTTGGCGAGCTTCAACTGGGTCCACGCCGTCTTGTAGTTCGACGGGTGGGGATCCTTCGGTATCAGCGTCGGCGGGTTGTGCAGCACCTCGTGCACGGACTTGAAGCCGCTGGTGGCCATCCAGTACAGCGGCCCGACGAAGACCACGGTGAAGACCACGAGTACGACGGACAGCACGGTCCAGTAGATGAATCTGCCCCGGGGCCTTGCCAGGGTCGCGGACGAGATCAGCGTCCGGTTCTGGGAGGAGAACTCTGCCATGATCGTGATCCGTCCTAGTCGCTGTTCCGGTTGAGCCGCGCGTACAGACCGGAGAATCCGGCGAGTACCAGGAGCAGGAAGAGGCCGAGCGCAGCCGCGCCACCGAAGTTGTTGTAGCGGTAGCCGTACTGGTAGACCATGTAGACCACGGTCATGGTGGAGTTCTCCGGACCGTTTCCGCCGGCCATCAGGAAGACGTTGGTGAACTCCTGCATGGTCGCCACGATCTGCAGCAGCAGCATCAGCGAGAGCACCAGCTTGGTCTGCGGGATCGTCACGTGCCAGATCTTGCTCCACAGCCCCGCGCCGTCCAGGTCGGCGGCCTCGTACAGCTCACCGGGGATGTTCTGCAGCGCCGCCAGGTAGATCAGCGTCGCGCTGCCCATGCTCATCCACGTCGCCGCGATGACCACCGAGATCAGTGCGGTGTTCGACGAGTCGAGCCACTGCGACGTCGGCAGGTGGAAGATCTTGAGAATGCGGTTGAACAGGCCGTATTCGGGGTTGTAGAAGTACTTGAAAAGCAGGGCGCCCGCCACCGGCGGGAGCATGACGGGCAGGTAGACCAGGATGCGCAGGTAAGCCCGCGCGTGCCGCAGTTCGTTGAGCAGGATCGCGATGAGGAACGGCACCGCGAAACCGATCACCAGCGCGTAGAGCGTGAACATCCCGGTGTTCTTCCACGCCGTCCAGAAGTACGGGTCGTGGTAGATCGTCTTGATGTTCTTGAATCCGACCCAGCTGGTCACCCCGCGCTTGGTCTGCTGGAAGCTCATGATGAACTCCCGGACCATCGGGTACCACGAGAAGAACCCGAAGCAGAGGATCGCCCCGATGAGGAACCCGTAGGCCTGGAGGTTCTGGCTCAGCTTGCGGCTCAGGCCGCCCCGGCCGCCTTGGGCCCTAGGACCTGCGGCGCGCCCGGCGTGGCGCCTGGTTGTTTTGTCGGGGACGGTCGTCGCCGCCATGAAGGCTCCTCGGCTGGAAGCGGTGCATGAGTTCCGTGCCGCGCCGCGGGGGCCGGTCGCCGACCGGCCCCCGCGGGGGGCTGTGCTGTTACTGGCCGGCGGCCAGCAGCTGGTTCGCCTGCGTCTCCGCGGACGACAGCAGCTTGCTGACGTCGGCGTTCTTGTTGCTCAGCACGCCGGACATCACGGTGTCGAGCACGGTGTAGAGCTTCTGCGCGTTCGGCGGCTCACCCTTCACCGGGACCTGCGCGTCGACGTACGACTTGTAGTTCTGCACCGGGACGGTCGCGTACTGGGTCTTGTCCGCGGTGTCGGTGGCCTTGGACTGGCCGGTGAAGAAGAAGGGCTGCGGCAGGCCGACCGGGATGCCGTCGGTCTTGTTGCGCGCGTAGTTGAACTGGCCCTTCTTCAGGGTCAGGAACTTGAAGTTGATCCAGGCGATACCGGCCTTGATCTGGTCCGGGCTGTCCGACTTCTTGAAGAAGTAGTCGTTGCCGCCCATCAGCGAGGTCTTGCCGCCGGGGATCGGCGCCATGCCCAGGTCGTTGAAGTTGGCGCCGTACTGCTGGACCATCAGCTGGATGTCGTCGGGAGCGGCGAGGTACATGCCGATCTGGCCCGCGCCCATCGCCTTCTGGCTCTCGCCCCACGCCTTGCCGGCGCTGGAGGGCATGCTGTTGTCCACCCAGCGCATGTCATGGATGGTCTGCAGGATCGAGGCGGCCTCGGGGCCGTTGAACGCGGCCTTGCTGCCGTCGTCGCTGACCACGTTGTTGCCCGCGCCGTACAGCGCCGAGGTCAGGTGCCAGCCGCCCTGGTTGCCGGCGCCGTACTCGAAGAAGCCGTGGACGCCCTTGCTGCCGAGCTTGTCCTGGATGACCTTGGCGTCGGTGCGGATCTCGTCCCAGGTGGTCGGCGGCTTGTCGGGGTCGAGGCCGGCGTCCTTGAAGATCTTGCGGTTGTAGATCAGGCCCATCGAGTAGTTCGTGGTGGGGAGCCCGTACAGCTTGCCGTCGTCCTTGAGGATCGCCAGGACGTTCGGGTCGATGTCCTTGAGGTTGGGCACCGTCTTGTCGTTGACGTAGTCGGTGATGTCAGCGGCCTGGCCGGCGTCCAGGACCTGGTTGAGGTCCGTGACGTAGCTGTAGAAGACGTTGGTCTCGGACGAGCCCTGGAGCTGGGCGGTGAACTTGTCCGTGTCCTCGCAGGGGAACGTGTCCTTGCTGTTGATGGTCACGTTCGGGTAGGTCTTGTGGAACTCGGCGATGTCGTCGAGCCATTGCTTGCGCTCGGGCTTCTTCGTCGTGGGCGGCATGCAGTCGACGCTGATCGTCACCTTGGTCTTCGGGTCCAAGGGGGTGCCGGCGCTGGAGCTGCTGGACTTGCTGCTGCCCTTGTCGTCCTTCTTGTCGTCGCTGGAGGAGCATGCGGCACTCGTCAATCCGATGCCTGCGACCAGCGCGACTGCCACCAGTCTGCGGTAGCGGATTCTGCTCATGATCAAACCCTTCCCCTGAACCACTGCGCGTCGTTGGACTGCGATCTGGGACCCCCGCGGCGCATGGATGCACATGATGTCCGGCGCAGGTGCGCGCCGCCGTCTCGGGTTGGCTCAACGTACTTAACCCGATAGATGTCCGCAAGATGTCGCGTGAATTTCGCAAAGACACGACTTGGTCACGACGGTCAAGGGTGCCGACCGCGCTGCGGAGACGGCTGAGCGCGCAGCCGCACCGCGCCGGCGTCCGGCACGGTGAACTGCGCGCTCAGCCCCTCAGGGGGTCCTCAGTGAAGGCCTGACGGGGTATCGCTAGGCGTTCGTACGGGCCTCCGGATGCGGGATACGGGCGGGGTGCGGGGCCGGTCCGGTGGAACCGCGGACCACCAACTCCGGTTCGAAGAACAGCTCGTCGTGGTCGACCGAGGCACCGCTGATCTCGCCGGCCAGCAGGTCCACCGCGGCCCGTCCCATCGCCTCGATGGGCTGCCGCACGGTGGTCAGCGGCGGCTCGGTGCAGTTCATCAGCGACGAGTCGTCGTAACCGATGACGGAGACGTCCTCGGGCACCGACAAGCGCCTCCTGCGGGCGGCCCTGATGGTGCCGAGCGCCAGCAGGTCGGAGGCGCAGATGAAGGCGGTGATGCCGCGCGCCAGCAGCCGGCTGGCGGCCGCCTGGCCGCCCTCAAGGGTGAACAGCGCGTGCTCCACGGTCACCGAGGGGTCCACCCGGCGGGCGGCGGCGAGCTTGCGGCGGGAGGGCACGTGGTCGGGCGGGCCGAGCACCAGGGCGATGCGCTGGTGCCCCAGCGAGATCAGATGGTTCATCGCCTGCTCCACCGCCACCGCGTCGTCACACGAGACCCGGGGGAAGTCGAGATGGTCGATGGCGGCGTTCATCAGCACGGTGGGCAGGTTGCGTTCCGCGAGCCGTGCGTAGTGGTCGTGGGGTGATTCGGCCTGGGCGTAGAGCCCGCCGAAGAAGACGACCCCGGACACATGTTGCTGGAGCAGCAACTCCACGTAGTCGGCCTCGGAGACACCGCCCGCGGTCTGGGTGCACAGCACCGGGGTGAAGCCCTGCTGTGCCAGCGCGCCACCGACCACCTCCGCGAAAGCAGGGAAGATCGGGTTCTGCAGCTCGGGCATGACCATGCCGACCAGCCGGGCGCGTTCGCCCCGCAGCTGGGTGGGCCGTTCGTATCCGAGCACGTCAAGGGCGGTGAGGACCGCGGCCCGGGTAGCGTCGGAGACGCCGGGCTTTCCGTTCAGCACCCGGCTGACGGTGGCCTCGCTCACCCCGACCTTCTTTGCCACCTCGGCAAGTCGTCGTGTCATGGCGTCGATTCTAGTACAGGTGACGCAAGATTCTTGCGGCGATTTTGCGGAATCTCTGCAAGTCATCCAAATTTTGCGAAACACGGTCGACATATTGCTGCGTCAGGTCACTGTCCCTAGGGTGTCGGTCGTCACACCTGCGACTCCCGTCAGAAGGGACCCCCCCACCGCATGGACATCAGACGTCGCTCCTCGGTCTGGATCGCCACCGCGACCACCGCCGCGCTCGCCGCCGGCGGACTCGCCTTCTCCCTGACCACCGCCGCCAGCGCCGCCCCCACCGCGCAGGCCGTCTCACCCTTCGCCGTCAGCGGCGGCGCCAGCGTGCCGTTCACCGAGTACGAGGCCGAGGCCGCGGCCACCAACGGCTCGCAACTCGGCCCCGACTACACCCAGTCAACGGTCGCCTCCGAGGCGTCCGGCCGCCGCGCGGTCACGCTCAGTGGGCAGGGCAAGTACGTCGAGTTCACGCTCACCAAGGCCGCCAACGCCGTCGACGTGGCGGTGAACCTGCCGCGCGGCGCCTCGGGCACGGTGTCCGTCTACGTCAACGGCAGCAAGATCAGCGGAAAGCTCGCGGTCACCTCGCAGTATTCGTACGTGGACACCGGCTGGATCGCCGGCGCCAAGACGCACCACTACTTCGACGACTCCCGGCTGCTGCTCGGCCAGAACGTGGCCGCGGGCGGCAAGGTCAAGCTGCAGCTCGACGCCGGCGACACCGGCAGCGCCACCGTCGACGTGGCCGACTTCGAGCAGGTCGCGGGCGCCGCCACCCAGCCCGCGAACTCCGTCTCGGTGGTCGCCGACGGCGCCGACGCCGGCGGCAGCGGCGACTCCACCCAGGCCTTCCGGCAGGCGATATCCGACGCCAAGTCCCAGGGCAAGGAGGTCTGGATCCCGCAGGGGAACTTCAAGGTCACCTCGCAGATCCCGGCCGACGGCGTCACCCTGCGCGGCGCCGGCAACTGGTACTCGGTGGTGCACAGTTCGCACTTCATCGACCAGGGCTCGGCGAGCGGCAACACCAAGCTCTACGACTTCGCGGTCTTCGGCGACGTCAGCGTCCGCAACGACAACTCGCCCGACAACTTCGTCACCGGCAGCCTCGGCCCGAACTCGGTCGTCTCCGGGATGTGGGTGCAGCGCGAGAAGGTCGGCCTGTGGCTGACCGGCAACAACGACAACCTGGTGGTGCAGAACAGCCGCATCGTCGGCACCACCGCCGACGGGCTGAACCTCGACGGCAGCGCCCACAACGTCACCGTGAAGAACAACTTCCTGCGCAACCAGGGTGACGACTCGCTCGCCATGTGGTCGCTCGGCTCGCCCGACACCGGCAACTCCTTCACCGGCAACACCATCGTGCAGCCCAACCTGGCCAACGGCATCGCGATCTACGGCGGCAGCAACAACACCGCCTCCAACAACGTGATCGCCGACACCAACGCGCTCGGCAGCGGCATCGCGATCTCCAACCAGGCCTTCCTGCAGCCCTTCAACCCGCTCTCGGGCACGGTCACCGTCTCCGGCAACACCCTGATCCGCACCGGTGCGCTCAACCCCAACTGGGGCCACCCGATGGGCGCGCTGCGGGTCGACTCCTACGACTACGCCATCAGCAACGACATCCGGATCAGCAGCACCACCTTCATCGACAGCCCGTACAGCGACTTCGAGTTCGTCTCCGGCGGCGGCCACGGCTACCAGGTCAGCGGGGTGACGGTCAGCGGGGCGACCGCCTCGGGCACCGGCACCGTGGTGGTGCAGGCCGAGACCCCGGGATCGGCCTCGTTCAGCAACGTGACGGCCACCAGCACCGGGGCGACCGGCGTCTACAACTGCTCCTACCCGGCCAACCTGCCCGCCTTCACCGTCAACAAGGGTTCGGGCAACAGCGGTTGGGACGGCACCTGGGGCGACTGCAACAGCTGGCCGCAGCCCGGCAGCGGTCCCGGCACCAGCACCGGCGGCACCACCGGCGGTTCGACCACGCCGCCGCCGACCAACGGGAACCTGGCACTGGGCCGTCCGGCCAGTGACACCGGCCACGCCGACGTCTACACCGCGGGCAACACCGTCGACGGCAACGCCAACACCTACTGGGAATCCACCAACAACGCCTTCCCCCAGTCACTGACCGTCGACCTCGGCGCCGCGAAGACCATCGGCCGCCTCGTGATCAAACTGCCCCCCGCCACCGCCTGGGCCACCCGCACCGAGACCCTCTCCGTCCAGGGCTCCACCGACAACAGCACCTGGACCACCCTGAAGGCCTCCGCCGGCTACACCCTCAACCCCGCCACCGGCAACACCGCCACCATCACCCTGACCCCCACAAGCACCCGCTACCTGCGGCTCACCGTCACCGGCAACACCGGCTGGCCCGCCGCCCAGCTCTCCGAACTGGAGGCCTACACCTCCTAGTCGGCGGCCTACACCTCGTGGCCGGACCGGCCGCGTGACGGCGGACGGCGGTGCTCCTGGCGGGCGCCACCGTCCGCCGTCCGTGCGCTGTCCGCGGCCCGGGCGGCGAAGGCGTGGCTGTCCGCCGCCTCGCCGTGCTCGCGCAGGTGCAGGGCACGCAGCGCGATCTCGGTGGCGAACCGGTGGTCGGGGTCGGCCAGCTGGTCGCCGAAGGCCCGGTCGAGGATGCGGATGCGGTAGCGCACCGTCTGCGGGTGCACCCCGAGCTGGTCGGCGACCTGCGCCGCGGTGCCCCGGGTGGTGAGCCAGATCCGCAGGGTGTCGATCAGCCGGGCCCGCTGGGTCGCGGTCAGCCCCACCAGCGGGCCGAGGTAACGGCCGGCGATCTGGTTGACCAGCGCCGGGTCGCCCAGCAGCCACAGCGGTAAGAGGTGGTCCTCGCACATCGCCACCTCGTCCTCGTCGATCACCCCCGCGTCGGCGAGCGCCAGGGCGTGCCGCGCCCAGCGCAGCGAGTCGGCGGCCTCGCTGAGCGAGGTGGTCAGCCCGACCGCCGCCCGGCAGCCGGCCAGCGCGGCGGTCAGCGAGCGCCGCCGCTCCTCGGTGAAGGGCCCAGGCACCAGCAGGTGCGGCTCGGGGTCGGCGAAGTCCAGCAGGATGTCCTTGTCCAGTGCCCCGCGCGGCGGCCGGGTGTCCGGCGCGATCGCGACCAGCGTGACCTCCTCCGGCAGCGGCCAGGCGGAGTGCTCGGCGAGTTCGGCCAGCGCGCTGCGGGCGACCGCGGTGCCGCCGAGGATGCGGCGCAGCAGCCGCCGGCGCCGGTTGTCGGGTTCCTCGCCCAGCTCGGCGAGCGCCTGCACGTAACCCTCGCGGGACAGCTCGGCGAGGTCGCCCATGTAGGCGAACAGCGCGTCGGCGAAGGTCAGCATGAAGGACGCGGACAGGCTGTAGCGGCGGCCCACCGTACGGACCCTGCGCAGCGCGACCTGGCAGCCGATGCGGTACGCGGCCTGCAGGTTGTCCAGGCTGCGGCCCTCGTACGCCTCGAAGCGGCCGAACCTGCGGCACAGGTCGTCACGCAGCGCGGTGGTGGCGGTGGGGGCGGCCACCCGGTCCACGAAGGTGGCGATGCTCTGCTCGATGCCTATTTTGATCACGCGGGCGTTGGGGCCTTCGAGCAGGTGGCCGTATTCGGGGATGGCGGTGACGATTTCAGCTGCCATCTCTTTTAAAAGACTGGGCAGTTCAGGGCGCATGACGGCGGCGAACTCGCGAGGAATCGGACCGGGAGGTTCCGAATTTTCGGGTGTCTGACGCATGACGGTCATGCCCCTCCCTCCGGACGCGCAGCCTCGCGCTCCGTAACCTTGCTGCAACATAGACCAATCGTGCACCGAGCGCAGCACCCCGGACACGGAAACGTTGTCGGTGGCGCCGCCGGGGCAGACCGTACCGCCGCCGTCCCGCAGGTGCGGCCTTCGGCCACGGAATGCTCACCCGCGCACAAAAAAGCGGCCCCCTGCTGTCTCCGCGGTGACAGAAAAATACCCGGCGGTAGGGTCGCGCCGGAAATCTTGGGCGGACTTGTTGCGCCCCGAGTTACCCGTGCGTAACGTCCAGCACCGCAAGAGCAGCCGACCGGATTCGGCATCCAACGTTCCAGGTAGTGAGTCGCAACCGAATTCCGGCCCCCACGCCGGGACCCGGTTTATCAGGCACGTCAACTCCCAGGAAGGACCAAGCCGTGCGCAAGCTCTCCACCCTCACCAAGAGCAGCCTCGTCACCGGGGCCGCCCTCGCCGCGGCGATCGGCCTGGCGGCCAGCCCCGCCTCGGCGGCCGGCACATGGACCGTCACCGGCGGCGGCAGCTTCAAAGCCACCGCGAGCCACCCGATCCTGAAGGACACCAACACCGGCACGACGCTCAACTGCACGTCCTCGGCCGCCGGGGGCAGCGCGACGAACGGCACCGGCCTGTCCGGCACGAACATCGCCGCCATCAGCTCGCTGTCCTTCACCGGCTGCACCGGCCCGGCCGGCATCAGCTTCAACGTGGCCCCGCAGGGCCTGCCGTGGCACCTCAACGCGGTGTCGTACAACGCCAGCACCGGCGTGACCACCGGCACCCTCACCGGGGTCATCGCCAAGCTCACCGGCCTGTGCAACGCGACCTTCGCCAGCCCCTCGGGCTCGACGACCGGCGCGTCGCTGAACGCCACGTACACCAACGGCACGCACACCCTGGCGATCACCGGCGGGAACCTGAAGGCGTACAGCGTCTCCGGTATCTGCCTCGGGCTGATCAACAACAACGACCTCGCGGTCTTCACCGGCAACTACGTGGTGACGCCCCCGACCTCGCTGAAGCTCACCTCTCCGTGATCCCGCGCTGACCGCGCACGCGGAAATGCCCGTGCACAAAGGACCCCGGCCCGGTATTCGGGCCGGGGTCCGCCCGAGAAATGGGAAGACAAGGGGGGACGACGATGAGAAGAGCGCTCCGGATACTCGTACCACTGGCCGCCGCTTTCGCCGCCGTATTCACGCTCGGCACCTCGGCGTTCGCCGGCACCGTGACACCCGGCGGTACCTTCACCGCGACCCTGGCCCCGTGGACCGTCGCCAACCCCGCGACCGGGTTCAACGTCACCTGCGCCTCGCTCGCCCTGCACGGCAGTCTGATGTCCTCGTCCAGCCCCACCATCGGGCACTTCACCTCGGCTGCGGCCACCAGCTGCGTGGGACCGGGCGGCATCGCCGTGACCGAGACCTTCCTCGGCCTGCCCTGGACGATCAACGAGACGGCCTACAACAGCTCGACGGGCGTGGCGCTGGGTACGTTCACCGGCCTGCGCGTGCAGTTGACAGGCCCGCTGTGCGGCGCCACCGTCGCGGGCGCCGGCGGCGGCACCTCGCCGGCGACGCTGACCTGGAGCCACAGCAACTCCAGCCCCCAGCTGCTGACGGTGACCGGCGGCGGGCTGCACGTCTTCAACGTCACCGGGTGCTTCGGCCTGCTGCACAACGGCGACTCGGTGACGGTCGGCAGCAACGCCTTCACGCTCAGCCCGCCCCAGACGATCAGCTGACGCCACCCGCCGCGGGGGCGGCCGGAATTGCGCACCCGATGACAAAGTCGCGGACGGGATTTGTCACCAGGTGACAAGAAATCGGAGCCCCGCAAGATTCGGCGGCGTTCGCCCGTTCGATCACTTGTCTGGGCTTATTACCCGCACGTAATGTCCTGCCGCCGAACCTGTTGGAGGAATGCAGAGATGAGGGGTGCCGTGCTACCCGGTCGAGCGGTGCGCTTCGCCACGGTCATGGCGGTGGCGCTCCTGGCCGGGCTGCTGTCCGGGCCGGCCTCCACGGCCATCAGCGGTGTGGGGAACGGGGAGTTGACACTTCGCTACGCGTGCGGCTTCGCCTCCGGCACGCAGGAGGTGGTGGTCGCTCTCACGCAGACCTACCCCCGCAGCGCGGCCGTCGGCCGGCCCATCCAGCCCGGCGCCCTGACAGCGGAGGTCACCATCCCGCGAGCCGGCGTCACCGCGCTGCTGCCCGCCCCGGCCGCCACCCTGTCCGGCACCGCGGGACTGGCCGTGCACGTCACGCAGGGCACCTCCGCGGCTGACGCCTCCTGGCCCGGCCTCACCGCGCCGGCGACGCCGGCCGGCGGCACCGACGACCTGCGGCTCGCCTTCACCGGCCCGGTACCGCCGCTGTCGGTGACCGCGCCCGGGCAGGTGAAGTTCGAGGCCGGCGACCTGACGCTGACGCTGCACCCGGTGGCCGCGGCGACCACATCGCCCACCCCCACGCCGGCGCCCAAGGGCGGCACGCCGGACACCGCGACCCTCACCACGCCGGAGAGCGCGGCGGCCACGGCCAACCCGGCCGCACCGCTCGCCGACATCAGCGGCACCTGCTCGCCGAAGGCCGGCCAGACCGCGCTGCTGGCGACGGTACGGGCCACCGGCGCCCCGGCCGCGCCCCCGGCGAAGGGGGCGCCCGGCAGCCCGCCCGGCTCCGCCCCCCGACACGGCGCCTCCCGCCCGACGCCGGGCGGCGGCACCGCCACGGCCCGCAGCGCGCCCTCGGCCGGCGCTCCCGCCACCGGGAAGCAGAACGGCACCATCACGCTGTCGACGCCGGTGCTGTCCGACAAGGACGACTGCCCGCCGGCGCCCACCGCCGACCCCGACCCCCAGGTGATCGCCGAACAGGCCAAGCAGCGGCCGCCGGGCGCCACCCTCTACCCGGCCCCCGGCGACCCGCCCATCGAGCGCATCTCGCAGTGCGGTTTCATCACCGGCCTGTCCAACGTCGCCAAGCTCAAGGGCGCTTCGGTCCTCAACGACCTCAACGCCCGCGAGCCGTCGATGGCGAACATCGCGACCGTCGGCAGCGTCTTCAGCTTCGCCGACGAGGACAACCCGTACGTGGAGATCGACTCCGTCGCCACCTTCGACATCCCGCCGGCCAGGACGACCTTCCTGACGTACGGCTTCATGCCGACGACGGCGACGATGCACCTGACCACCCGGCGCGGCGTGATGACCGTCATCACCACCGGCATCGGCGCGCAGCTCTACGTCACCGCCATCTACGGCAAGGACGACCTCCGGCTCAGCGACGTGAAGATCAACGGGACGCCGATGGACGTGGGCCCGCACTGCCAGACGGCGGCGCCGCTCGACATCGCGCTGCTCGGCCTCAACCGCAGCGGGCTCGACGGTGTCGAGGCGCCGAGCGACTACTCCATCCAGACCGGCGGGCCGCTCTTCCAGGACGACCTGTTCATCCCCCGCTTCACCGGCTGCCGCAGCGCGAGTGGGGAGAACCTCGACGCGATGTTCACCTCGGCGATCTCCGGACACGGCAACTCGCTGAACCTCATCCAGGGGCCGCTGTGCGCGCCGCTGGCCGACCCGACCTGGTGCAGCCCGAAGATTCCCTACCCCGTGCCGCCCCACCGCTGACCGCGCCCGCGCCGCACCCCGGCGCCCGCGGCACACCGAGCTCCGCCATACCAACCCCGCCCCGGGAGGTGCAATGGGAATCGAAGTGATCGTCGAAGGCCTGACGAAGTCCTTTGGCGAACAGACCGTCTGGCAGGATGTGACGCTCACTCTGCCGCCCGGCGAGGTCAGCGTGATGCTGGGCCCCTCGGGCACCGGCAAGACGGTCTTCCTCAAATCCGTGATCGGCCTGCTCAAACCGGAACGCGGCCGGGTCCTCGTCAACGGCGTCGACATGGTCAACGGCCCGGAACGGGACATCTACCGGACCCGCAAGCTGTTCGGCCTGATGTTCCAGGACGGCGCGCTGTTCGGCTCGATGAACCTCTTCGACAACATCGCCTTCCCGCTGCGCGAGCACACCCGCAAGAGGGAGTCGGAAGTCCGCCGCATCGTCATGGAGCGGATGGAGATGGTCGGCCTGGTCGGCTCCGAGGCCAAGCTGCCGGGCGAGATATCCGGCGGCATGCGCAAACGCGCCGGGCTCGCCCGCGCGCTGGTGCTCGACCCGCAGATCATCCTGTGCGACGAGCCGGACTCCGGCCTCGACCCGGTCCGCACCTCCTACATCTCGCAGCTGCTGATCGACCTCAACGCGCAGATCGACGCGACCATGCTGATCGTCACCCACAACCTCGACATCGCCGCGACCGTGCCGGACAACATGGGCATGCTCTTCCGCCGCGAACTGGTCGCCTTCGGGCCCCGGGAGCTGCTGCTGACCAGCGACGAACCGGTGGTCAGGCAGTTCCTCAGCGGGCGCCGCGAAGGCCCGATCGGCATGGCGGAGGAGAAGGACGAGGCCACCCTGGCCATGGAGCAGCTGTCCGACGACGCCACCTTGCCGCGCGCACCGCGCAGCGTCGTACCGCAGCTGGAGCCGAGCCCGGGCATGCCGCCGCGGCAGGCCGTCCAGCGGCGCAGGGCGCGGGTGCTGGCGATGTGGGACCAGCTGCCCGCCGCGGCACGTACCGCCGTGCAGTCCGGCCTCGCCCCGGTCCAGGGAGGTCCGGCATGAGCGCACCGGTGCGCGTACGCGAGACCGGTGCGCGCCGGCCGATCCCCGGCACCGGGGCGCTGCGGCAGACCGGGCAGTTGATGACGCTCGCCGCCACGACCGTACGGGACACCTTCCGGCGGCCCTTCCAGGTCCGCGAACTCGTCGAGCAGTTCTGGTTCGTGGCCAGCGTCACGATCCTGCCGGCCGCGCTGGTGTCCATCCCGTTCGGCGCGGTCATCGCCCTCCAGGTCGGCTCGCTCACCCAGCAGCTGGGCGCCCAGTCCTTCACCGGCGGTGCCAGCGTGCTCGCGGTGATCCAGCAGGCCAGCCCGCTGATCGTGGCGCTGCTCATCGCCGGCGCCGGCGGCAGCGCGATCTGCGCCGACCTCGGCTCGCGCAAGATCCGCGAGGAGCTGGACGCGATGGAGGTCATGGGCGTCTCGCCGGTGCAACGGCTCATCGTGCCGCGGGTGCTGGCCACCATGCTGGTCGCGCTGCTGCTCAACGGCCTGGTCTCGGTGGTCGGCACGGCCGGCGGCTACTTCTTCAACGTCATCATCCAGCACGGCACCCCCGGCGCGTACCTGTCCAGCTTCTCCTCGCTCGCGCAACTGCCCGACCTCTACATCAGCGAGATCAAGGCGGTCGTCTTCGGCTTCATCGCCGGCATCGTCGCCGCCTACCGCGGACTGCACCCCAGGGGCGGCCCCAAGGGCGTCGGCGACGCCGTCAACCAGTCCGTGGTGATCACCTTCCTGCTGCTGTTCTTCGTCAACGTCGTGCTCACCGCGATCTACCTGCAGCTCGTCCCGCAGAAGGGGGCCTGACCTGATGGCACTCCTGAACCGCCCGCTGCGCTGGCTGGACGAGACCGGCGACCACTTCATCTTCCATGTCACCGCGGTGCTGTGGATCCCGCGCACCCTGCGCCGCTACCTCAGGGAGGTGCAACGGCTGCTGGCCGAGGTCGCGTTCGGCAGCGGCGGGCTCGGCGTGATCGGCGGCACCGTCGGCGTGATGATCGGCATGACCCTGGCCACCGGCACCGTCGTCGGCCTGCAGGGCTACGCGGCGATGAACCAGCTCGGCACCGCCGCCTTCACCGGCTTCATCTCCGCCTACTTCAACACCCGGGAGATCGCCCCGCTGGTCGCCGGCCTCGCGCTGTCGGCCACCGTCGGGGCCGGCTTCACCGCGCAGCTCGGCGCGATGCGGATCAACGAGGAGGTCGACGCGCTGGAGGGGATGGGGATCCGCTCCATGCCGTATCTGGTCAGCACCCGCATCATCGCCGGTGTGGTGGCCATCGTGCCGCTGTACGGCATCGGCCTGCTCAGCAGCTACGCGGCCTCCCGGCTGGTCACCGTGTGGTTCAACGGCCAGTCGCCCGGCACCTACGACCACTACTTCAACCTGTTCCTCTCGCCCGAGGACGTGCTGCTCTCCACCCTGAAGGTGCTGGTCTTCAGCGTGATCGTCATCCTCGCGCACTGCTACTACGGCTACACCGCCAAGGGCGGCCCCGCCGGGGTGGGCATCGCCGTCGGGCGCTCGGTGCGCAACGCCATCGTGATCATCTCCATCACCGACTTCTTCCTGTCGCTGGCGCTGTGGGGCGCCACCACCACCGTGCGGGTGGCCGGATGACCGCCACCGAGACCCGTCCCCCCACCGCGGCCGCCCCGGGGCGCGCCCGGCTGCGCGGCACCACCGCGGGGCGCAGAACGGCCGGCCTGGTCTTCCTGCTGGTCCCGGCGCTGCTGGCGTGGCTCGCGGTCGCCGTCTACGACAAGGACTTCAGCGACGACGCGAGCGTGACCGTGGTGACCGGCAGCGTCGGCAACGAGATGCACCCCGGCGCCGACGTCAAGGTCCGCGGGGTCGTCGTCGGCCGGGTCAGCGCCATCCACGCCGACGGGCGCGGAGCCCGGCTGACGCTGGCCATCGACCCGGACCAGCTGCACCGCATCCCGGCCGGCGTCACCGCCCAGATGCTGCCCACCACCCTCTTCGGCGCCCGCTTCGTCGCCCTGGTGCCGCCCGCCGGCAGCACCGCGGGCGGGCCGACGCTCACCGCGAGCAGCACGATCCCGCAGGACCGTTCCGGCGACGCCGTCGAACTCCAGCAGGTGCTGGACAACGTGATGCCGCTGCTGACCGCGGTCCAGCCGCAGAAACTCGCCGCCACCCTCAACGCGGTGTCCACCGCGCTGGACGGCCGCGGCACCCAGCTCGGCACCACCCTGGTCCAGCTGGACCGCTACCTCAGCAAGCTCAACCCCGAACTGCCGGTCCTCAACGACGACATCAAGCAGCTCGTCACCGTCAGCCACGTCTACAACGCCGCCGCCCCCGACATCGTGCAGGCCCTCACCGACTTCACCAGGACCAGCGGCACCATCGCCCAGGAGCAGGCGAACCTCGGCACCCTCTACGGCACCGCGACCGCCACCGCCCAGGACGTCACCACCTACCTGCGGCAGAACAGCGGCAACATCATCCGGCTGGCCGCCGACAGCCGCGGCACCCTCGGCCTGCTGGCGAAGTACGCCCCCTCCTTCCCCTGCACCCTGCGCACCCTCGCGAACTTCGTGCCCGCCATGGACAAGGCCCTCGGCAAGGGGACCCACCAGCCGGGCCTGCACGTGGAGTTGACCACCGTGCCGTCCCGCGGCAAGTACGCGGCCGGCGCCGACACCCCGGTGTACGGCAAGAGCGGCGGCCCGCAGTGCTACTCCGTCCCCTACACCGGCAAGGGCACCACCCCGCTGGCCAACTCCCCGCAGGAGAACGAGCTGATCGACGAACTCCTCGCACCCGGCGCGCACACCTCGCCCGCGGACCTGCCCGACTGGAGCAGCCTGCTGACCGGCCCGGTCTTCCGCGGGGCGGAGGTGACCGTCAAGTGAAGCGCCGCAGCCTGGCCGGCCCGATCGTCAAGTCGCTGGTCTTCATCCTGGTCACCGCACTGGCCACCACCGTGCTGGCGATCAGCATCGCCGGCTCCGGCGTCGGCGACACCGCCGGCTACAACGCGCTGTTCACCGACACCACAGGACTGATGTCCGGCGACAGCGTGCGGATCGCCGGGGTCAAGGTCGGCCAGGTCGACTCGATCACCGTCTACCGGCACAACCTGGCGAAGGTGCACTTCTCGGTGCAGCGCGAACGCACCCTGCCCAGGTCGGCCGACGTCACCATCAAGTACCTGAACCTGGTCGGCCAGCGCTACATCGACCTGGAACAGGGCACCGGGCCGGTCGGCGAGACCCTGGAGCCCGGCCAGACCATCGCGCTGGACCACACGACCCCCGCGCTGGACCTGACCCAGCTCTTCGCCGGCTTCCAGCCGCTCTTCGAGGGCCTGTCCCCGAAGGACGTCAACCAGCTGGCCGGCGAGATCGTCCAGGTGCTGCAGGGCGAGGGCGGCACCGTCGACAGCCTGATCGGCAGCATCGGCTCGCTGACCACCACCCTGGCCGCCAAGGACCAGGTCATCGGGCAGGTCATCGACAACCTCAACACCGTGCTGACCACCGTCAACACCCGCGAGGCCAACTTCAACGACCTGGTCACCACCCTCCAGCAGCTCGTCACCGGCTTCTCCGGCGACCGCGAGCCGATCGGCCAGTCGATCACCGCGATCTCCCAGCTGACCACCAGCACCGCCGGCCTGCTCACCGACGGCCGGCAGCCGCTGAAGAACTCCATCGCGCAGCTCGGCAGGCTCTCCACCAACCTGGCGGACTCCACACCGCAGTTGCAGAGCTTCCTGGTCAACAGCCCGCAGAAGTTCCGCACCATCGGACGGCTCGCCTCGTACGGCTCCTGGCTCAACCTCTACCTGTGCCAGGCCACCGTCGCCGGGGTGACCACCTCGGACGGCAGCAAGGCGCCCACCGGGATAGCGATCACCGAATCGAGGTGCCGGTCATGAACCGCCCGCGTCCGCACGGCATCCGGCTGCGCCTCCGCGACCCCGCGAACCGCGGCAGGCCGCTCTTCCGGCCGCTGCGGGAACGCAACCCGGTGGCCGTCGGCGCGGTCGGGCTGCTGGTGCTCGCGCTGGCCGGCCTGGTCGCCTACAACGCCGACGCGCTGCCGGTGATCGGCGGCGGCACCAGCTACGCGGCGAACTTCACCGAGGCGGCAGGCCTGCGGCCCGGCAACGAGGTGCGGGTGGCCGGCGTCAAGGTCGGCAAGGTCACCGGGGTCTCGCTGGACGGCGCCCAGGTCAAGGTCACCTTCAAGGTCAGGCACACCTGGATCGGCGACGCCAGCACCGCGGCCATCGGCATCAAGACCCTGCTCGGCGAGAAGTACCTGGCCGTGGACCCGCTCGGCAGCAGGAAGCAGGACCCCGGCGCCCGCATCCCGAAGAGCCGCACCACCTCGCCGTACGACGTCACCCAGGCCTTCAACGGGCTCGGCCAGACCCTCGGGTCGATCGACACCCGGCAGCTCGCGGCGAGCTTCCAGACGATCTCCGACACCTTCAAGGACACCCCGTCGTCCGTACGCAGCGCCGCCACCGGGCTGTCGTCGCTGTCGCAGACCATCTCCAGCCGGGACGCCCAGCTCGCCGACCTGCTCAGCGGCAGCAAGCAGCTCACCCAGACCCTCTCCGACCAGAACAGCCGCTTCCAGACTCTCATCTCGGACGGCGACCTGCTGCTCGGCGAGATCCAGAAACGGCGGGACGCCATCCACACCCTGCTCACCGGCACCCAGGACCTGGGCATCCAGCTGAACGGCCTGGTCGCCGACAACACCCGGCAGCTCGCCCCCACCCTGGACGCCCTTGACCGGGTCACCGGGGTGCTGGACGCCAACCAGTCGAGCCTGGACCAGGCGCTCGCGCTGGCCGGCCCCTACTACCGGCTGGTCGGCAACACCCTCGGCAACGGGCGCTGGTTCGACAGCTACCTGTGCGGTCTGGTGCCCAAGAGCTACCTGCCGGACGGCACACCGCCGGACGAGGGGTGCATGCCGCCCAAGGCCACCGGAGGCGCGTCATGACCATGCCGCGTCCGCACCTGCACCCGAAGCTGCGCTCCACCCTGCGCCCGCGACTGCCGCGCCCGGCCCGGTCCGGCGCACGCCCCGCCCGGCGGCTGCTGGTGGCCGCGCTGGTGCTCGCCGTGGTCGTGGCGGCCGCCGTCACCGCCGGCTTCGTGGCCTTCGGCGGCCCCGGCGGCAACCACGTCACCGCCTACTTCGACCGGACCGTCGGCGTCTACAAGGGATCCGACCTGCGCGTCCTCGGGGTCAAGGTCGGCACCGTCGACGCGGTGCGGCCCAGGGGCAAGCAGGTCGAGGTCACCTTGCACCTCGACCACGGCGTCAAGGTGCCGGCCGGCGCGGGAGCCGTCGTCGTCGCCCCCAGCGTCGTCGCGGACCGCTACGTCCAGCTCACCCCCGCCTACACCGGCGGCCCGCAGCTGAAGGACCACGCGGTCATCCCCGCAAGCCGCACGGCCACCCCGGTCGAGATCGACCAGCTCTACGACAGCATCACCCAGCTCAGCGACGCCCTCGGCCCCGACGGCGCCAACACCACCGGCGCCCTGTCCGGGCTGCTGGACACCGGCGCGCAGAACCTCGACGGCAACGGCAAGGCGATCGGCGACAGCATCGACCAGCTCGGCCAGGCCTCCAAGACCCTCAACGGCCACAGCGGCGACCTGTTCGCGACCCTGTCCTACCTCCAGTCCTTCACCACCATGCTGAAGAACAACGACGGCAAGGTGAAAGCCGCCGCCGACCAGCTCTCCACCGTCACCGGTTTCCTGGCCGCCGACAAGCAGGACCTCGGCGGCGCGCTCCAGCAACTGTCCACCGCGCTCGGCCAGGTGAAGACCTTCATCCAGGACAACCGCGGCCGGCTCACCACCAGCATCAACAAGCTGGCGCCGATCACCGCGACCCTGGTCGACCAGCGCGCCTCGCTGGCCGAACTCCTCGACACCGCACCGCTCGCGGCCGACAACCTGCTCAACGCCTACGACCCGCAGCACCAGAGCATCGACGGCCGCACCAACATCAACGAGCTGAGCCTGGGCGGCGACATCAACCCGGCCGCGGACGCCCCGGCCTCCACCACCTCGTCGTCCCGTACCGCGAAGAACCTGCCGCTGCCCTTCCCCGCGGCCGGGGACGTCACCACCCAGGGGGCCGCGCGATGACCCGACGGCGTACGACCACAGCGGCGGCCGGCGCGCTGCTCAGCCTCTCCCTGGCCGGCTGCTCCGTCGGCGGCGTGCAGAGCATCCCGCTGCCCGGCGGCGCCGACCTCGGCAGCCACCCCTACACGGTCAAGGCGCAGTTCGCCGACGTGCTCGACCTCGTACCGCAGGCGTCGGTACGGGTCAACGACGTCGCCGTCGGCCGGGTCACCTCGATCCACCTGGCCGACGACGGCTGGTCCGCCATGGTCACCATGAAGGTCAACGGCAAGGTCGAGCTGCCGGCGAACGCCTACGCGCACCTGGAGCAGTCCAGCCTGCTCGGCGAGAAGTACGTCCAGCTGTCCGCGCCGCCGTCCTCGGAACCCTCCCGCGGGCGGCTGGCCGGCGGCGCGCTGATCCCCGCCACCCACACCAACCGCAACCCCGAGGTGGAAGAGGTCTTCGGCGCGCTCTCCCTGCTGCTCAACGGCGGCGGCATCCAGCAGCTCAAGACCATCAGCACCGAGCTGAACAAGGCGCTCACCGGCAACGAGCCCCAGGTCCGCGACCTGCTCACCCAGGTGAACACCCTGGTCACCGACCTGGACACGCACAAGCAGGACATCACCGACGCCCTCGACGGCGTCAACCAGCTGTCCGCCACCCTCGCCACCCGCGACCAGAAGATCGGCACCGTACTGACCGGGCTCAGCCCCGGTCTGAAGGTGCTCGACCAGCAGCGCGGCTCGCTCGTCACGATGCTGCGGGCGCTCGACACCCTCTCCGGCGTCGCGGTGAACACCGTCAACCAGAGCAAGGACGACATGGTCGCCGACCTCCAGGCGCTCGCGCCCACCCTGCAACGGCTCGCCGACTCCGGCAAGGACCTGCCCGACTCCCTCCAGGTGCTGCTCACCTACCCGTTCACCGACGAGGTGCTCAACGGCGTCAAGGGCGACTACCTCAACCTCTACCTCGACCTGACCGCGGCCCCCGGCACCCAGGTCATCCCGATCCTGGAGGCCAAGGACAACACCTACGACAACGGCCCCGTACCGCTGGGCAAGAAGAACCCCGTCCCCAAGGGCCTGCCGCTGCCGCTGCCGTCGGTCACCAGCACCGCGGGGAGCCACTGATGCTGACCAGGACCACGGTCGTCAAGAACATCGCCTTCCTGCTGGTCGCCGTGCTGGTGCTCGGCTACATCGGGGTCCGCTACGCCGACCTCGGCCGCTACGTGGGGCTCAGCGGCTACTACACCGTCAAGGTCGAGCTCCCCGAGGCGGGCGGCCTGTTCGAGCACTCCGACGTCACCTACCGGGGCGTCTCGGTCGGCCGGGTCGGACCGATCAGGCTCACCTCGGACGGCGTCGAGGCCTCCCTGCGGATCGACGACTCGGCGCCGCGCATCCCCGACCGCCTCCAGGCGGTGGTCGCCAGCCTGTCCGCGGTCGGCGAGCAGTACATCGACCTGCGGCCCAGCACCGACAAGGGTCCCTACCTGCACGACGGTTCGCACGTCGACCAGGCCGCCACCCGGATCCCCGCACCCGTCACCAACCTGCTCACCAGCGTCAACGACCTGGCCGGCTCCGTACCGCTGAACTCGCTGCGCACCGTCGTGGACGAGTTCGGCCAGGTCTTCAACGGCCAGGCCGACAACCTGCAGTCGCTGCTCGACACCAGTGGCCAGTTCATCTCCGCCGCCGACACCAACCTCCCCGTCGACACCAGACTGCTGGTCGACGGGCGGACCGTGCTGCGCACCCAGGCCGACGAAGGGGCAGCCATCAAGTCCTTCGCGGACAGCGCCAACCAGCTCGCCGCCCAGCTCAACTCCTCCGACACCGACCTGCGCCGGCTGATCACCGCGGCGCCCGACGCGGCCACCCAGGTCAGCGCACTGCTGCGGGACGTCGGCCCGCAGCTGAGCGTGGTGCTGGCGAACCTGCTCACCACCTCCGACATCGCCACCACCCGGCAGCGCGGCATCGAGGAGTATCTGGTGACCGTGCCGAAGGTGGTCTCCGCGGGGTCCACCGCCGTGGACTCCAAAGGCCTGCGCTTCGGCATGGCGGTCACCTTCTTCTCACCGCTGCCCTGCACCTCCGGATACGGCGGCACCACCTACCGCAACGGCCTCGTCACCAGCCCGCCCGCGATCGCGCTGAACACCGCGGCCCGCTGCACCGCGCCCGCATCCAGCGGCATCGACGTCCGCGGCTCCGCGCACGCGCCCTACGGCGGCGGAGTGCCGGCCCCCGCGGAGCCCGGCTCCGTCCTGCCGACCAGCGGCACGGACCAGGGCGCCGCCTCCTACGCCACCCCCGCGGGGCCCGCGCTGGCCGGCTCCACCCCGGCGGGGCCGGCGCTCCCCGGCGCCCTCGGCCTGCCCGCGCTGCCGGCCGGCGGCCCCGCCACCATGGCGGACCTGCTGGGGGTGACCCCGTGAGGCTGGCTCGCGCCCTACCCGGCAAGGCCGCCGGCTGGGTGGCCGCCTGGACGGTGGCCGTGGTCGTCTGCGCGCTCGGCGCCTGGTCGTACGCGGACACCCGCGGCGACGACGTGCTGAGCTACGGCAAGGTACGGGACGCCGCGCTCGCCGACGGGCAGCGTGACATCGCCCGGCTCAGCACCGTCGACGCCGCGCACGCCGACAGCGACCTCGGCCAGTGGCTCGCGGTGACCGCCGGGCCGCTGCACGACCGGATGGCCGGTACGCACAGCGCGGACGCCGCCACCCTCAAGCAGTCGGGCACCAGCACCCGGGGCAGCGTCACCGACGCGGCCGTCACCGAACTGGACACCAGGGCGGGCACGGCCAAGCTCATCGCCACCGTGCAGGTCACGGTCACCCCGGCCACGGGCGCGGCGACCACCGACCGCAAACGCTTCGAGGCGGGCCTGTCCCGCACCGCGGACGGCTGGAAACTCACGGCACTCACCGCCGTTCCGGTCGGGGCGAGTTGAGGGCGTGGAGGAAGGAATCCAGGTGAAGACGAAACAGCCTCCCGCGGGGTCGGCCGAGACCTCGGGGCCCGCCGCCGGGCCGCCGGCGGATGCCGCCGCGCCCGGCGAGACGGCGTCCAGTGCTGGGGCCGATGCCGATGCCGGTGCGGAGGCAGGGGCCGAGGCCGTTGCCGGTGCCGGGTCCGGCGGGTGGCGGAGCTTCCGGCCGTCGTGGCCGCGGGTCGTGCGGAGCAACCCGCGGCGGGCCGTCGCCGTCACCCTGATCGCGGTGCTCCTGCTGGCCGGCGGCGGATTCGCCTACGCGGCCCAGCAGTTGAAGGACCCGGGCGCGGCACGCAACCACGCGCTCACCGACACCGAGGCCACCAGCCGGCTCACCGGTGACGTCAGCGACGCGCTCAGCCGGATCTTCGCGTACACCCCCACCGACACCCAGTCCACCGCCCAGGCCGCCCGCGACCTGCTGGAGGGCGCGGCGGCCCAGCAGTACCAGCAGCTCTTCACGCAGATCAGGCAGCAGGTCGCCGACCAGCAACTGACCCTGAGCACCAGGGTGGTACGGGCCGGCGTGGTCTCGCTCACCGGCGACCGCGCCCACCTGCTGGTCTTCCTCGACCAGACCGCCCGGCGCGCCGGTGCCACCGCCACCAGCGCGGCGGCCCAACTCTCGGTGTCCGCCCACCTGGTCGGCGGCCACTGGCGGATCACCGATCTCAAGGCCCAGTAGGAGCAGCCCAGATGGCACCCATGCAGTCCGTCCTCCGCCGCCGCCCGCGCCGCCCGCTGCTCGCGGTGGCGCTGGCCCTCGCGGTGGCCGCGGCCCTCGCCGCCGGCTTGACCGGCTGGTCCTGGTACGGCGCCGCCCACGACGGCGACGCCGCCTTCGCCCGCAACCGCGACGCCGCGCTGGCCGCGGGCGAGCAGGCCGTGCAGAACCTCAACACCCTCGACCACAACGACCTGGACCACGGCCTGGACGTCTGGGACGACTCCACCACCGGCGACCTGCACACCCAACTCGCCCAGGGCCGTGCCGACTTCGCCAAGCAGGTGCAGCAGGCCCAGACGGTCAGCACCGCCAAGGTGCTGTCCGGTGCCGTCACCGAACTGGACAGCAGGACCGGCAAGGCCAGCGTGATGGTCGCGCTGCGGATCACCGTCCAGGCGCCCAAGGCGAAGCCCGCGGTGAAGGAGAGCCGGATGCTCGGCGAGCTGACCAGGACGGCGGACGGCTGGAAGCTCAGCGCCCTCGGCCAGGCCCCGATGGGCGACAGCGCCCCCGCCCCCTCAGCCGCCGCGACCTCCCCCACCACCCCGCAGCCGACCGCGAGCCACTGACGCCGTACGCGAGAGGACCGACGCACCATGTCGACCACCCGTCATCTGATCAACCGGCAGCGCAGGCTGGCCGCGGTGTCCGCGGCGGCGGAGGAGCGGGCGGAGGAGCGTACGCGTACGGTCAGGGCCTCAGCGCCGACCCGTACCCGTACCCGTACCGATGCCACCGGTGGGACCGCCGCTGAGGCAGCCGCCGGGACCGCTGCCGGGACCGCTGCCGAGGGTGCGGCACCCACCCGTATCCCCCGCCGCCCGCTGCCGGTCGCCGTCACGCTGCTCGCCGTCCTGACCGTGCTGCTCGGCGGCTTCGCCGCGGTCGCCGCAAGCCGGGCCTCGGCGCTGCACGACACGGTCGCCGCCCACAACACCGCGCTGACCGACACCGCCCGTACCAGCGAGATCAAGGGCCAGATCGCCCAGGCGGTGAACGCGGTCTTCTCCTACGACTACGCCGACACCGCACGCACCGACACCGCCGCCAGGCGGCTGCTCACCGGAAAGGCCGTACAGCAGTACGCCGGCATGCTCGCCCAGGTCCGCACCCAGGCCCCGGCGCAGAAGCTGGTGCTGACCACCACCGTCACGGACACCGGCGTCGAGACCATCGACGGCGACCGGGCGCACGTCCTGGTCTTCGCCGACCAGCGCAACACCAGCACGGCCAAGGCGGGCGCGGGGAGCACCTACGCCGCCGCCATGTTCGCGGTGGACGCCGTTCACCAGGACGGCATCTGGAAGATCGCCTCGATCGACACCTTCGGCTGAGGCCTCGCAGCAGGCACTATGGGGGTGAGCCGCGACTGCAACGCACCCGAAACGGTGTGATGCAATGCTCATGATCTCCTGCCCGGACCAGGCGGGGGAGCGGTGCCTGACCGGCGAGGATGGATGGATATGGATAAGCAGCAGGAGTTCGTTCTCCGGACCCTCGAGGAGCGGGACATCCGCTTCGTACGGCTGTGGTTCACCGACGTACTCGGCTACCTCAAGTCGGTCGCCGTCGCCCCCGCCGAGCTGGAGCAGGCGTTCGACGAGGGCATCGGCTTCGACGGCTCGGCCATCGAAGGCTTCGCCCGGGTGTTCGAATCGGACATGATCGCCAAGCCCGACCCCGGCACCTTCCAGATCCTGCCCTGGCGCGCCGAGAGCCCCGGCACGGCCCGGATGTTCTGCGACATCCTGATGCCCGACGGCTCCCCGTCCTACGCCGACCCGCGCTACGTCCTCAAGCGCGCCCTGGCCAAGACCTCCGACCTCGGCTTCACCTTCTACACCCACCCCGAGATCGAGTTCTACCTGCTCAAGGACAAGCCGCTGGACGGCGGCCGGCCCACGCCCGCCGACAACTCCGGCTACTTCGACCACACACCGCAGAACATCGGGATGGACTTCCGCCGCCAGGCCATCACCATGCTGGAGTCCATGGGCATCTCGGTGGAGTTCTCCCACCACGAGGGCGCCCCCGGCCAGCAGGAGATCGACCTGCGCTACGCCGACGCGCTGTCCACCGCCGACAACGTGATGACCTTCCGGCTGGTCATGAAGCAGGTCGCCCTCGAACAGGGCGTGCACGCCACCTTCATGCCCAAGCCGTTCTCCGAGTTCCCCGGCTCCGGCATGCACACCCACCTCTCCCTCTTCGAGGGCGACCGCAACGCCTTCTACGAGTCCGGCTCGGAGTTCCAGCTCTCCAAGGTCGGCCGGTCCTTCATCGCGGGCCTGCTGCGGCACGCCGGCGAGATCTCCGCGGTCACCAACCAGTGGGTGAACTCCTACAAGCGCATCTGGGGCGGCTCCCAGCGCACCGCCGGCGCCGGCGGCGAGGCCCCCTCGTACATCTGCTGGGGCCACAACAACCGCTCCGCCCTCATCCGGGTCCCGATGTACAAGCCCGGCAAGACCGGCTCCACCCGCGTCGAGGTCCGCTCTCTCGACTCCGGCGCCAACCCCTACCTGGCCTACGCCGTCCTGCTGGCCGCCGGTATGAAGGGCATCCAGGACGGCTACGACCTCCCGGCCGGCGCCGACGACGACGTCTGGGCCCTCAGCGACTCCGAACGCCGCGCCCTCGGCATCGAGCCCCTCCCGCAGAACCTCGGCGAGGCCATCACCCTGATGGAACGCAGCGAACTCGTCGCCGAGACCCTGGGCGAGCACGTCTTCGACTTCTTCCTCCGCAACAAGAAGCAGGAGTGGGAGGAGTACCGCTCCGAGGTCACCGCCTTCGAACTCCGCAAGAACCTCCCCGTGCTGTAAGCACAGGTCAGAGGTACCTTCCGCGCTTCGTGCGCAACCGGGCCAGCGGCGCCATGCCGCTGGCCCGGTTGCGTCTCATCCCTCCCGGGCCGTGTCGCAGCCGGGCCTGCGCCGCGACGCCTGCTGCCCGCTCGCGCTCCTTGCTCTGACGACAAATTTCACGAGTTGCAAGTATGGGGATTATTGCTATGAATCACAAATAAAATGTGCGATAAAGCGAGGGTGTTGAATCATCTCTTGCCGAAACGGCGGACGATCGATATTTTAATTCTGTCTGGCCGGAACAATCCGGCCGGGGTTAAATGGAAGAGGTAAGTCCGTGAATTTTCGCACCGCTCTGACGCGATTCGCCCTCCCGGCCGCGATGGCGGTCGGCTGTCTGGCCTTCACCGCGGGTCCGGCGGGCGCCGCATCTGTGCACCCGATGTCGGCGAGCACCTGCGGCAGCACCTACTGCATCAGCGTCGTCGGCACTGGCCTGCACGTCAACAGTGTCACCATCACCAAGAAGAGCGGCACCCTGAGCGGCTTCGGTTACGTGCTCGACACCACGAACAACGGCACGATCGGCTACTGGACGACGAGCGCCAAGGTGAGTGGCGTGTCGAAGGTGGTGCTCGCCGTCAACACGAACTTCCCCGCCAATAGCGTGCTCTGCGGTGGCATGACGACCAACACCCTTCCCGGTACCTATGCGGGAAGGGCCTGCATCGAGATCCTCGCCTAGTCTCTCGCGATTCCGTGTGCGGAATTTGATATTCCGCGATCGTCGAGTCCGGTATCAAGGCTTCGGTGTAGTCGTGGGAGATCCGATTCGCGAGGATTCGCCAGGCGAGAGGTGCCCGCACGGTGACAGGCACGGGCTTCCAGGGTCATGGGTTCTGCACGCCCCGTGATCCGGGTGGAAGACCGTGCCTGCCGACGCGTCGGCACCGCGTCGCTTGCCGTAGTTGGCCCGCAACTCCTGATCACCGTAGGGTCGGTGGGCGGGGATGTGGGGACTTTGGGGAGGGGACGCGGACATGTCGGAGCGACTACGGCGCAATCAAGTGGTGATCGAGGAGTTCCGGTCGAACGGGGGCGTGGTCGGCGGTGACTTCGCAGGGGTGCCGCTGCTGCTGCTCACCACTACGGGCGCCCGCAGCGGCGAGCTGCGGACGATGCCGATGACGTACCTCAGGGACGGATCGCGGCTGGTGGTCTTCGCCGCGAACGGCGGCCGGGAGAACCATCCCGGCTGGTACCACAACCTGCTGGCCGACCCGTCCTGCCGGGTCGAGGTCGGCACGGAGTCGTACGAGGCCACCGCGGCAGCGACCGACGGCGCCGACCGTGAGCGCCTGTGGGCCGAACAGCTCCTGGTCGCACCGTACTTCGCCGGCTTCGAGGAGCGCGCGGGCAAGCGCCGCATCCCGGTCGTCGCCCTGACCCGCACGCAGGCCTGACGTGCGTTCTGTCAGACGCGGCACGCCGGCCCTGCTGGCGGCCGTGTCGGCCGCGGTGCTGCTCACCGCCTGCGGCAGGGCGGGAACGGCCGGCGCGCACGCGGGCGCGCAACTGCCGACGGTGCGAACCCTCGCGGAGCCGACCAGCAGCTGCACGACTACCTCCAGGACGTCGTGCCGGTCGGCGGCCGTGACACCGGCACCCGCACCGGCTCCGTGCTGCCCGACACGCTGAACCGGATCACCTGCCCGCACGCGGGCCAGGCCGCCCATGTGGCGGCCGAGACCGTCTCCGGCGCCCGCGAGGGCTACGGCACCGATGTCGTGGGCACCCTGCGCCGCCGCGGCTGGCACATCGTCGGCTGGAACAAGGACACCCCCGACGGCTCCCAGGTCACCGGCTCGGTCCAGGCCGGCTACCACCTCTCGATCCAGCAGAAGGACGACATCGTCAGCGTCACCATCCAGACCCCCTGCCTCCAGGGCGCCCCCCTCCCACGGCCCTCGGACTTCCCGCAGGAAGCCAGCGGGACCAACGACGCCTGAGGGCGCGCGGCCCTTTCCTCACGGAGAGGTGCCCGAGGCGTCGATCTCGGCCCAGACGGTCTTGCCGATTCCGTGCGGGCGGGGGGTGACGCCGTTGCGGGTGGTGAGTGCGGCGACGAGGGCGAGGCCGCGGTAGGACTCGTCGTCGGGGAGGGCGGTGCGAGGGCGCGGTAGGCCGTCGCCGGCGTCGGCGACTTCCACTCGGATGTGGTGGACGCCGGTTCTGGTGATGCGCAGGGCGATCTCGCGGCCCGGGGCACTTCGTGCGTGGCGGACGGCGTTCGTGACCAGCTCGCTGACGACCAGGACGGTTGTTTCGACGGCCGCGTCGGGTAAGCCCCACGAGGTGAGCGTCAGGTGGGTGGCCCGCCGGGCCTGGGCGACCTGCTCGGGGCGTCGCGGGAAGCGGATATCCAGGACCGGTGCGTCGGCCCGTTCGGGCAGGGGCATGGTGCGACCTCGCAGTGGGGTGCTGACGGGCTCACATCTCTAGAGAGGTGAGCCTCCATCAAGGCAGCGGCGGGCATGCGACGTCCAGACTTCTCTAGAGATGTGAGCCTGGGGAGTGAATGCCTCGCGTGCCGCACGGCCGCCGCCCCGCCTAGGATGTCTAGAGATGATCAGGAAGGACGTTCGATGACCACCGCGGGCAGCCGGCGTGAGCCGAAGTACCGGCGCATCGCGCGCGGGCTCAGGCAGGACATCGAGTCCGGGCGTTACCGGCCGGGGGACCGGTTGCCGGGAGAGAACGACCTCATGGCCGAGCACGACGTGGCGCGGATGACCGCCAGGCAGGCGCTCGCGGTGCTGCAGACCGAGGGGCTGGCCGAGGCGCGCAAGGGTGCGGGGGTGTTCGTCAGGGAGTTCCAGCCGATCCGTAGGCGCGGTATCAGCCGCCTGTCGCGAGAGCAGTGGGGCGCCGGACGGTCGGTGTGGGAGGCGGATGTCGGCGACCGGGAGCTGGCCGTCGAGGTGACGGAGGTGGCCGAGGGTGAGGCGCCCGGTGCCGTCGCGGCCGTACTCGGCACCGCCGAGGTCTGGTTGCGCAGGCGGCGGTTCGTGCTGGAGGGGAAGCCGGTGATGGTCTCGGTGTCCTACTTCCCCGCCACGCTGGTGGCGGGGACGCGGATCACCGAGGCGGACACCGGACCCGGCGGCGCCTACGCGCGGCTGGCGGAGACGGGCCGGGAACCGGTGCGCTTCCGGGAGGAGATCCGTTCGCGGATGCCGTCGGTCCGGGAGACGCAGCAGTTGGCGCTCGGGGCCGGTACGCCGGTCGTCCACATCAGTCGGACCGCCCTCGCCCGTGACGGCGCTGTGGTCGAGGTCAACGAGATGGTGCTGGACGCCTCCTCGTACGTCCTGGAGTACGACTTCGAGGGCTGACCAATCGGCTGCCCGCCGGCGGCAGGCTCAGGGGAGCCAGGACGGGGAGAGGGCCGAGGGGGTCAGGAGGTGGGGGGTGGAGGTGCCGTCGGCGGGGACGGTGTAGAGGTCGGAGCCGTAGTCGCCGGGGAGGGAGTAGGACAGGGTCTGGTCGTCGGTCCAGACGGCCTGGTCGTCGACGTTGCGGGTCTCGGCTGTCGGGTGGTCGCGGAGGGTGGCCAGGTCGAGGACGTAGAGGCGCCAGGGGGCGTCGGGGGAGAGGCCGGGGACGCGTTTCTTGAAGGCGATCCGGGTGCCGTCGGGGGACAGCGACGGGCATTCGACGTTCGTGCGCAGGGTGACGGCGGTCTTCGACGTCACGTCGCCGCGTATCAGGTAGGTGTGGCCGCCGGTGGCCAGCGTGGCGTAGAAGTGCGTGTCGTCGGCGAAGGTGACGCCCCAGAAGTTGACGTCGGAGGCACGGACGCGCTTGCCGTCGCGGGTCACCGCGTAGTCCTCCAGGGTCGGCTGGAGCACGCCGGTGCGGGTGTCGAGGATCGAGGTGCGGGTGGAGAAGTTGGTGCCCGCGTAGGAGTCGCCGCCGACGAAGACGGTCCAGGCCACCAGGTGGCCGCTGGGGGAGACCCTGGCCCGGGTGGGGATGCCGGCCAGGTCGACGCTGCGGGTGGTGCGCAGCCGGGAGTCGAGCACCAGGGCGCGGTAGGTGTCGTTGACCGGGCCGCGCTCGGCCTGGAGGCAGATGCCGGTGCCGCCGGCGGCGGAGAAGCGCAGGCAGCTCACGCCGGAGGCGGTGCGCGGGCCGTCGGGGTCGCCGGCCGGGACGGTGGCCAGCTCGTCGCGGTGCGGGCCCCAGGCCATGGAGCGGAAGACGATACGCGGCGGGCCCGAGCCGGCCAGTGACACCGACCCGGCGTGCACCGAGGGCCCGCCGGCCTGGACCTGGTCGCGCCGGTCCGCCCGGTCCGCGGCCCGCCAGACCGCCACCCCGGCGACGGTCGCCAGCACCAGGACGCCGGCCAGCAGCACCAGCAACCGGCCGCGTACGCTCATCGGTTCCTCGTTCATACCGCCTCCGCGGGCCGCAGCCGTACGGACAGTCCGACGCTCACCAGCAGCGCGACCGCCGCCCCGGCCAGCGCCGACCGGTCGCCGAAGGCCGTCCAGGCCGCGCCGAAGGCGATCGAGCAGCAGAAGCGGGCCGCCGCCTGCCCGGTCTGCACCAGGGCCAGCCCGCTGGAGCGCAGCGCTTCCGGTACGGATCCGGCCGCGGCGGCCATCAGCACCCCGTCGGTGGCCGCGTAGAAGGTGCCGTGCAGGGCGAGCACCGCGTACGGCAGTACGCCCGAGTGCAGCTGGGTCAGCAGCAGGGCGTACGCCAGGAGCAGCGCGAGGTGGCCGCCGACGAAGACCCGCCAGCGGCCCACCCGGTCCGCCCAGCGGCCGAGGGGCACGGCCAGCAGCAGGAAGGCGGCCGCGGTGCCGAGCGGCAGCAGCGCGAACCACCGGTCGGGCACCCCGAGGCGGCGCTGGAGCATCAGGTAGACGAAGGAGTCGCTGACCGTGGCCAGGCCCAGCGCCACCGCGCACAGCGCGAGCCCGCGCAGCTCGCGCCGCCCGAGCAGCGCGACCGCGGCCCGCAGCGAGGGGCGTTCGGCCGGTTCGCCCGCGGGCGGCGCGGCGGGCTTGCGCGCGCGAGAGGGCACGAAGAGCAGCAGCACCAGGACGCCCACCGCGGCCACGCAGAAGCTGACGGTGAAGACGGCGTCGTAGCCGTCGGCGGCCTGGCGCAGGATCAGGAAGGCGGCCAGCGGGCCGAGCAGCGCGCCCGTGGTGTCCATCGCCCGGTGCACGCCGAAGGCCCGGCCGCGGTCCTGCGGCGATGAGGACAGCGAGATCAGCGCGTCGCGGGGAGCGGTGCGCAGGCCCTTGCCGGTACGGTCGGCGGCCAGCACCGCGCCGATCAGCGGGAGGGTGTGCACGGCGAGCAGCAGCGGTTTGCACAGCGCGGACAGGCCGTACCCGAAGGCGGCGACCTGCTTGTGCCGGCCGCCGCGGTCGGCGAGGTGGCCGCCGACCAGCCGGACCAGGGCGCTGAAACCGTTGTAGACGCCGTCGAGCAGACCGAAGCCCAGCGGGGACAGGCCGAGTCCGGTGACCAGGTAGAGCGGCAGCACCGCGGTGACCATCTCGGAGGAGACGTCGGTGATCAGGCTGACCGCGCCGAGGGCGAGCACGGTGGAGGCGACCGCGGACCGCCGCCCGGGGCGCAGGCCCCGGGCGGCGGTCGGCGAGGCCGCCGCGGGCGTGCTGCCGCGGCTCTCGCTGACGTACATCGGTCAGCTGGTCCAGATGCCGGTGATGTCCGCGGCGGAGGCGGCCTGGCCGGCGTGCCCGGAGGCGCCCGCCAGGTCCTCCAGCGTCCGCAGCAGGTTGTAGTGGTTGTAGGTGGTCCCGCTGGAGCTGCCCGGGGTGACCGGCTGCCCGTAGAACACCGTCGGGATGCGGTTGCCGCTCAGCGAGTTGTCCTCGTCGAAGGTCACCACCAGCAGGCTGTTGTGGGTCTTGGCCCAGGTGGCGTACGCGCCGAGGTTGTTCTTGAGCCAGGTGTCACCGCTGGAGACCGAGCAGTCGTGCATGTCGCTGCACAGGTTCGGCGTGACGAAGGACATCGCCGGCAGCGTCGAGTAGTCGGTGGGGAACTGGGCGAAGGTCTTCGCTGAGGAGGTCGGCACGTTGGAGAAGCCGAACCAGGGGTTGTGCTTCTGCGCGTAGTTGCCGCTCTTGCAGGTCGTCGAACCCTGGCTGGGCAGCGTCTCGTTGTAGCTCCCCCACGTCTTGCCCGCGGCGGCCACCTCGGAGCCCAGGTTCGCGGCCTTGCCGAACCCGGGGGTGACGCAGCTGTCGCTGGTGACGCCCTGCGTGGAGCCGGAGAAGAGGGCGTAGTAGTTCGGCTGGCTGGGGTGCGTGATGGCGTGGCTCTGCGTCAGGTTGGCGCCGCCGGACTTCAGCGAGTTGATGTACGGGGCGCTGGAGCTGCCGATCACCTGGCTGTAGGCGTGGTTCTCCATGACCACCACGACGGTGTGGGCGGGGGTGGGGACGGAGCCGGCGGCCTGGGCGTTGCCGCCCAGGCCGGCCCACAGGCCGGCGGATGCGGCGGCGAGCCCGCCGGCGGTCAGCAGGGCGGTACGGCTACGGCTGCGCACGAAGTGCCTCCAGGCAGGGGTTGAAGTGCGGTGTGCATGCCAAAGTTTGACGGGTCTGGGGGGACGGTGAACCCGGCCGAGGTGAAGAATTCGCGAACGCTGGCGTACGAGTCCCTGCGGGGCTCCGGGAGGTGCTGCCACTTGCGGTGGCGTCGCTGCTTTCCCACCGTCTGCGCTGGTCGCGCCGTTTCCCGCGCCCCGGGGGTGGGTGCCGTTTGCGGTGCCCGCGGCTTGCACCTCGGTGGGGGTTGAGCGCGCAGTTCCCTGTGCCCCCAGGTGGGTGCCACTTGCGGTGGCGGTGCTTCTTTCCCGCCGTCTGCGCTGGTCGCGCAGTTCCCCGCGCCCCTGAAAAACGGTCGCCCTCTGCGCAGAGGGCAGCCCCCAGGGGCGCGGGGAACTGCGCGCTCCGGCGCGATGGCGCTGCAGGCGAACGCCCACCGCAAGTGGCAACCCCTGAGGGGCAGCCCCCGCCGGGCCGCGGGCGGGTCGCCGCCGCAAGTGGGCGGCCCCCCGCCCCGGGGGGAAGGGGCGGTCGGGCGGAGGCTCGGGCAGTGGGGGCGGCGCGCGCCGGAGGCGGATAGGCTTGATCGGGTCCGGTCCGGCCCGGCGGGCCGGGAATGGGAGGGTCGATGCAGGGCCGACGCAGCAGTACGTTCACCCGGCTGCTTCGGCACGGCTTCACCGACCCCGCCGCCGCCGAGCGGCTGCTCGACGCCCCGGAGCTGTCGGGCGTCCGCGCCGACCCCGTACTGCTGGAGGCGCTGGGGGCGACCGCAGACCCGGACCAGGCGCTGCTGGGCCTCGTCCGGCTGGCGGAGGCGCTGGCGCCGGGGGAGCGGCGGGCGCTGCTGGACACGGTGATCACCGCCAAGCCGCTGCGCGACCGGCTGCTGGGAGTGCTGGGCGCCTCGGAGGCGCTGGGCGACCATCTGGCCAGGCATCCGGCGGACTGGCACGCGCTGGTCACCTACGAGGCCGCCGACCTGCACCCCGGTGTCGCCGACTTCGAGCGGGAGCTCGCCGCGGCCGACGAGCCCGACACGTTGCGTGCCGCGTACCGCCGGTGCCTGCTGGGGATAGCGGCGCGTGACGTGTGCGGCACGAGCGACCTGGTGCGTACCGCCGCCGAGCTGGCCGACCTCGCGACGGCCACGCTGCGTGCGGCGCTGGCCATCGCCGCCGCCGAGGCTCCGCAGGACGCCGCGGCGGCGCGCCTGGCGGTGATCGGCATGGGCAAATGCGGCGGCCACGAGCTGAACTACGTCTCCGACGTCGATGTGATCTTCGTGGCGGAGCCCGTCGAGGGCGTCGAGGAGGTCGAGGCGGTCAGGGCCGCGACCCGGCTCGCGGCCCGGATGATGCGGGTGTGCTCGGACACCACCGCCGAGGGCACGATCTGGCCGGTCGACGCGAACCTGCGGCCGGAGGGCAAGAACGGCCCGCTGGTGCGCACCCTGTCCAGCCATCTGGTGTACTACGCCAGGTGGGCGAAGACCTGGGAGTTCCAGGCGCTGCTGAAGGCCCGGCCGGTGGCCGGCGACGCGGCGCTCGGCGCGGAGTACGTGGCCGCGATCCGCCCGCTGGTGTGGCAGGCCGCCGAGCGCGAGCACTTCGTGACCGACGTCCAGCAGATGCGCCGCCGGGTGGTGGACAACATCCCGGCCGCCCAGGTGGAGCGGGAGCTGAAGCTCGGCCCCGGCGGGCTGCGGGACGTGGAGTTCGCCGTCCAGCTGCTGCAGCTGGTGCACGGCCGCACCGACACCTCGCTGCGCAGCAGCACCACGCTGACGGCGCTGGCCGAGCTGGCCGCCGGCGGCTACGTGGGCCGGGCGGACGCGGCCGCCCTGGACGACGCCTACCGCTTCCTGCGGCTGATGGAGCACCGCATCCAGCTGCACAAGATGCGCCGCACCCATCTGGTCCCCGCCGACGAGGCGGGCCTGCGGCGGCTCGGCAGGGGCCTGGGATTCCGCTCCGAGCCGGTCGCGAACCTGACCAGGGAGTGGAAGCGGCACGCCGTGGAGGTGCGGCGGCTGCACGAGAAGCTGTTCTACCGGCCGCTGCTGGAGTCGGTGGCGCAGCTCGGCAGCGACGACACCCGGCTGAGCACCGACGCGGCCAGGCAGCGCCTGCAGGCGCTCGGTTACGGCGACCCGGCCGCCGCGATGCGCCATCTGGAGGCGCTGGCCAGCGGGGTCAGCCGCAAGGCGGCCATCCAGCGCACCCTGCTGCCGGTGCTGCTCGGCTGGTTCGCGGACTCCGCCGATCCGGACGCGGGGCTGCTGGGCTTCCGCAAGGTCTCCGACGCGCTGGGCAAGACGCCCTGGTATCTGCGGCTGCTGCGCGACGAGGGCGCCGCCGCGCACCGGCTGGCGCGGGTGCTGTCCTCCGGGCGGCTCGCCCCCGACCTGCTGATGCGCGCCCCGGAGGCGGTCGCGGTGCTCGGCTCCGTCGACGGCGGCCTGGTGCCGCGCGACCACGGCGCGCTGGAGCAGGAGGTGCTGGCCGCGGTGGGCCGCGCGGAGGGTCCCGAGCAGGCCATCGCCGCGGTCCGCGGGGTGCGCAGGCGGGAGCTGTTCCGTACCGCGGCCGCCGACTTGATCGACACCTACGGCGACGACGTCGAGAGCGCGGAGGACCGGGTCGACCCGGCGGATCTGGTCGACCGGGTCGGCTGCGCCGTCTTCGGCGTGACGGCGGCGACGGTCGCGGGCGCCCTGCGCGCGGCGGTCAACACGGTGACCGGCGACGACTCCCGGCAGCTGCCGACGCGTATCGCGGTGATCGGGATGGGCCGCTTCGGCGGCCGGGAGCTGGCGTACGGCTCGGACGCCGACGTGCTCTTCGTGCACGAGCCGCGCGAGGGGGTGGACCAGGAGGAGGCCGGCCGCGCCGCGCTGGCCGTCGCCGACGAGCTGCGCCGGCTGCTGCAGATCCCCACCGCCGACCCGCCGCTGCTGGTCGACGCCGACCTGCGCCCGGAGGGCAAGAGCGGGCCGCTGGTGCGCAGCCTGGCCTCCTACGCGGCCTACTACCGCAGGTGGTCGCTGGTGTGGGAGAGCCAGGCGCTGCTGCGGGCCACCCCGGTGGCCGGCGACCAGGACCTGGGCGCCCGCTTCGTGGAGCTGATCGACCCGATGCGCTACCCGCCGGACGGCCTGGACGACGACGCCGTACGCGAGATCCGCCGGCTCAAGGCGCGGATGGAGTCCGAGCGGCTGCCGCGCGGCGCCGACCGCACCACGCACGCCAAGCTGGGCCGCGGCGGCCTGTCCGACGTCGAGTGGACCGTGCAGCTGCTGCAGCTCAAGCACGCCGGCCGGCTGCCCGAGCTGCGGACCACCGGCACCCGGCGGGCGCTGGCGGCGGCGACCGGGGCGGGTCTGATCGACCCGGCGGACGCGGCCGTGCTGGATGAGGCCTGGGTGCTGGCCACCCGGGTGCGCAACGCGGTGATGCTGGTACGCGGCCGGCCGGGCGACACCTTCCCCGGCGACGGGCGCGAGCTGGCGGCGGTCGCCCGCTACCTCGGCTTCCCGCCCGGCCACGTCGGCGACATGCTGGACGACTACCGGCGGCGTACGCGGCGGGCCAGGGCCGTGGTGGACCGGCTGTTCTACGAGGGGTGACCCCCGGCGCCGCACGGGGGTCAGTCGCCGGCGCGCTTGGCGCGCTCCTCCAGCGCCAGCTCACCCGAGGCGTACTTCGGCAGCGAGTAGACCCAGCGGCCGTAGATCACGTACGCCACCGAGTAGGCGACGGCCAGGCACAGCGCGCCGCCGACGGCGTCCATCCAGAAGTGGTTGCCGGTGGAGATGATCACCAGCAGCGTCAGCACCGGATACAGCCCGCCGAGGATCCGCGCCCACAGCGGTTTGGCCAGCGTCACGATGGTGATGCCGCTCCACAGCGACCACCCGATGTGCATCGACGGCATGGCCGCGTACTGGTTGGAGACCTGGGCGAGGTTGCCCTGTGCCATCGAGCCCCACGTGTGGTGCACCACCACCGTGTCGATGAAGCCGCCGCCGATCATCAGCCGGGGCGGGGCCAGCGGATACGCCCAGAAACCGATCAGCGCCAGCCAGGTGGTCATGAAGACCACCAGGCGCGCCGGGCCGTAGCGGCCCGGGTGGCTGACGTAGAGCCATATCAACACGCCGACCGTGACGATGAAGTGCAAGGTGGCGTAGTAGTAGTTCATCCCCACGATCAGCCACGTCACCGAATTCACGCCGTGGTTGACGCCGCGCTCGACGGCCAGGCCCAGGTGGTGCTCAAGAGCCCAGATCGCGTCGGCGTGCCGCAGCGCGACCGTCCGCTGCTGCGGTACCGCGTTCCTGATCTGCGAGTACAGGTAGTAGCTGACCCCGATGAGCAGGATCTCGAACCACACCCTGGGGTGCCGCGGGGTGCGCACCCGGGTGATCAGCGTGCGGGCCAGTGTCGCCGGCCGGCGGGCGCTGTCGGGTCCGTCGGCGAGATGGGAACCGGTGGAGCGCTGCGCGACGGCGTAGTGGCCATCTGTCGTGTTCGCGGTCTTCGCAGTCGGTTCCCCCATAGGGGACCAGTCTGCCAGATGTGTCCCGTGATGCGGATCAACCGCCGGTCGGGTCGTGGGCCGTCCGGGTGACTCCCGGCGAGGAGGACGACGCGGGCGGCGGGGCGTTCCGGCTGGTGGGGGCGGCCGCGGTCGAACCGCGGACCACCAGCTCAGGGAGGAAGACGAACTCGCTGTGCGGGGCCGGGGTGCCGCCGATCTCCTCGAGCAGCGCGTTGACCGCCGCCTGGCCCATCGCCGTCACCGGCTGCCTGATGGTGGTCAGCGGCGGGTCGGTGAACGCGATCAGCGGCGAGTCGTCGAAGCCGACCACCGAGACGTCGCCCGGTACCGACAGGCCCAGTCGCCTGGCCGCCCTGATGGCGCCGAGCGCCATCATGTCGGAGGCGCAGACGACCGCCGTGCAGCCGTCGGATATCAGCGCGGAGGCGGCGGCCTGGCCGCCCTCCAGGGTGAACAGCGAGTGCTGTACGAGCTCCAGCGCCTCGTCGCCGGCCAGGCCGAGCACCTCGCCCATCGACGTCACGAAGCCCTCGATCTTCCTGCGCACCGGGACGAAACGCTTCTGCCCCACCGCCAGGCCGATCCTGCGGTGCCCAAGCGCCGCGAGGTGGGTGACCGCCAGCCGCATCGCCCCCCGGTCGTCGGGGGACACGAAGGGCGCGCTGACCTTCTCGGTGAAGCCGTTGATCAGCACGAACGGCACGCCCTGGCCCTGCAGCCTGGCGTAGCGCTCCATGTCGGCGGTGCAGTCGGCGTGCAGCCCGGAGACGAAGATGATCCCGGCCACCCCCCGCTCCACCAGCATCTCCACCAGCTCGTCCTCGGTGGAGCCGCCGGGCGTCTGGGTGGCGAGCACCGGGGTGTAGCCCTGCCGGGTGAGCGCCTGGCCGATGATCTGCGCGAAGGCCGGGAAGATCGGGTTGTCCAGCTCGGGCGTGATCAGCCCGACCAGGCCCGCGCTGCGCTGCCGCAGCCGGACCGGGCGCTCGTACCCCAGCAGGTCGAGCGCGGCCAGCACTGATTCGCGGGTGGTGGCGGAAACCCCGGGCTTGCCGTTGAGCACCCGGCTGACCGTCGCTTCGCTGACCCCCGCCTGGGCTGCGATGTCAGCGAGCCGTGCGGTCACACCACCGGATGCTATTGGACGGAATGCCACCACGTCAGATCGCCCACCAAATTGCCGTGTCTGCGTCGATAGTGACGTCAATGCCGTCAACCTGGTCCGATGCTCCGCCCGCGGCGGGCGCTGTCAGCGGCGGCCGCGCGGTACTGGTCAGCAGCGGCCGACCGCCGGGCACCGTCAGCACCACCGGCCGCGAGGTCAGGTTGACCAGGCACAGGAAGGCGTCGCCGGCACCGTCCCGGCGGAAGGCCAGCACGCCCTCCGGCGTCTCCAGCCACCGCACCGACCGGCCCGCGCCCAGCGCCGGCAGCTCCCGGCGCAGCGCCAGCGCCGCCCGGTACAGCTCCAGGGTGGAGGCCGGGTCGCCGGTCTGGGCCTCGACGCTCAGCCCGGCCCAGCTGGGCGGCTGCGGCAGCCAGCTCGGCCCGCCCGCCGGACCGAAGCCGTACGGCGGCTCGGCGCCCGACCACGGGATCGGCACCCGGCAGCCGTCCCGGAAGCCGTCCTGGCCCGCCGCCCGGAAGAACGACGGGTCCTGCCGCACCTCGTCGGGGAGGTCGGTGACGTCGGGCAGGCCCAGCTCCTCGCCCTGGTAGAGGTACGCAGAACCGGGCAGCGCCAGCATCAGCACGGTGGCCGCCCGCGCCCTGCGCAGGCCCAGCTCCCGGTCGCCCGGCTCGCGCAGCTGGAGCGAGCCGCCGGCCGCGGTCTCCGTGCCGGGGTCGGGGGCCGGGTTGCCGAAGCGGGTGGTGTGCCGGGTCACGTCGTGGTTGGACAGCACCCAGGTGGCGGGCGCGCCGACCGCGCTCATCGCGGCGAGCGACCTGTCGATGACCCGGCGCAGCGCGGCCGCGTTCCACGGGGTGCCCAGGTACTCGAAGTTGAATGCCTGGTGCAGCTCGTCGTGCCGCAGGTAGAGCGCCGCCCGCTCGATGGTCGGCGTCCACGCCTCGGCGACCCCGATCCGGTCGCCGGGGTACTCGTCCAGGATGCGCCGCCAGCCGCGGTAGATCTCGTGCACGCCGTCCTGGTCGAAGTACGGCATGGGCGCGCTGCCCAGCAGGGACAGCTGCTCGCTGTGCCCGATGTCGGGCAGTCCCGCGGCCTTGACCAGGCCGTGCGCCACGTCGATCCGGAAGCCGTCGGCGCCCAGGTCCAGCCAGAAGCGCAGCACCGAGCGGAACTCGTCGTGCACCGCCGGGTGGTCCCAGTTGAAGTCCGGCTGCTCGGGCGCGAACAGGTGCAGATACCACTCGCCCGGGGTGCCGTCCGGGTCGGCGGTCCTGGTCCAGGCCGGGCCGCCGAAGATGGACTCCCAGTCGTTGGGCGGCAGCTCGCCGTCCCGTCCCTTGCCGGGACGGAAGTGGAAGCGGTCCCGCAGCGCGGACCCGGGCCCGTCGCGCAGCGCCTGCTTGAACCACTCGTGCTGGTCGGAGCAGTGGTTGGGCACCACGTCCACGATCACCCGCAGGTCCAGCGCGTGCGCGGTACGCACCAGGTCGTCGGCGTCGTTGAGGTCGCCGAACATCGGGTCGACCTCGCGGTAGTCCGCCACGTCGTAGCCGGCGTCGGCCTGCGGGGAGGCGTAGAAGGGCGACAGCCACACCGCGTCCACCCCGAGGTCCCGCAGGTACGGCAGCCGGGCCGTGATGCCGGCCAGATCGCCCATGCCGTCGCCGTTCCCGTCGGCGAAGCTGCGCGGATAGACCTGGTAGATGACCGCGTCGCGCCACCAGTCCCCGTGCCCGGCGTCGGCAGCGGGAGCGGCGGCGGAGCGGGGCGCGTCGGAGAGGTGCTGGCTCATGGATTCCCTTGGATATGCGGGTATATGCGGGTGGGGGCGTCCCGTCGGGGTCGCCCCCGGCCGGGGGCCGGGGAACTCGTGGCGTGCGGGGTGCTGCTGCCGGGCCGGTCAGCCCTTGGTGCCGCCGGCCGTCAGACCGGTCACCAGGTGGCGCTGGACGAGCAGGAAGACGATGGTCGCGGGTATCGCGATCAGCACCGAGGCGGCCGTCATGCTGCCCCAGTCCGCCCGCTGGTCGGAGGCGAAGGTGCGGATGCCGGCCGCCAGCGTGGAGTGGTCGCGCCCCATGAACTGCGCCGCGTAGGCGACCTCTCCCCAGGCGGTCAGGAAGCTGTAGAAGGCGGTGACGGCGAGCCCGGGGCGGGCCAGCGGCACGATCAGCCGCCAGAAGGTGCCGAACGGGGTCAGCCCGTCGACCCGGCCCGCCTCGTCGATGTCGCGCGGGATGGTGTCGAAGTAGCCCTTGAGCATCCAGGCGCAGAAGGGCACCGCGATGGTGCAGTAGACCAGGATCAGCCCGAGGTAGCTGTCGATCAGGTCCAGCTGCGCCAGCAGGTTGTACAGCGGCACGATCAGGACGGCCATCGGGAACATCTGCGTGATCAGGAAGGTCCACATCAGCGACCGGTGGCCGGGGAAGCGCATCCGGGAGATCGCGTAGCCGGCGGTGGCGGAGATCAGCACGCCGAGCACGGTGGTGGCGCCGGCCACGATCACCGAGTTCAGGAACCACTTGGGGAAGCTGGTGTGCATCAGCACGAAGCGGTAGTTGCCCAGGCCCAGGTGGCTGAGCACCTCGTGCGGCTGCTGCCAGGAGGAACTGGGGCCCAGCGAGATGAACAGGATCCACAGCACGGGGAAGACCGCGATGGCGCTGGCGGTGACCAGCGCGGCGTGCAGGGCGAGCGACGCGCCCCGGCCGCGCTCGCCCCGGCCGCGGTGGCGGGTCGCGGCGGCGGTCTGCGGGGTGCTCGTGGTGGCGGCCGGGCCGCTGTGGGTGGTGGCGCTCATGGTGATCCGGCTCCTAGGCCTGCTCGGACTTCAACTGGCGGCGGTAGAAGGTGGAGAAGGCCACGAGGATGAGGAGGATGACGATTCCGTAGGTGGCGGCCGCGGAATAATCGGACACTCCGGTGAACGCCTTCTCGTAGGCGTATGTCACCAGGATGTCCGTGTCGCCGGTGGTGTTGTTGCCAAGCAGCAGGTAGATGATCGCGAACATGTTGAACGTCCAGACCGTGCTGAGCAGCACCACCGTGCTGGTGACCGGGCGCAGCCCGGGGACGGTGACGTGGGTGAAGCGCTGCCGCGGTGAGGCGCCGTCCATCTCGGCGGCCTCGTAGAGCTCGCCGGGTATCGACTGCAGGCCGCCGAGCAGGGCGACCATCATGAACGGCACGCCGACCCAGATGTTCACCATGATCACCGCGATCTTCTGCGACAGCGGTGTGCCCAGCCAGTCCTGGGCGGGCAGCCCGAAGCTGGTGACGATGTCGTTGAAGACGCCGTACTGCGAGTTGAGCATCAGCCGCCAGGCGAAGACGCCGATGAAGGCGGGCACCGCCCAGGGCAGGATCAGGCACAGCCGGTAGAACAGCCGGAAGCGCACCTTGCGGTTGAGCAGCATCGCCATCGCGAGCCCGATGGCGTAGGTGATCGCCACGCAGCAGACGGTCCACACGACCGTCCACTCGAAGCGCGGGTAGAAGTCGCCGTCCTTGCCGGAGAGCACCTGCCAGTAGTTGTGCAGCCCCACCCAGTGGTAGCTGGCGCCGATGTGGACCGGGCCGATGTCCTTGGCGACGTTGGTCTCGTTGGCGTCGGTCAGCGACAGGTAGGTGCCGTAGCCGAGCGGATAGAACACCAGGACGGCCAGCACGATCACGACGGGGGCGACCATCGCCCAGGCGTACCAGTGCCGGTCCCAGGAACGCCTGACCGACGTCATCAGGCCGGGCCGCGGCTCGCGCGGCGGGCGGGCGGCCGTGCCCGGGGCGGGGTCGTCCATGGTGGCGGTGGTCATCGCTCCTCGGCTCTTTCGTCTCTGGCGGCCGCCGGCCGGCGGCGGTACGTCTTTCGGCTCACGGCAGGTGACCGGACCGGCCGGCCGGGCGCGTGGGCCCCGTACGCCTGGTGGCGCAACGGGACCCCGGCCGGCCGGCCCGGAACTCGGGGGCGGCTACTGCACCGTGTAGCCGGGCAGCAGCTTGCCGAACTCCTTGGCGGCGGCGTCCAGGCCCGACTGGACCGAGGACTTGCCCTGCAGGATCTTGATGTACTCCTGCTGGAGCGGCGTGAACAGGCTGCCCACCTGCGGCAGCGCGACCCTGGGCCGGGCGGTGTCCATGATCGGCTTGAAGCCGGCGATCGTCTGGTTCTTGAGCACCTCCGGGGTGTAGGCGGAGGTCCTGGTCGGCAGGGTGCCGTTCTTCAGCGCGATCTTCTGCTGGCTGGCCGAGGACGTCATGAACTGGGTGAACAGGTAGGCCGCGTCCAGATTCCGCGAACCCTGGTAGACCGCCAGGTCGTGGCCGCCGGTGGGCGCCAGCGCCTTGCCGGTGGAGCCGGCCGGCACGGGCGCGTAACCGAGGTTGGCCTCCTTGCCCTGGAAGGCGGACCCGGTCAGGTCGTCGCCGACCGACCACGGCCCCTGGATCAGCATGGCGACCTTGCCGGTCTTGAAGGAGGTCTGCATGTTGTCGTACGCGCTGGCGAAGTCGACCTTCAGCGAGGAGGTGTCGTAGATCTTCTTCGCCTCGGTGACCGCCTTGACGGCCTGCGGGGAGTTGACCGTCACCTTCTTGGCGGCCGGGTCGGCCAGGTCGGCGCCCTCGCCGAACAGCAGCGGGAAGAGGAAGTACGAGTCGGGGTTGACGTACGTGCCCGCGACGCCGGGCACCTTCGCCTTGATGGTCGCGGAGTCGGCGATCAGCTCGTCCCAGGTGGCCGGCGGGGCGGTGATGCCGGCCTTGCTGAAGATGTCCTTGTTGTAGAGCAGCCCGAGGGTGTCGGTCACCGACGGCACGCCGTAGGTCTTGCCCTCGTACTTGGTGGTGTTCAACGGCCCCGCCACGAAGTCCTGAGTGTCGGTCAGCGCCGCGGTGCCGTCCAGCGGGGCGATGTAGTGGAGCGAGGCGTACTCGGGGATCAGCCCGACGTCGGTTCTCACCACGTCGGGTGCGCCCTTGCCGCTCTGCGCCGCCGCCTTGAACTTCTGCTCCACGGTGGTGAAGTCGACGTTCTGGTAATCGACCTTGATCTTGGGGTACTTCGCCTCGAAGTCCTTGATGAGGGCCTGGTAGGTCGGGGCCTCGATCTTGGCGTCCGAGGTGTCCCAGTACGTGATCGTCCCGGAGACCGCGGCCGGGTCCTTGGCCGCCGTGCCCTTGTCGCTCTTGTCGTCGCTACCACTACCGCCACAGGCGGTGACCCCGAGAACGATGGCCGCGGCCATCGCCACGGCGGATATGCCGCGTCGCATACCTGACTCCTTGAAGAGGGAAGTGCCCGTTCGCCCTGGCCAGGCTGGCTGCCGGCCCCTGTCGTCCCAACGGGGTCGCTCGGGCTGGGCAGGAACGTAACAGCGATGTAATGCTTTGCGAAAGAGGCTGCAAGAAACTTTCCGCAAGATCCTTCATCCGTGATGCCCCTGCTGTCCGGGCGTGTCGCCGACCTGACCGGGGTGGCGGGCGCCGCGGGCGCGGTGCGGCCGGCAATGTGACGGATCTGCTTACAGAGTCTTGCTGCAAGCCCGCCCGCGGGGATACCGTCCCGCTCAGCTTCGGCACCGACGCCGGGGTGGCGACCGGTTCATGCGCGTGGACCCGGGCGCGAGGCTGTCCCCAGCAAGGAGAACCGCCCGTGTCCCTGGTGTTCAGGCTGCCCGCGTTCGGGATGCGCCGCCGCGCCCGCAGGTCCCACCCGGGCCGTAGCCCGCGGCGGGGGTCCCCGCCGGGCCGCAGGTCCTGGGGGAGCGCCGCCCTCGCCTTCGCGGCGCTGGCCGCGTTCGTCCAACCGGCCTACGCGCACGGCTCGCCGCAGCCGCCGGCCCCGCCCTCCGACCGGGCGGCTCGCTGGGCAGGCCGCACGGCACGACGACACGCGCGAGCAGTTCTACTTCGTGATGCCGGACCGCTTCGCGAACGGTGACCGGGCCAACGACCGGGGCGGCCTGTCGGGCAGCCGGCTGAGCACCGGCGACGACCCCACGGACAAGGGCTTCTACCAGGGCGGCGACCTCAAGGGCCTGACGCGGAAGCTGGACTACATCAAGGGTCTGGGCACCACCGCCATCTGGATGGCGCCGATCTTCAAGAACCAGCCGGTCCAGGGCACGGGCGACCAGGCGTCGGCCGGCTACCACGGCTACTGGATCACCGACTTCACCCAGGTGGACCCGCACTTCGGCACCAACGACGACCTCAGGACGCTGATATCGGCGGCCCACGCCAAGGGCATGAAGATCTTCTTCGACGTCATCACCAACCACACCGCCGACGTCATCGGCACCGCCGACAACACCTACAGCTACCTGTCCAAGGGCGCCTTCCCGTACCTGTCGGCCGACGGCACCCCCTTCGACGACGACGCATACGCCGCCGGCGGCGCCCCCTTCCCGAAGGTCACCGCGGCGTCCTTCCCGCGCACCCCGACCGTGCCCGCCGGCAGGCTGGACGCCAAGGTCCCGGCCTGGCTCAACGACCCGACGATGTACCACAACCGCGGCGACTCCACCTTCGCCGGCGAGAGCGCCGACCAGGGCGACTTCAGCGGGCTCGACGACCTGTGGACGCAGCGGCCCGAGGTCGTGCACGGCATGGAGCAGATCTACCAGAAGTGGGTGCGGGACTGCGCGATCGACGGCTTCCGCATCGACACCGTCAAGAACGTCGACCTGCCGTTCTGGACGCAGTGGGCGACGGCGCTGGACGCCTACGCGGCGCAGCACGGCCGGCAGAACTTCGCCATGTTCGGCGAGGCCTACGACGCCGACCCCGCCGTCACCTCGCCGTACGTCACGCAGGGACGGCTCGACGCGACACTCGACTTCCCGTTCCAGGACGCCGCCCGCGGCTACGCCTCGCAGGGCGCGCCGCCGAGCAGGCTCGCCGCGGTCTACGGGCAGGACTACCGCTACACCACCGACAAGGCCAACGCGTACGAGCAGGTCACCTTCCTCGGCAACCACGACATGGGCCGCATCGGCAGCTTCCTCGCCCAGGACAACCCGGGCGCGAGCGACGCCGAACTGCTCAAGCGCGACGAGCTGGCCGACGCCGTGATGTTCCTCGGCCGCGGGAACCCGGTGGTCTACTACGGCGACGAGCAGGGCTTCACCGGCGCCCCCGGCGGCGACAAGGACGCCCGCCAGACCATGTTCGCCTCCCAGGTCGCCGACTACCTGGACGACGACGAGATCGGCACCGCCCGCACCGCGGCCGCCGACGCCTACGACCCGCAGCACCCGCTCTACCAAGTTCTCCCCCAGGCGGAGCGCTGGGGGAGAACGGCGCGCTCAGCCCCAACGGCGGGAAGGAAGCGAGGCCACCGCAAGTGGCACCCACCCCAGGGGCGCGGGGAACGGCGTGGAGGCCCGAGGTCACGGGCCGGGCAGGGGGTGGAGGGTGGCGCCTGAGGTGAGACGGGCAGAAAGACTCGCTCGGGTGCCGCGCGGAGCGCGGACCGCCAGGGAGGAGCCGGACGCACCCGCGGTGACGCCGTCCGTGGACGCGATGGAGACCACGCCCCGGCTGCCCGCCGCCAGCAGATACCAGTGGCCGCCGGGGGACTGCCACATCACCCCGGCCATCACGTGCTGCCCGAAGCGGCTGCACGCGCTGCCGTCCGTCTGCTGGCCGGCCGGCGTGCCCGGCGCCCCGGGCGCGGACCCCGGCGGTACGAACTGCACCGTCGCGCGGCCGGGACCGCGCCACGTGTCGGCCCGGTCGCACGTCCACAGCGCGGCCCCGGCGCCCTCCGGGAGCGTCGTGCGGGCGAACTCCCAGTCGTTGACCGACCGCACCCCCTGCCCGCGCAGTTCGCCGAGCCGGCAGGCAGCGTGGGCCCAACCGGCCAGCGCCTGCGACCCGGTGGCCTCACGTGGGGCGCGGGCCGTGACACCGGGGGCGGGCGGCGGGGTGGACGTCAGATGCACCGGGCTGAGGTCGCCGAGGTCAGTGAGCAGGAATGAGTGCCGCTCCACGATCCGTCCCGAGGACCGCAGTTGCAGTACCGGCCAGGTCGTCCCGCAGGTCCCGGCGGCGACCCCGGCGCCCGGCATCCGTACCGGGTCCGTCGTCCCGTCGGCGGCCCGGTGCAGCGGCACTCCCGGCCGGTCGGGCCGCAGCAGGTCGCGGGTCTGGGCGCCGTCGACCCAGGGGGCGGTCAGGAAGCGGGTGTTGCCGTCGACCCGGTCGACCACGACGGCCGCGGCCGTCGTGAGGTCGGCGTCGGCCACCTGCGCGAAGTCCAGGGCGGCGGCGTCGCCGCCCCCGGTACGGGCCTGGGCGTAACGGACCAGCCGCAGCCCGTCGTAGAAGATCACGACCGTCACGGAGTCCACGTCCCCGGCGTAGAGGAGCTGCGGCGGCTGCCCGGGCGCCGTCCGCGCGGTGCCGGGGGTCGCGGTGACCTGCACGGACCGCGCCGGGTTCGCCCACACCGCCAGTGCCCTGCCGAGCAGCGCGTTGTCGGTGGCACGGTTGCCGCGAGCGGGCCAGGCGGTGAAGTCGAGCCGGGCGGTCGTGGTCCAGGCCTTCGCTGGCACCCGCACCAGCGCGGCCGGGTCGACCGGCTGAGAACCCCGTGCCGCCGAGCCGGGCGACCCGTGCGAGGCGTACGGCCGCGGGGACCCGCCGACCGAGGCCACCGCGAGGACGATCCCGCCGACCGCGACGGCCGCGCCCGCGAAGAGCCCTGCCCTGACGCGCTGCCGCCGCCGCAGCAGGTCGGTGGGCCGCACCTGGACCGTGCAGGGGTCGAACTCGCCCGCCGACAGCAGCCGGTGGTCGCTCTCGATCTCCACCGCCGTGCGTACCGCGCCGCGCGGGTCGTCGGCGCCCGCCTCCGCCAGCACGTTGCGGGCCGCCTGCTCGTCCAGGCCCTCGACGCCCAGCAGCGCGTAGGCGGCCCTCGCCGCCCCCGGCAGCGTGGACAGCGCCCGGTCCAGGGCGAGTTCGGCGCTGCCGCCGGCCTGCGGGTGCAGCCGCAGGCCGACCACGTACGGCAGTCCGGCGCCGACCACCGCGCCGCGTACCCGCCCCGACTGCCGCCCCTGCGCGAGCGCCTGGCGCAGCACCTCGCGGCGCAGCTGCGCGTACGGCCCCTCGCCGACCGTGGAGGCGAGCGCGACCCGCAGCGACCGCTGGGCGAGCCGGTGCGCGATGACCACCCTGCGGTGCCGGCCGATCGTGGCGGGCAGCGCCAGATACGCCAGCCGCACCAGCCGGGGGTAGTGCTCGATCAGAGCGGCCTCGGCCTCCGCCACCGGGACGTGCCGAGCGGGCTTCTTCGTGGACGCGGACAGTGCGTGTGACGGTCGGCTCTTCACATTCCGTCAAACGAGTGACGCCGGTGATGGTCACCCCCCGCCACGCCCCCGAACAGGGGAAAGGCGCCCGTCACGAGGACGGGCGCCTTTCCACGACCGCGGGGAGGCGGCGTTCGGTGGTGGCCGGTCAGACCAGGCCGGCCTTCTCCAGCGCGGAGCCGCAGGTGTCCACGATCAGCCGGGTCACGACGTACGGGTCGACGTTGGCGTTCGGGCGGCGGTCCTCGATGTAGCCCTTCTGGTCCACCTCGACCTGCCACGGGATACGCACCGACGCGCCGCGGTTGGAGACGCCGTAGCTGTACTCGTTCCACGGCGCGGTCTCGTGCGCGCCGGTGAGGCGGCCCTCGACGCCGGCGCCGTAGTGCTTGATGTGCTCCAGCGGCTTGTCGTCGCGGCCCAGCGACTCGGCGGCCTCGATGATCGCCGCGTAGTTCTCGCGCATCGCCTTGGTGGAGAAGTTGGTGTGCGCTCCCGCGCCGTTCCAGTCGCCCTTGGCGGGCTTGGGGTCGAGCGTCGCGGAGATGCCGAAGTCCTCGGCGGTGCGGTAGAGCAGCCAGCGCGCCACCCACAGGTGGTCGGAGACGTCCAGCGGGCTGAGCGGGCCGACCTGGAACTCCCACTGGCCGGGCATCACTTCGGCGTTGATGCCGGAGATGCCGATACCGGCGGCCAGGCAGTTCTCCAGGTGCTTCTCCACCACCGGGCGGCCGAAGATCTCGTCGGCGCCGACACCGCAGTAGTAACCGCCCTGCGGGGCCGGGAAGCCGTTCTCCGGGAAGCCGAGCGGGCGCGAGCCCTGGAAGAAGGTGTACTCCTGCTCGATGCCGAACAGCGACTCCTGCGCGGCGAACTTCTCCGAGACCTCGCGCAGCGCGGCACGGGTGTTGGACTCGTGCGGCGTCCCGTCGATGTTGAAGACCTCGCACATCACCAGGACGTCGTCAGCACCGCGGAACGGATCAGGGAAGGAGGCCACCGGCTTGAGTACGCGGTCCGAGGCGTGCCCCTCGGCCTGGTTGGTGCTCGACCCGTCGAAACCCCAGATCGGAAGCTCCGCGCCGTCGGCCAGGATCCGCGTCTTGGAACGGAGCTTCGCGGTCGGCGTGGTGCCGTCTATCCAGATGTACTCAGCCTTGTAGGTCACGGTGACGCCATCCTTAACGAACGTGATCGCGGGAGCGGCCGAGCTGCGTTGATCGGACCGAGGGCAGCGTCGCAAGGATGGTTTTCCCGAGCGTTGCCCTTGTGTTAACGGGACGTAACCGAGGTCACGGTGCGTCCCGGCGTGCACCGGGGGACGCCCGGCACCCCGCCGACCTGCCGGGATAGGGTCCGGACCATGCCGCATACCACCGTGGAATACTCCGGAACGCTCAGCGAGGCCCTCGACCGGCCCGCGTTCGGCAAGGCCCTGCACGACGCCCTGGTCGCCGTCGCCGGCGGCCGCGCCGACGGATGCAAGACCCGTTTCGTACGCCATGACGACCTCCACATCGGCGACGGTTCTCCGCACCACGCGATGGTCCACGTCGAGATCTCGCTGCTGGCGGGGCGCACCCCCGAGGTCAAGCGCGAGCTCACCGCGGCGGTGCTCGCCGCCCTGCGCGAACACACCGCGCCCACCCCGCAGTACGCGGTGCAGTTCTCCGTCGACCTGCGCGACCTCGACCCGGAGGCGTACGCGCGGCACGAGGAACCCCGGACCGCGGCATGACCGCGCTACGGGTCGGACTGCTCGGCACCGGGCCGTGGGCGCGGCTCGCGCACGGCCCCGCGCTGGCCGCGCACCCGGACGTCGACTTCGCCGGGGTGTGGGGACGCAGGACCGAAGCCGCCACCGAGGTCGCCGAGTTGTTCGGGACCCGCGCCTACGGGGACGCCGGCACGCTGATCGCCGACGTCGACGCGGTGGCCATCGCCCTGCCGCCCGCCCTCCAGGCGCCGCTGGCCGCCCGCGCCGCCCGCGCCGGCCGGCACCTGCTGCTCGACAAGCCGCTGGCCGACACGGTCGAGGGGGCCCGCGAGGTCGTCGACGCGGTCGAGCAGGCCGGGGTGCGCTCGGTGGTCTTCTTCACCCTGCGCTTCGACACGGCCAGCGCCGAGTGGATCGGCCGGCAGGCCGCGGCCGGCGGCTGGTACACCGGCCGCGCCGACTGGTACGGCGCCGTCTTCGGCGCGGGCGACAGCCCGTTCGCCGACTCGCCGTGGCGGCGGGAGAAGGGCGGGCTCTGGGACGTCGGCCCGCACGCGCTGTCCGTCCTGCTGCCGGTGCTCGGCGACGTCACCGCGATCGCCGCCGCCCGCGGCCCCGGCGACACCGTGCACCTCACCCTGCGGCACGACAGCGGGGCGTCGAGCACCGCCGTCCTCACCCTCACCGCGCCCCCGGCCGGCGCCGGGGTGGCCGTCGAGTTCCGCGGTACGCACGGGGTCGCGGCCTACCCCGACGAGCTGGCCGGCCCGGCCACCGACGCGTTCGCGCGGGCCATCGACGTACTCGCCGGCGGCGAACCGCACGGGTGCGACGCACGGTTCGGGCTCCGGGTCACCGAAATCCTCGCCGCGGTGGAGGAGTTGATCGCGGGAGTTTGATCCTTTTCGCCCGGTTGCCACCGGACCCTTCCGGAGGCGGTGAAGGGTGTCTATGGTCGAAACATGAGGGTTCCGGACTGGTGGTCGATCGAGGTCATGGACGTCGAGGACGGTGCGGTGCACACGGCGGGCGGGTGGCGCGACGCGTATGCGCAGGCGCTGGCCGAATCGCTCATCACCAACGGTGCGTCGTCCTGGCGGTGGTTCGAGCACAGCTGGGGTGTGGTGCTTGAGGTCTCCTTCGCGGAGGAGGAGGCGTGGGCGGCGTGGTACGCCCTGCCGGGCACGCAGGCGGCACTCGACGCGGTGCCGGATCCCTTGCGGGGGCTCCTCGTCCACCGCGGCCACGGTGGCGCCTCCGGCGCCTATGTCCCCCGCGTCCCGAGCGCCACCCCCCACGCGGACCACACGGCCCTCCTCCCGGGGTGACCCTTGCCCCCCCGGGCCGCCGAGGGGTTGCCACTTGCGGTGAGCTCGCTGCCTGCGGCCCGGCGGGGGCTGGGCGCGCCGTTCCTCGCGCCCCTGAGGGGTTGCCACTTGCCGTGGCGATGCGTCCTTCCCACCGCGGTGGCTGGTCGCGCAGTTCCCCGCGCCCCTGATGGCTTGGCCTCTCGGCGGAGGGTGAGCGTTTTCAGGGGCGCGGGGAACTGCGCGACAAGCCACGACGGCGCGGCAGACAAGCGCGCCACCACAGGTGGCACCCACCTCGGGCGAGCGGGGCACGGGGCGGCACGAGCCCGCGCCGGGCCGTGGGTGGGCGAGCTCACCGCAGGTGGGACGCGCCGAGGGGAGGGGGGTGGGAAGAAAGGGGGGCGGGGGTCGCTTGTATGGGGGCATGAAGGCGATCACTTACAAGACCAGCGGCGCCGCAGACGTCATGGCGCTGACCGACAGGCCGCTCCCCGAGCCGGGGGAAGGCGAGGTACGGGTCGCGGTACGGGTATCGGGTGTGAACCCGACCGACTGGAAGGCCCGGCAGAGCACCACCCCGTCAGGGGAACAGGTGCCGAACCAGGACGGTTCCGGCGTGATCGACGCCGTCGGCCCCGGCGTCCCGGAGAGCAGGCTCGGCGAGCGCGTGTGGCTGTGGGAGGCGGCCTGGGGCCGCGCCGACGGCACCGCACAGGAGTACGTGACGCTGCCGGCCAGGCAAGCCGTGCCGCTGCCCGAGCACGCCTCGTTCGACCTGGGCGCGAGCCTGGGCATCCCGGCGCTGACCGCCCACCGCACGCTGACCGTCGCGGACGGCGGCCCCACGAGGCTGGCGCCCGGCGCGCTGGCCGGCCGTATCGTGCTGGTCGCGGGCGGCGCCGGCGCTGTCGGCAACGCGGCGATCCAGCTGGCCCGCTGGGCGGGCGCGACCGTGGTCACCACGGTCAGCGGGCCCGCCAAGGGCGAGCTGGCGAAGGCCGCCGGCGCGCAGCACGTGGTCGACTACCGCGCCCAGGACGCGGCCGCCGAGATCCGCAGGATCGCCCCCGACGGGGTGCACATCGTGGTGGAGGTCGCCCCGGGGGCGAACGCCGAGCTGGACCGGGCGGTGACCGCGCCGGACGCGGTCGTCGCCTTCTACGCCGACGACTCCGAGACCGTCTCCGTCCCCGTCAGGCCCTCGATGTTCGGCAACCTGCGCTGGCAGGGCGTGCTGGTCTACACCGTCCCGGCCGCCGCGAAGGACGACGCGGTGGCGGCGGTCAGCGCTGCCGTCGCGGACGACGCGATCCGGGTCGGGGAGGCCGCGGGCCTGCCCCTGCACCGCTTCCCGCTCTCGCGCACCGGCGACGCGCACGACGCCGTGGAGCAGGCGACGGTCGGCAAGGTCCTCATCGACGTCTCCACCGACGCCTCCGCCTGACCCGCAAGGCCCCCCCGCCGGCCAGGAGAAGGCCGGCGGGGGGGCCACCGCGGGACAGCAAGCGGGGAGGCACCGGAAGGACGGACGCCGGGCGTCAGGAGTAGAGGGCCTTGGCGGCCGCCGCGGCCGCGTCCTCCACCTTGTCGATGCCCGACTTCTCCGAGTGGTTGCCCGAGGAGAGCACGCAGACCAGCAGCGTGTGGCCCTTGTAGTCGACCTCGCCGATGCTGTTGATGTCCCACAGGCCGGTCGCGGTGCGCTGCAGCCAGCCGTTCTTCAGCGCGAAGCCGCTGTCGTCCTCGTCGGCCGCGGACACGCCCCACTGCTGGCCCTTGGTGACGGTGTGCATCAGGCCCTTGATGTAGTCGCGGGACGCCGTCGACAGCGCTGAGTCGCTGCCGAAGACCGCCCGCAGCAAGGCGAGCTGGTCGGCCGGGGTGGTCTGGGTGAGGCCCCACAGGTCGGCGCTGCCGCCTTCGGTGTGGCGGAGGCCGAAGGCGCTGTTGGCCGAGGCGAGCCCGGTCTTGCGGCCGATGGCGTTCCACAGCGCGGTCGCCGCGTTGTTGTCGCTCTGCTGGATCATCACGGTCGCCTGCGCCCGCTCGGCGGACGTCATCGTGGTGCCGGTCTTCTGGTGCCGCAGCAGCAGGGTGGCCAGAATGTCGACCTTGACGATGCTCGCCGTGTCGAAGGTGGCCGAGCCGTCCGCGTACGACGCCGCCGTGGAACCGTGGTTCAGGTCGGCCACCGCGACCGACAGGCGTCCCTTGCTGCTCGCCGACAGGGCCTTGATGGACGTGGCGAGTTGGGTCTTCGCGTCGGCGGCCGACTTCGTCGGCGGTTTCGACGGGGGAGCGGACGTGCTGGTCGGCGGCGGTGCGGTGGTGCTCGGGGTGCTCTTCGTCGAGGGCGAGCCGACAGCCGGGTCGTCGCCCTTGGCATCGTCGGTCGCGGCGGAGTCGGTGTGGGCCTTGGCCGACGGCGAGCGGGTGACGATCGCCAGCGTGATCAGCCCGATGGCGGCCAGTACGGCCGCCGACACGACCGCCGGTCGCTTCCACCAGGGCGGTTTCGGCCGCCTCCGATGGGAACGCGAGCGTGGCGTGCCGCGCTCGCCGCCCGGTGGTCCAGATACATGGGTCATGCACCAGACCGTAAGAGCGGAATATTTCATTCTCCTAAGATTTTCATACCAACTTGGCTGAGGGGGGTGTTCCCCGCAGGCCAGGCTGTCAAGGGCACCTGGGTGCTTCTTGCGTGAGTTCTGTCAAATATTTCGCCTGATGCGCGATCTATTGCGGAGCCGTAACCTCGTCGTTACGATCCCCGCACCAGACTTCCGGTCCGCTGCCGTACATCGATCGGCCGCGTGACGGCGGGAGTTGACAGCCGATCGGAGGAGTCCAGATGGGTGTCACACGCCGGGCGCTACTGCAGGCCGCCATTGCGGTGACCGCAGCGGGAACGGTGGGGGCCGCGCAGACCGCGCTGGCCGGCGGGGCCGCTGCGGCGAGCCCACCGGGCGACGTTGTGGGCAAGGTCACGGTGGGGTATCAGGGGTGGTTCGCGGCGATCGGTGATGGTGCGCCGATCAATGCGTGGTGGCATTGGAGTGCGAACGGGGGTCAGGCGCCGTCGCCGTCGAACACCGGGATCGTGGCGTGGCCGGATGTGCGGGACTACACGCGGACGTATCAGACGGGTTATGCGGCGTTGGGCAACGGTCAGCCGGCGACGTTGTTCTCCTCGTACGACCAGCAGACGGTGGACACGCATTTCCTGTGGATGCAGCAGAACGGTATCGACACCGCGGCGCTGCAGCGGTTCAACCCCACCGGTGGTGAGGGCCCGACCCGGGATGCGATGACGGCGAAGGTCCGTAGTGCGGCGGAGTCGCACGGGCGGAAGTTCTACATCATGTACGACGTGTCGGACTGGACGAACATGCAGTCCGACATCAAGGCGGACTGGACGAACAAGATGAAGGCGTACACCGCCTCGTCGGCGTATGCCACGCAGAACGGGAAGCCGGTGGTGTGCATCTGGGGCTTCGGGTTCGCCGACAACCAGCGGCCGTTCTCCGCGGCGGCGTGTCTGGACGTGGTGAACTGGTTCAAGGGGCAGGGCTGCTACGTCATCGGCGGGGTGCCGACGTGGTGGCGTACCGGGGACCGGGACTCGCGTCCGGGCTTCTCCGACGTCTACCACGCCTTCCACATGCTCTCGCCGTGGATGGTCGGCAGGATCGGGAACGCCGGCGACGCCGACAACTTCTACAACGTCGCGACGGTGCCGGACCTGGCCGAGTGCGCCGCGCACGGCATCGACTACCAGCCCTGCGTGCTGCCCGGCGCGGTCACCTTGCGCCAGCGCGCCCACGGCGAGTTCATGTGGCGGCAGTTCTACAACATGTGCCGGGCCGGCGTGCAGGGCATCTACATCTCCATGTTCGACGAGTACAACGAGGGCAACCAGATCGCCAAGACCGCCGAGTCCCAGGCCTGGGTCCCCACCAACTCCGGCTTCCTCGCCCTGGACGAGGACGGCACCGCCTGCTCCGCCGACTACTACCTCCGCCTCACAGGCGACGGCGGCCGCATGCTCAAAGGCCAGATCGCCCTCACCGCCACCAGGCCCACTCCGACGGTCGTCAGCGGCGGCGGCGACACCGTGCCGCCGAGCGCGCCCGGCGCGCTGCACTCCACCGGGCACACCGACACCACCGTCGCCCTGGCCTGGACGGCGGCCACCGACAACGTCGGCGTCACCGGCTACCGGGTGCGCAGGATCAGCGGCGGTACGCCCACCCAGGTCGGCACCACCTCGGGCACCTCCTTCACCGTCACCGGCCTGTCCGCCGCCACCGCCTACACCTTCGACGTGGTGGCACTCGACGCGGCCGGCAACATCTCGCAGCCCTCCAACCAGGTCGGCGTCACCACCGACGGCACCTCGGGCAGCACCGACCTGGCGCTGCACAAGCCGACCTCGGAGAGCAGCCACACCCAGTCCTACGGCTCGGGCAACGCCGTGGACGGCGACCAGAACACGTACTGGGAGAGCGCCAACAACGCCTTCCCGCAGTGGATCCAGGTCGACCTGGGCGGCACGACCACCGTCAAGCGGATCGTCGTCGACCTGCCGCCGGCCACCGCGTGGGCGACCCGCAGCCAGACCATCGCGGTCCAGGGCAGCACCGACGGCAACACCTTCACCACGCTGCTGTCCGCCGGTGCCCGCACCTTCGACCCCTCGACCGGCAACACCTCGACACTCACCCTGCCGAGCGCCGCCAGTACCCGCTACGTCCGGCTGGTCTTCACCGCCAACACCGGCTGGCCCGCCGGCCAGGCCTCCGGGGTGCACGTCTTCAACGCCTGACCCGGCCCCCACGGGCGGCGGCACGGCGGGGAACGCCATCCCCCGGCCGTACCGCCACCCGTACGGGCCGCCGGGTCAGCGCAGGATGCCCGCCTCCCGGGCGGCCTTCAGCCAGGACGGGAACTCGGTGAGGATCCGGTCGTAGAGCTCGGCGTCGGACAGCGTGGCGATGTCGTCCACGGCGAAGAAGCCGACGTTGTCCACCCGCCGCCCGCCCATGGTGTCGAAGCGCTCCAGGATGCCGTAGTTCGCCTGGCCGAGGCCGACGAACTGCCAGAAGATCGGCTCCTCCACCGCCGCCCGCAGCTGCTGCTCGATCTCCGCGTTGCGGTGCACCCCGCCGTCGGAGAAGAACAGCACGAAGGTCGGGTCCTGCGAGGGAGCCGCGCGGACGAACTCCCGTACCTGCGCGATGACCTTCTGCTCCTCGTTCTGGATGCCGACCGCCCGCATGTCGACCTGGCCCGGCTGCAGCCCGCGCGGCGGCTTCTTGCGCCGGCCGAAAAGCACCAGCTCGCCGATCCGCACGTGCAGCCCGATCCAGCCGGGCAGCTCGCCCAGGCCGACCGGCGGCAGCCGGGCCGGGTTGCTGGCGAACGTCCACGCCTGCATCGTGCCGTCCCGGGTCAGCTGGGCGGCGACGGCGGCCATCCGCTCGACGACTCCGGCGACCACGCCGCCCGCGTAGAGCTTCGCCATCGAGCCGGACGCGTCGAGGACCAGCACGATACGGGCGGTGGCACCCTCGGCGCCGTGCTTGCGCAGGCTCACCGCGACCTGCTCCTTGCGCAGCGAGAGCCGCTTGCGCATGTCGGGGGGCAGGTCCTCCTCGCCCTTGACCAGGCGTGGCGCGCCGGCCGGCGCAGGGGCAGGCGCCGGAGCCGGTGCCCCGTACGGGTTGCCGTAGGCGGGCGGCGGCGGCAGCGGGGCGGCCGGCCCGGTGGGCGCGGGCGGCGGGTACGCGTTCGGCGCCGGATACGCCGACGGGGGCGGCGGCGCGACCGGGTGGGCCGGCGGCGGCGGATACCCCTGCGCCGGGGGGCCGGACGGCGGGGCCGGGCGCTGGTAGAGAGGCGGCACGGACGACGGCGGCGGGGGCGGCGGTACGGGCGGCGGGCTCGCCGGCCGCGGCGCCGCGGGAGTGTGCGCGGCGGTGTTGTCCTCGTCCACCGTGATCCCGAAGTCCGTCGCGAGCCCTGCCAGGCCCGCCGCGTAGCCCTGCCCGATCGCCCGGAAGCGCCAGCCGCCGTCCCGCCGGTAGAGCTCGCCGCCGACCAGCGCGGTCTCGGTCGCCGCCACGAAGTCGAAGTGCGCGAGCTCGGTGCCCGAGGCGGCGTCCACCAGCCGCAGGCCCAGCCCGGACAGCGCGCCGAACGTCCCGGTGTCCACCGACGCGGCCAGCACCACCCGGTCGACCACCGCTTCGAGCCCGGCGAGGTCCACCTCGACGGCGTCGGTCACGGTGCCGCCGGGCGCGCCCTGCTTGCCCATGTGGCGCACCGCCCCCGAGGCGTGCCAGGGCTGGTTGTAGAAGACGAAGTCGTCGTCGCCGCGCACCTTGCCGTCGCGGGTCAGCAGCAGCGCGGACGCGTCCGGGTCCGTTCCCCCGGGCGGCCCCGCGGCCCAGGTCAGCACCACCCGTACGGCGGACACGGTGACCGGTGTGTTGGCACCCTTGCTCAGCGGCTTCGACGTCATGTGGCAAGTCTGCCCCGCCGTCCCCCCGTCCGCCGAGGGTTTCCGCACGACCGGCAGCCGCAGCGTGTTCCGCACCCCCTGCCGCGTCCCGCGCGGCCGCCGCCGCCCTAAGCTGGGCTTATGCAGTCGTACACCATCGGACAGGCCGCGCGCCTGCTCGGCGTCAGCCCGGACACCGCCCGCCGCTGGGCCGACGCCGGCCGGGTCGCCACCCACCGCGACGACGCGGGCCGCCGCATGATCGACGGCCGCGACCTCGCCGCGTTCTCCGTCGAGATCGCCGCGAACGACGACGCCGAGACCTCCGCCACCTCGGTGCGCAACGCCTTCCCGGGCATCGTGACCGCCGTCAAGCTCGGCGACGTCGCCGCCCAGGTCGAGATCCAGGCGGGCCCGCACCGCCTGGTGTCGCTGGTGACCCGGGAGGCCGTCGAGGAGCTTGGCCTGGAGGTCGGCTCGGAGGCCGTGGCCCGGGTGAAGTCCACCAGCGTGCACATCGACCGCGCCTGACGCGCGGGCCGGCTGACGCGGTGCGCGCCGGCCGCTATTTGAGCAGCCGGGACAGCCGCCGGTCGGCCAGCGGCTTGCCGCCGGTCTGGCAGGTCGGGCAGTACTGCAGCGACGAGTCGCGATAGGACACCTCGCGGATGGTGTCCCCGCAGACCGGGCACGGCTCGCCCTTGCGCCCGTGCACGCGCAGCCCGCTCTTCTTCTCCGCCTTCAGGTCGCGCAGCGGCAGGCCCCGCGACCGCTCTACGGCCTCGGTCAGCGTGGTACCGATCAGCTCGTACAGCCGCGCGACCTCGTCCGGGGTCAGCGCCGCCGCCAGCTTGAACGGCGACATCTTCGCCGCGTGCAGGATCTCGTCGGAGTACGCGTTGCCGATCCCCGCGATCACGCTCTGGTCGCGCAGCACCCCCTTGATCTGCCGGCGCTCACCGTCGAGCAGCCCCGCGAAGACCTCCGGCGTGAAGGCCTCGTCCAGCGGGTCCGGCCCGAGCCGCGCGATCCCCGGCACCTCCTGCGGGTCCCGTACGACGTAGACGGCCAGGTGCTTCTGCGTCCCGGCCTCCGTCACGTCGAAGCCGGCCCCGCCCGCCAGCCGCACCCGCAGCGCCAGCGGCCCCTTCCCGCCCTTCGGCGGCGCCGCCGGCAGCTCGTCGTGCCAGCGCACCCACCCGGCCCTGGCCAGGTGCATCACCAGATACAGCCCCTCGGCCTCCAGCGCCAGGAACTTCCCGTACCGCCCGACCCCGCCGAAGCTCCGCCCCACCAGCGCGTCGACCGCCGGGTCGTACGTCTTGAGCGCGTGGAACGCCACCGGATACACCCGCTCCACGGTCCCCCCGACCACGTGACCAGCGAGAAACCGCACCAACGACTCGACCTCAGGCAACTCCGGCATCCCCCCAGTCTGCCCCTTTTCCCCCGAAAGCGTCGCCGCCGGTACGAGCCCCCCGCCGCCTCGGCCATAATCGAGCCTGCCGTCAGGGAGGACAGCTTCGATGAGCGACGACGACACCGTCCGCATGCTGCGCGCCCGGGGCCAGGCGCTCGCGGGCGGCGTACGCGACGCCTCCGCGGCGGCGGTCGTCCGGCGGGTCCTCGCCGTGCAGGCCCAGGACGCGACGGCCGCCGACCTGGGCATCCGGGTACGGGCCGGGAACCTCACCGGCCGGGCGGTCCGCGCGGCGTACGAGGACGAGCGGAGCATCGTCCGGGGCTGGTTCATGCGCGGCACCCTGCACACGGTGCCCGCCGAGGACGTCCACGCGCTGCTGCGGCTGCTCTCCCCGCGGACACTGGCCGCGACCGGCCGCCGCTACCAGCAGCTCGGCCTGGACGACGGCCTGCGCGAGCGTGCCGACCGGCTGATCCGGCGGGCGCTCACCACCCACGGGCCGCTCAGCCGCGCCGAACTGACCGAGCACCTCACGGCCCTCGGCGTCCCGCCCGACGGGCAGGCCCCCTTCCACCTGATCCGGCACGCCGCCCTCACCGGCGTCCTGTGCCACGGCCCGCGCCGCGCCGGCGAGGCCACCTACGTACTGCTCGACGACTGGCTGCCCGCCCCCGCCGCGCCCCACCCGGACGAGGCCACCGTCCTCACCGACCTGGCCCGCCGCTACCTGGCCGCCTACGCCCCCGCGACCCCGCAGGACTTCGCCACCTGGTCGGGCCTGCCGGTCACCTCGGCCCGCGCCGCCTGGAAGTCCCTGGCACAGTCCGGCGCCCTCGCCGACCACGGCTCCTCCACCGTCCTGGCCGGCCGCCCGCACGACCCGGGCCTACCGTCCGGGCCCGCCGACGTGCGCCTGCTCCCGGCCTACGACGGCTACTTCCTCGCCCACCGCACCCGCGACGTCTCCGTCCCCACCCCCCACCAGCACCATGTCCGGCCCGGCGGCGGCGTCATCCGCCCCACGGTCATCGCCGACGGCCTGGCCGTCGCCACCTGGTCCCGCAACCCCCTCACGATCCGCCCTTTCACCCCCCTCCCGGCACACCTCCACCCCGCCCTCGACGCCGAGACGGCCGCGGTGACGCACTTCCTGAACACCGCGGAGGCGTCCGGCCCGGGGTCCTGATCCGGCGCGAGACGAAGTCCCCTCCGTCGAGGCGGCCGTGCGCCGCGAGGGGACGGAAGCGAGCGTCGGCCCCACCCGTACGCAAATCCTCCCCAGACAGGTTCGCTCTGGGGAGGATTTGATACATGCCGCGTGGGAACGCGTCGGTGGGCGGCCCGGGGGAGCGGGAAGCCGCTCAGCCCGGGGTCTGGCTAGATGTCGAAGAACTGATGAGCCGTGTTCACGACCTGCGCTTCATCTCTGGCCAACCCGGCTGACCTGCGCGGGAACGGTTGTTGTTGGTCGTCGGTGGCCACCGTTGGGTGCCTGATCACGGCCCACAGACGGCCCAGGCGGCAGGAACTGACTTAACCACGACGGCTTCCAAAGAACCACTCTCGGACATGGGACGATTCTCTGTCCGGCGCTCCAATTCTTGTGCCGCTGCAAACTTGGCTCCGCTGGCTCGAGTAGTGACCCGCGTCCGAGACCCCGCGAGCAGGTCGCATGGCTGGCAGTAGACGCGGATCCCTCAGTGCCGTCTACGAGCCGTTCTGCGGAGCACCTACGACAGTCCCCGAGCCCGGAATTCCTCGCTCAAGGGCACGCACCTTGAACAGATCGTCATACACCTTGCTCAGGGCGTCTGATCGCTGATCAGTCGGTAGCAGTGCTACTTGGTCAACGCGATCTAGCAAGACCGCATACCGAGAACGCATATTAAGGTGCCATCTCCACCTGGCCCCAAAGTCGAGAGCACGCGCGACAGCGATTATGAATGTTGCAACGCCTGCTGCGATACGAGCCCAGAGAGAATAGTCCGCAGGTATGATAGTTGCGGCGGTAGTGGCAGCCATTGCCCCCATTGTGCTTCCGTTATGCAGTAGAGAATCACGCTTGCCTCCATGGGGGCGCATCGCAGACTTGATGCTGGCAGTCAGCCGAGCCGCCCGCTCGCCCCATTCATCACTCACACCGTCTCCCGAGACTCCCATTCCTCCCCCAATGTTTTATTGCGAGCCAAATCTTGCGGTCTACTCCATTCTCCCTGGTGAGGCATCCTCCGATGAAAGCGTCCCAGTGAAACTATCAGTAGGTACAGCAGAATCGCGCGTCTCGCCATCTTATGCCAGCGAAAGCGCGGCAATGCCATAAAGCCCAATGCGGCCAGAACGTCTCCGTAAATTGAATAATTTGCTTTGCCACCTCTATCCCAGCCACTCAGAATGACGCCAGCGTGCCTCGCAATGCGCGACAAGTCGTACGGAGTCCCGATAAACTCCTCTGCGGTCCGGGCCAGGCCCAGTTGATCCTCCGGGGGAATATTGAAGTCCGATATCCGAAAATAGCTGATACCGTCGGCATAAACCGCAACGGGCCGCCTGACGACGCCCTTAGAGATGAGCGCCTCACAGATATGGCCATCCTCCGCAATGATCCCAACGTGACTAGGGATAGGGCCTGAGCCCTGTCCGTATATAATCGCCCAAGATACTAGGGAGCGACGAGGGTGCGTGAAAAAGATTTGGCCGAGAGATCGACTATCGCCCGTCATGCGCTGAATATTTTCTTCTGTGGCGCGCACCCACCCCTCAGCCTCTAGAGAAGCGTCTGAGTACTTCCCTCGTTGATTCCGATACTTCCAATAATCAACAAGAGCAAATATCACCTATCCGTCCTTCCGCTGTCACTTTTCTCATGCTGTGCAGGTTCCAGCGTCATGCCAGCAGCATCTGTCTCTGAAGGCTGCTGCGCTACCGATTCGCGAGAACCACGAACGACGTACGTGACCGTGCGACTCCGTTGTCACTTACTCGGGGTGTGAGTGACATCAGAGTTTGAAGTGTTCTGTGTCGTCAGTTACCCAGTACATCCAGGTGTGCGGCGAAGGCTTTCACCAAGCTTGCCAGTACCGCCTTGCCCTTGGTTGCAGCAGCGTATGAGGGGAAGCCGATGACGCCGGTCTCGGTATATGCCCTCATCCCTTCGGTCAGCAGGAACCGGCGCTCGCCCCCATCGTGGTCGGCGGTTTTGTAAGCAGGACGAACGAGAGACGGTTCGGCGTGCAGGAGGATTGATGTCTCGATCTCGCCGGCGTGCATGTCGCCGTGGGCGTCGGAGACGAGGCCAGCGCGCTCGCGGGCAGTCTGCCACTCGCGGCCCTGCGGAAACAGGGACATACGCGGCTCGGTGAGGTTGGCTTCCTGGACGATGTTCGACAAGACGTAGTTGCCGCCGTGGGCGTTGACGAGCACGAGTTTCCGGATGCCCTGCGCTTCGAGGGACTGTGCGATGTCCGTTACCACAAGGTGCAGCGTCCTTGCGCTGATACTTACCGTGCCCGGCCATGTGCCGTGCTCGTGGCTGCACGCGATCGTGATGGGTGGGAGCGGAAGCACCGGGTAGGCCGCAGCGAGTTCGCGGACGATGACGCATGCAATCGCGGCATCGGTGATGAGCGGTAGGTGGGCGCCGTGCTGCTCGAACGAGCCGATCGGCAGCACCGCAACGCGCGGCGCCTGTTCTTGGACGTCAACGGTCGTGATGGTCGGCAGCAGGCTCACGGCTCTCCCTCGGTGCGGTTCAGCTCCCCTTCATAGTGCCCAACAAGCGGTTGAGTTCGGCGATCTCAACCAACTTGCTCCACCGGGCGAGGTGGGTCTGAAGACGCCCAAGCTCAGCGAGGATGCGTGCCGACCCTGTCGACTGCGCGATGGCCGCGGCTTGTGATGCCGCGTTGTATGCCGCCTCTACGTCTTCCATCTGTGCGTACGCGGTCGCCAGCCGGGCAAGGCACAGTCCGCGGTCTCGTTGCTGTTCCGCCGGCCACCGGGTCAAGCTCGCTTCGAGGGTCGTCACAGCATCCTGCGGGCGCTGGAGCTGGAGGGCTGCCGTTGCCGCTTCCATGTCGATGTACGACACCGAGCAGTACGGGGCGAGGCTGGGGCCGTCGCCGGCGGCGCGGTCGGCAAGGTGCCGCGCCTCATCGAAAGCGCGGAAGCAGTCGTCGTCGTGGCCAAGCAAGGCGTGCGCGTTGGCCTGTGCACGCAGGGCGACGGCGCGGACCTGGTCGGGGAGCTTCCGAGCGTCCCGCAGAGCAGCGTTGGCCAGCCCTACGGCGTATCCGGCTTCGCCTCGCTCCGCCGCGATGTTGCTGCGCCGTTGGAAGACGTACGAGCTGAGCGCTGGATCGTCCAATTCGGCTGCGTAGTCGAGCGCTCTGTTCGTCCACAGCATGGCGGCTTCGGAGTCGCCTGTGTCCTGGTGAAGCCATCCAAGGAACTCGGAGTAGCGGGCGCCCACTCGCACAACGTCGTCACGGATTGGGCCTGCTGCGTCCTTGCACAGTTCCTCGATCAGCGGCAATTGGCTCTGCACGGCCGGCACCAGGAAGCGTGAGCCCACCAACGGCTCAGCTTGGGCATGCTGGACGAACACCGACTTGAGGTAGTCCAGCACTTCCGGGCTGGCCTTGGGCGACAGCGCGCGCGGCCCGGGCAGTGAGGGCAGCGAATCGAGTTGGGACGGGGCAGCCTCGACTGTGAGCCCCAGCTCTCCGCGGCTGGCCTGGTAGACCTCGCAAAAGAGCGTCTGGTAGTCCCGTCCCGGACTGCGCCGCCCATTCTCGAACATGGAGACCTGGGTCTTCAGGCTGGACGGCCCGGGTAACTTCATCCCCAGCCGATCGGCAGCATCCTCCATGGCTTCCATGAGTTCCGCCTGTGACCAGCCCTTTGCCGCGCGTGCCGCTTGCAGTTTCGTCTTCATCGCGGTCCCCTGCGTCAGGCGATGCGAGCTTGGTCTCATGATGCCAATGCGGTGCCTGACGCGGGCAGTTAACAGGTAACTCCGCCCCGCTGTTAACCCCTGTCCGCTGCGGATGAGTGCAGAGTCCGGCTTACTGGTTCTCGTCGGAACGACCTGGTTGAGCAGCTTCGAGCTGGTCGACCCGGTCTCGAAGTTCGGAGAGCTGGGAGGTGACATGAGTAAGTCGTTCTTGCAGCTCCCGCAGGCCAAGCGCGGTCTCTTCGGCGGTGCGCTGCCCCCTCTGGGGGTCGATGACGTACGTGCCGCTGCCCGGTCGTCCCTCGACAAGTCCGTCTTCGGCGAGTTGCTTGTACGCGCTCTGCACGGTCATGAGGGCGACCCCAAGCGACTTGGCGACACCCTTGGCGCCCGGGAGTTGACGCCCCGGCAGGTAGGTGCCTGCGGCGATCTCGTCTCGGAACCGACCGGCGATCTCTCGGGCGCTTGGCGGCTTATCTGGCTTCCAGTCCATACCTAGGAGCGTATCTAACCTAGGTAATTTCCCTGCCGCCCGCGGTGGGGGTTGACCTCAACAAGCTACCTAGGTAGCTTGAGTCTTGTTGGCGAGCTACCTAGGTAGCTCGCCGCGGTGAATGCCTCGCGGGAACTGTCCCGCGGAGTCGTCTACCGCACCTCACAACTCCAGAGCGTGATCCACCGCAGCACGACGGCCGTGAGGACACCAGCCGTGGCGAGTGGAGACCAGTCGGGAGGTTCCCTGGTGGGACGGGCCGACTCAAAAGAACGGACCTGCCTTGAGGGCACTTACGCCGCGCGACGAGACCGGGAGACGACTCCCCGGGAGAGCGGGACTGAGGGTGCGGGTCCATGTCGTGTACGGCGGGCACGTCGCTTCCCGAGTAAGGCGACCGAGTGCGGTGGTGGTGACCGCATCTTGCCTGTTTGCAGCCCTGTGTTGCCCAGTCGTCCCCGGCTTGCTGCCGGGGGCGGTGGGGAGTGCTGGGAGTCCTCTTCTCGCCTCTTCTGATTTTCCGGGACGGCCGTCTCTCGCCAAAGGACCGCGGCCGTTCCGGTTCCCTCGCCGTTCCCGATGAACAGGAGTTGTCGATGCAGTCCATCGACCCCGAGCACGATGTACCGGCCGTCTGCGTGCTGGATGACCAGTCGGAACCGACCGACGCTGAACTGTCCGCGATCGAGCGGGAGATGCCCGTCATCCTGGCCCGTGTTGACCTGCTGGACGTGGAAATCAGCCTGCTGGACCGTGGCCCCACCGAGCTGGACACCCGCCGGGTGCGCCGCGCCCACAACCGCCTGTTGACCGCCCGCCGAGAACTGGCCAACGCCACCGTCCGGGAGCTCCCGGCAGGCGGTGCCGCATGAGCACCCCCGAGGTGACCGCAACCGCCAGCACAGACCGGGTGGTTGCGAATCTGGATGCCGCGCATGACGAGGTGAAGGCGGAGATCGCGCGGACGGACAGCAAGGTTTCGCTGTTGCTGGCTTTTGTCGGCGCGTTACTGGCCGGCGTCTGGACGGTCGGCACCAGCCGCCGCCTGCCCGGCGTGGCGTTGGTATTCGGCCTCGCTGGCGTCGCCGTGCTTCTGGCGGTGGCCGGACTGCTGTTGTGGGCGGTACGCCCGAACCTGGGTGGGCAGCACGGTTTCCCGCTGTGGGCGGTCCTGTCTCCGGATGAGATCCGTACGCGGCTGAGTGAGGACGACAGGGCTGAGGACATCGCCGGTCTGTCGCGGATCACGATACGCAAGTACGTGCTGTTGCGTCGGGCGGTGGACCTCACCGGCGCTGCCGCTCTGCTGCTCGTCATCGCGGCGCTGGCCATGGTCGGGGGTGCGGCATGAGCACACTGGTCTCTGCTGTGGCTGCTGCCGGTCCGCTGGCCGCAGGTTGGTCGGCTCACTCCTGGCGGTTACGCCGCCGGATCGAGGCGGCTCGCCGTGACCCGCTGACGAACCTGTCCACGCGGGCAGGGTTCGAGAGGGATGCGGCCCGACTGCTGGCCCGCGCGTCTGCCGTCGTCGTGGTCGTGGTCGACCTGGACGGTTTCAAGCAGGTCAACGACACCTACGGCCACGAGGTCGGCGACCAGGTGATCCGGGGTGCCGGCGGGGGACTGGCCGAATGGAACCAGGACTGCGGTGATGGGCTGGTGGCCAGGCTGGGTGGCGATGAGTTCGTGGCCTGCTTCCCCGCCGATGACCTCGACCGCGCCCACCTGGCTCTGTCCGGGCTGCACGACATGCTGACGGCACCCCTGTGGTGCTGCGAACAGGCGGTGAGCGTGGGGGCGTCCGTGGGCGGCTGCTGGTCGCCCGAACCGTCTGCATACGACTTGCCGGCGATGCTCCGGCGGGCGGATGAGGCGATGTACACCGCCAAGCGCAACGGCGGTGGGGTGTTCGTCACCGACCAACCCGCGCCGATGCAGCCGACCGTCAACGGCCGACGTGCCGGCCGTCGTGGGACCACGAAGGGCGGTCGGTCATGAGCCCACTCGTGCTGCGGTTCCTGACCGAGGTCCGCAGGGCGCGGCTGCTGGCCGTACTCGCTGGCCTGGCGTGGCTGCTGGGGGTCAACCCGCCGGCCGCGGTCCGCATCCTGCTCACCGTTGTCGTGGCCGTCGCGCTGGTGCTGGACGCCCTGGCCGATGCCGCCACCGACACCACTCTCACCCTTCCCGCCGGACCCGCGAGGGGAGACCGGTCATGAACCGCTTCGCCAAGTCGCTGCTGGTCATCGCACTGGTGGTGGTGGTCGGGATGGCGTTCCGCGTCTCGTGGAACGCCCAACGCGACATCGCCACCACCGTAGGCGCCGATACCACCGCGGCCACGCTGTACCCGTTCGTCGTAGACGGCTTGATGGCTCTGGCCCTGGTCGCCACGCTCGTTCTGACGGGTAAGGATCGGACGTTCGCGTTGCGGGTGCTGGCCGGTTACACGGCCGCGTCGCTGGTGCTGAACTACGTTCACGGGCTGGTGCCCGCCCTGCACACCCACGCGGCCAGTCGGATGCACCTGGCCGACTGGGCACCCGCCAACTGGGCTCTGGTACTGCTGGCCACGAGCCTGCCGGTCGGGTCGATTTTCTTCGGCTCCGACCTGGTCGCCAAAGTCCTGCACCACCGCCCCACCCTGGTCACAGACCAGGAGAAAACACCGGCGTCTACCGTAAATCGGTTGGGGTCTGACCTGCACCAGTCGAACCCCACGACACCCCCCGCAGTGCCCGACCCGCCCGCAGTGCAGTCGATCGACGCGGCGCCGGTAGTCGAGCCGACCGCGCCTGCCCCGACTCCGGCGGCCGACCCGGTCGGGCATGCGCCGCGGCGGCCGACCGGACCGGTACCGGGCATCGCCCGCACCCCCCGACCGACCCGCACCCCTGCCCAACTTCTCAGCGAGGCACGGCAGGTAACTGCCGACTGGTCGGACGCCGCGTTGACCGGTGAGGCGATCCGTAAGGCGGTCCGTACGTCATCGGCCAACGGCCGGCTTCTGCGGGACGCCCTGCGGGCCGAGCGCTCCGAGGGTGATGAAGCGGGCGCTGTTGAGGCGGCTGCCTGATGTCGCCGGCGTTCGGTAAGTGCTACGACCCGACCGGCGCCACCTGGGGCGTTCCCACCTTTCCGTGGCGCCTGGCCCCGGATGGCATGGCGACCCGCCGGCAGCTTCGTGCGAAGGGGCTGCGCCCGGGTGGTCAGCCGGTTGCCGCGCAGGTGATGCGTCGCTCCCGGCGCCGTAAGTCCGGGTGCAGCGTGGCGTTCCTCTACCGCATCGACCTGGCCAAGCCGGTCCGTCCTATGACGCCGGCGAAGTGGGCTGCGCACGCCGCGGCGATGCTCGCCCGCCGCACCTGCTCTGAGTGCCGCACGGATGCCGGATACGTCATCCCTACCTCACTCGGCATGTGTGTGACCTGCGCCTACCCCGAAGAGCAGCGCGCCGCCTGACCTGCGATGTCCGGCCGCCCCTGCCTGCCAGCACGCGGCCGGACACCGCTGTTCGCCCCTGACCTTGAGAAGAGGAGCAGACCAACCGTGTCTGAGATCAACGACTTTGACGAGCCGGACCACCGGCCCCCGCAGACCGACTCGGACGACCGTTCGACGGCAGCCGTGCTGCCGTTCCCGCTCAAGAAGCCGGATGCCGCGGCGCCGGACCCGTTGGAGCCGGGTGAGGTCAAGCCCGGTGAGTGGCAGGCCGACCTTCCCGACGACACCGACGCTGATGAAGACGGCGCGGCATCCGAGGGTGACCCGGTCGACCCGCCGGTCACCGTGTATCCGCCCTCGATCAGTGAGTGGATGGCCGAGCACGACAAGGCCCGTCAGCCGGTCCTTCCCGACTGGGTCAAGCTGCCCGACCAGCGTGCGGCTGTCCGCAAGTGGGCCGTCCGGCACTACGGCACCGTGGTCGGGTATCACGCGGTGCGCCTGCCGTGCATCTACACGCCCAAGCTGCTCGCCTACGCCCCCCGCGGCGCGTGGCGCTGGTCCACCGCGGCCGGGCACTGGGTGTTCGACAACGAGGGCAAGGCGCTGCGACTGGCCGCCGTTGCCGCGGAAGACGCCGGCGAATACCTGAAGCTGTCCCGGCAGCGTGACGCCCGGGTGCGGTTGCGGGGCATCCTCGCCAGCGTCGCGGGTCTGGTCGGCCTGACCGCCGCGCTCGTCTTCTGGGTGATGGCGCCGTCGTGGCTGCTGCTGGTCGCCGTTGCCACGCTGACGACGACGTTGGGTGTGGCGGGAGCTCCGGCGGATCGGCCGCTGATCGACCGGGCGAAGGTGACGTTCCGCAAGCGGAAACTGTCCTCGGACATCATCACCCGCGCGTTCGCCGCGGCCGGTCTGACCGGCAAGGACACCGGGATTGCCTTCCCGCGGCCGATCGGCCGTGACGGCGACGGGTGGCGCGTCATCGTGGATCTGCCCTACGGCAAGTCCTTCAGGGACGCGCTGGGCAAGCGCGGTGCGTTGGCGTCGGGTATCGACATCGCCGCCACCCAACTGTTCCTGGACCCGGATCTGTCCAGTGAGCGGCGGGTGTCGATGTGGATCGCGGACCGTGACCCGCTGGCGGTGCCGGCGGGGAAGTCGCCGCTGCTGGGGGCGACTCGGGTGGACTTCTGGAAGCCGTTCCCGTGGGGTGTCGATGAGCGGGGCAACCCGGTCATGGCCACCATGCTGTGGATGTCCATGTTGGTCGGTGCGGTGCCGCGGCAGGGCAAGACGTTCAGCGCGCGGACGATCGCGCTGGCCGCGGCCCTGGACCCGTTCGTGCGGCTGATCGTGTTCGACGGGAAGGCGTCGCCGGACTGGCGGAAGTTCGCCCTGGTCGCGCACCGGATTGGCTTCGGCATCGTGCCCCGCAACGGCATCGACCCGGTAGAGCACCTGGTCAGCTCCCTGGAAGAGCTGAAAGCCGATGTGGAGGACCGCTACCACCGCCTGTCCGAACTGCCGCTGCACATCTGCCCGGAAGGCAAGCTCACCCCGGAGCTGTCCCGGGACAGGAAGCTGAACATGCCGCTCACCCTCGTGGTGATCGATGAGGTGCAGGAGTACCTTCAGCACCCCGTCTACGGGCCGGTCATCCTTGACCTGCTGGTCTACCTCGCCCGCGTCGCCCCCGCGGTCGGCGTGGCCGTCATGCTCAGCACGCAGAAGCCGGACGACACCGCCTGCCCGTCCAAGCTGCGCGACCAGTGCCAGGCCCGGTTCTCCCTGCGGGTCGGCTCGTGGCAGGTCTCCGATGTGGTGCTAGGTGCGGGCGCGTACTCCGAAGGGCTGGACGCCTCTCGGCTGCTGAAGTCCCACAAGGGCGTCGGCATCCTCAAGGGCATGTCGGATGACGCCGGGATCGTGCGCACCTACTTGGCCGATGGCCGTGACGCCGAAGTGGTCCTGACTCGCGCGAATGCCCTGCGGGCCGATGAGGGCACGCTGTCGGGCGACGCGGCCGGCGAGGTGGCCACCGTGCGCGCCGCGGATGCGGTGCTGGATGACGTGGCGATGGTGCTGGGCAAGGCCGAGGCCAAGGTGTGGTCCGAGACCATCGTGGACCGCCTCGCGGTGCTCAACCCCGCCGCGTACGGAGACTGGGCAGCCCTTGAAGGGCGCGCCAAGGCCGACCAGTTGGCGGCTGCCCTCAAGCCGTACGGCATCACCACCGACCAGGTGTGGGGCAAGACCGAGGCCGGTAAGGGCGCCAACCGCCGGGGGATCGAGCGTCAGCACATCATCGACGCTATCACTGTGCGTAACAAGAATCGGGTCGGCAAGTAGCCCGAACCGTCGCTAGGTCTAGCGAGCAACGTCGCTAGACCTAGCGACCTCGCTAGCGACCCAACGCACCCCTGAGCAGGTCGCTAGCGTCTAGCGATTGACCTGCGCAAACCCCGGAAACCAGCCCTGGAGACCCTTCATGACCCTCCTCGCGCTCGCTAGCGCCTTCCTCGCCACCGTCACACTCGGTTACGCCGCTGTGTGCGCGGGCCAGCCGTTCGCACGCTGCCGCAAGTGCGACGGCATGGGCCACGCGATCACCTACACCCGCCGCGGCAAGGCCAGGCGCGGCAAGGACTGCCGCCGCTGCGACGGCCACGGCATCCGCATACGCCGCGGACGCCACCTCTACAACGCCTGGCGCCGCACCTACGACCGCGGCAACCGGCCCACCACCCCCGCCCGTCCGTTCCGCCCGAACCAGGGAGAGCGCCCGTGATCCTGTCCGTCTCCGCGCTGCTGCTCTTCGGCATCGCGTCGTACGTCGCCGTCCGCTCCCGCGCCACGTCCTTCGGCGGCGCCGTTGTGGTCTTCCTCTTCGGCTTCTACGCCGCCAGCAGCGGCGGCGCCAAGCCCATCAACCAACTCATGGCCAGCGTCGCGCAGACCATCGCACAGATGCGCTGAACGGGAACGGAGAACCCCCCCATGCACGAGACGAACCCGCCGACCGGCAACCCGCCGATCGTGCACTGTCACTGGCTCGCCGACACCGCACCCAAAGCCGCACCCGTCATCGCCACGTCAACCGTGCTGATCCTGGCCCGACTGTGGAACGCCAACGGCGCCGAACACAGCATCGGCGACGCCACCATCATGGGCGTGCTCGCCGTGGGCGCCGCGTTCGCCGGCAACGCTCTCGCCCGCGGTGAGAACGGTGAACCGGTCGCTGCTGCGGTCGGCTTCACCGCCGCCGGCAGCTTCGCACTCGCCGGCGTGGCCGCCTACACCGACGCCCTGCCGCTGCCGTTGCTGCTCTGGTCGGTGGCCACCGTGCTCGCCTACGTCCTGGCACACCGCCACTGGCGCACCGACCACCGCGAAGCGACCGCATACGAGCACGCCACCACCGACCGCCGCGAGACACAACGGCACATCGAGACCGTGGAAGTCATCCGCGCCCGCGCGCAGGTCGAAACCGCCCGGGAAGGCGCTGCGTACGCCAACGCCCTGGCCGCGGCCATCACCGCCCGCGCCGGCCTGCCCGGCTTCGACCCCACTGCACTGGCCGGCAGTGGGCTGCCGGAGCTCCCGGCCAGCGGCCACAAGGACGCGGCGTGAGGTTCTACCTCACCACCCACAAACGGCGATGGGTAGAGCGCACCGAGGTGCCGCTGTTCCTGAAGTTCGAGCACTTCGGGATACGCACCGCCCGCACCATGCCGCGGGCGACCGGCCGATACGCCATCGACTCTGGTGGCTTCACCATCCTCCAACGCCACGGGGCGTGGACCACCACCCCCCGCGACTACGTCGAGGACCTGCGGCGCATCCGCGACGAGGTAGGCCCGTTCGACTGGGCAGCGCCGCAGGACTGGATGTGCGAACCCGCCATCGTTCACGGCGGGACGTTCGGCGGACAGCACTTCGTCGGGACCCATCTGAGCGTCACCGAGCACCAGCGCCGGACCGTCGCCAACTACCTGCACTTGCGGGAGTTGGCGCCGGACCTGCCGATTGTTCCGGTGGTGCAGGGCTGGGAGCTCCCGGACTACGACAGGTGCGTTGACCTGTACGCCCGGCAGGGCATCGACCTGACTCAGGAACCCGTAGTCGGCCTGGGGTCGGTGTGCCGCCGGCAGTCCACCCGCGAGGGCGCCGCCATCGTCACCACCCTCGCCGGATACGGCCTCAAGCTCCACGGCTTCGGCTTCAAAACCCTCGGCCTACAGCGCGTCGGCCACCTCATGGCATCCGCAGACTCCCTGGCCTGGTCCACCCACGCCCGACACCGACCCCCGATGCCCGGCCACACCACCCACAAGAACTGCGCCAACTGCCTGCCCTACGCACTCCAGTGGCGAACTCGCACGCTGGCCGCCATGCCGCCCTGGCAGCAACCGCCCCTGAGTAGCGGAGAAGCGGCGTGACCGTGCGTGTCGATCGTCCCACGCCCGAGCTCGAACGGAGAAACCACACCGTGTACACCAACCACCCCCGCAAGGCCGTCGCCCACAGCCTCACCACCTGCGTGCCCGGAGAGCTGCGGCACTCCGCCCACCGCATGCCAGCGCTCGAAGTGGCCGTCACCGTCCGCGCCGCCCGCCGCAACCGCCACAAGACGTTCGACGCCGTGAACGTCTACACCACCACCGACCGGACCGGCGCCGGCCTGATCGTCGCCTACGTCCACTACCGGCCCGGCTTCTACGACGGCGTCACCGACTACGCGGACGTGTACGAGATCCCCACCGACGCCCTGACCGACCTGTAGATACGCCCGGGACGGCCGCTCTCTCGCCAAAGACCGCGGCCGTCCCGGTTTCCCTCTCCGTCCCTCGGAAGGAACAGGAGCACCCCCCAGCATGACCCAACAGACCCGAAGCGCGCTGCTCTATGCAGCGCTGGATGCCGCCGGCCGCGGCTGGCCCGTTTTCCCGCTGCGCCCCGGAGACAAGCCGCCGGCCCTGCACGGTGAGACCCGATGCCCCCGAACCGGGGACTGCGCCGGCGGGCACCGCAAATTCGAACAGCGCGCCACCACCAACCCCGAGCGCATCGAACGCTGCTGGGCAACCGGCGCCTACAACGTCGGCATCGCCACCGGCCCTGCCGGACTACTCGTGGTGGACCTGGATCTCCTCAAGCCCACGGACTCACCGGACACGCCTGACGGCGCGACCAGCTTCCTAGCGCTCTGCGAGCGCGCAGGGCAGCCGGTGCCGCGCACCCGCCGGATCGAGACTCCCAGCGGTGGGGAGCACCTGTACTTCACCACCCCCAAGGGTGTGCGGCTGCCCAGCAGCACCGGCCGCCTCGCCCCGAAAATCGACACACGCGCATGGGGCGGCTACGTCGTCGCCCCCGGCAGCCGGACGCCACACGGCCCGTACACGGTCGCGGTCGACTCGCCCGTTGCAAACCTCCCTGAATGGCTGCAAAGCCTCTCAGAAGCCCCACAGGGGACCACGGTGGGGCCGACCTTGCGAACACCCGCCCGCGCAAGCGCTGTTGCCCGGGCTGCGTTCGAGCGGGAACAGGCTGCCGTCGCAACGGCGACCGAGGGAGACCGCGAACGGACGCTGTTCGAAGCAGCGCGCAAGATGGGCCGGTTCGTGGCCTGGGGCGACCTGGACCGCAGCGAGGTAGAGCGGGCATTTCAGTGGGGGGCCGAGTCCACCGGACTGCCGTCCTACCAGTGCCGCTCGACCCTGCGCAGTGCACTGAACTGGTCCATCGCGCACTGCAAACCGCGGGAACACGCATGACTGCCCCCGGCAACCCCCCACTGAAATGCCTCCCCACCCCCGCTGACAACCGGCCGTGCGTCGCCCGACCCGCGGAAGTCGTGGCGGCCGTGGGCGGCCGGCAAGGCGCCGCCCGTAGGGCGTCCTTTCAGCCTGTCGCCCTGATCCGCACCGCCCGCGTCCCGGAAGGGAGGCACACCTCATGACCGCACAGCCTGTGGACAGCCCGGAAGACCTGTGGGCGGCATTCCCCGCCGTTGACGCCCCCGATACGGTCTCGGCCGATGCACCGTGGGACGACCCGGTACCGCTCAAACAGCGCCGGGAGCTCCCGGACTTCCCCACCACCGCACTGCCCGGATGGCTGCGGGACTTCACCACCGCCGTGGCGGAGGAAACGCAGACCCCCGTAGACCTCGCCGGATGCGTGGCGCTGGCGGTACTCGCGACCGCGGCCGGTGGCCGTGCTGTCGTCCACGTCCGCGGACGCTGGCGGGAGCCCACGAACCTGTTCACCGTGTGCGCGCTGCCTCCCGGCAACCGCAAATCCGCGGTGTTCGCCGCGATGACCGACCCGCTCTATGAGGCGGAGAAGCAACTCAAAGAGCGGGCAGCGCCGGCCATCATCGAAGCCACGCTCACCAGCAAACTCGCCCGCGAGGCAGCCGACAAAGCCGCCACGAAAGCATCCTCGGCATCCGGCACCAGCCGGGACGCGCTGATCTCCGAAGCGGTCGGAATGGCCCAGCAGGCCGACACCCTCGCCATCCCCGCCGAACCGCAACTGCTCGCCGACGACGCCACCGCGGAGACCATCACGTCCCTCATGGCCGACCAGGGTGGACGCATCGCCGTCATGTCCGCGGAAGGCGAGATCTTCGACATCATCGCCGGCCGCTACTCCGGTGCCCCCAACATGGGGCCATTCCTCAAAGGCCACGCCGGCGACCGGCTGCGGGTCAACCGGCAGACCCGCCGCGAATATATCGACCACCCCGCACTCACCATGGGCCTGTCCGTGCAGCCGACCGTTCTGGACGACATCGGCCGCATCAAAGGCGCCAAAGGCAAAGGGCTGCTCGGCAGGTTCCTGTACTCCCTGCCGGAATCCACCCTCGGCTACCGCAAGACCCTGCCCGACCCGGTACCCGACGCCGTCGCCGCCGTGTACGAGCGGAACGTCATCGCGCTCACTCTGGCCATGGCCGACTGGACGGACCCCGCCGTCCTGCAGCTCACCCCCGAAGCGGATGTGGCGGTCCAGCGCTTCCAGGACCGCATGGAGCCCAAGCTCAACCCCCGCGGCGGGTCCATGACGCACATCTCCGATTGGGCCTCCAAGCTCCACGGCGCGGCGGTCCGCATCGCCGGCCTGCTGCACCTGGCCGAACACCTCGACCGCGGCCACAGCCAACCGGTCACCGCCGACACCATGGCCGCGGCCATCACGCTCGCCGACTATTTCGCCGGCCACGCCCTCGCGGTGTTCGACCGCATGGGCGCCAACGAGACCGCGGAGCGCGCCCGTGCCGTCCTGGACGCTCTCAAGGCGAACCTGTGGCCCGAAGTCAGCAAACGCGACCTCATGGTCAAGCTCTCCCGCTCCGACTTCCCCACCGCCGCCGACCTCGACGGCCCACTGAGCCTCCTCGAAGACCACGGCTACCTGAGACCGCTGCCCGTGGTCCGCACCGGCACCCGCGGCCGGCCGCCCTCCCCCCGCTACCTCGTGCACCCCTACCTGACCGACCCCGAAGCCTGACCCCCGCCACAGAAACCACGAAATACACGAAAACCCAGCCATGCGGCCCTGACCTGCGCAGACGCGCCCCCTCACGGCCGGACGCCCGTCGCCACAGAAACCCGCGGAAGTCCCACACAAATACCCCGCGCCCAGCCGGCACCCACCGCGCCGGACCGGCCGCCCTTATTTCTGTGGGACTTCCGCGGGTTTCTGTGGCAGCACGCCCCACGGCCACCGGACCCGCCGTCCCCGCAGGTCAGCGACCCGGCCCCGGGTTTCTGTGTATTTCGTGGTTTCTGTGGCGGCTACCCCTCTCGGGAGGACGTGTGGCTACCTCAACCACCGACCCGCGCAGCACCCTGCGATCCGGTCTTCCGGACCGCTACCTCACCCCCGCAGACCTCGCCGACCTTCTCGCCGTGCCGCTGGAGACCGTCTACCAGTGGCGTAAGAAGCGCACCGGCCCGCCTGGATTCCGCGTCGGCAAGCACCTCCGATACGACCCTGCGGCCGTACGGCAGTGGGTCAACGAACGCGCGGTCGCCGACACCGCAGCCTGACCAACGCACCCGCGCTCAACCTGGGGGCGGCCACACCGTGGCCGTCCCCCTTCCACGCCAAGGGACATCGCATGGCAGGGCACATCCAAGACCGCTGGTACAAAACCGAGACTGTTCCGGATGGCAAGACCGTCCGCGTCAAAACCGATCGCTACGGCACCGGTATGCGCTACCGGGCCAGGTACGTCGCGCCCGATGGGACGGAGCGCAGCCGCTCCTTTCCTGACAAGCAGAAGCGTCTGGCCGAGGCTTGGCTCGCGCAGATCGCAGCAGACATGACCCGCGGCCAGTACGCGGACCCGGCCGCGGGCAGGGTCACATTCCAGCAGTACGCGACGCAGTGGCTCGCGTCGCAGACCACGGACGTGTCCACCATCGCGGCCATGGAGTTGCGGTTCCGGCTTCACGCCTTCCCGCACATCGGGTCGCGTTCCCTGAGCGCCTTCCAGCCGGGGAACGTCCGTACGTGGGCTCGCGCGCTCAAAGACTCCAGCATCGCGTCTTCCTACCAGCGCGTCATCTTCGCGAACGTGTCTGCCGTGTTCACCGCTGCCGTCGATGACGGCATCATCGCTCGGAACCCCTGCCGTGCCGGCTCCGTCAAGGCACCGAAGCTGGACCCTCGGAAGCTCAGGCCCTGGACGCGCGAGCGTGTCCTCTCGGTGCAGCAAGGCCTTCCGGCCCAGTACGCCACGATCGTGGATACCGGCGCGGGATGTGGTCTACGGCAGGGCGAGATATTCGGGCTCGCAGTCGATGAGGTGGACTTCGTTGCCGGCGTCGTGCACGTCGTCCGGCAGGTGAAGATGGTCAGCTCGCACCTAGTCTTTGCTCCGCCCAAAGGCGGCAAGCTGCGGGACGTACCTCTACCGGACGTGGTCTCGTACGAGCTCGCCGCCCACATCACCCGGCGCCCGCCGGTGGAGGTCACTCTGCCGTGGAAGACCCCTGATGGTCCTCCCGTGACCGCCACGCTCTTGTTCTACTCACGCGAGCGAAAGGCCCTCAACAGGAACTACTTCAACATGTACCTGTGGAAGCCTGCTCTGGTCTCCGCTGGCGTCATCCCTGAGCGCCAGCCGGGCGAGAGGTTCAAGGAGTCGCGAGAGCACGGCATGCACGCGCTTCGGCACTACTACGCGTCCGTGCTGCTGGATGCCGGTGAGAACATCAAGGCCCTCGCCGAGTACCTGGGGCACTCAGACCCGGGATTCACTCTGCGGACCTACACGCACCTCATGCCAAACAGCCAGGACCGCGCACGTAAGGCCATTGACGACGCCCTGCGTGGCCCTGCTGCTCCGACAAGTTGACGAGCCGGTCCCGCGGCTCCAGTAAGAATCGCGTGGACTTGTGATTCTCACTGGAGCCAGCGGTGCTACTTCTGACTCTCAGACCTCCGTCGCGCTGCCTGCTTAGGATCCGGCGCGGCGTTGGCCTTCTGGATGGTCATGAGGAAGGGGGAAACGTATGCCGACGCTTCAAGCGGCGTCGTCTTCCCACACAGAACCAGCACCAGGCCAACCACTAGCGTGAGGCCGTACGAGCTGGCCTGTACCACCAGCGCTACGCGTCCGTCCGAGTTTTCGGACATACTGAAGAAGCTCCTGTCTCTGTCAAGGGCTGTGAGCAGGGGCCACCCGCTTCGTTACCAGGCGCCGCGGGTGGCCTGCTCCACGTCTTGGGCACAGTGAGTGCCAGCGGCTAGACCGCTTCTGTGGATGCGTATCCGTCTCCCTCAGGCCACACGATAGTGATCTGTAGCTGATTGCACAGATCAAGTAGATCGTCCTCTGGCCGAGACGGGACGAGTAGTCCCAGCGTCGGGCGAGGCAAGAAACGGGAGTAGTCGAACAGTTGTCCGATTGCCATGCGAATCGCTTCCCGGGAGACCGAGCCCTTCGCCTCGTACAGACGATTGGTTGTGGTGTCGTAGAGATCCGTCAGCAACTGCTTCGCGACGCCTGCGGGGGCGATCCGGTGGCGACCGACCGAGCGACCGAGCAGTCGAAGGTATTCGGCAAAAGCGCGAACCAGCCTCGCCTCAACCCGCTCAGCTTCGTACGGCTCACGCGACGGGTCCACCAACATCCGCTCAGTGTGCTGAGTTTCGACGTCTATCAGCTCTACCTCGGGCTCGGCGCTGGGTGTGTGGGGGAGTTGCGTTCCCACCGGTTCCTCGGCTGAGACAGGTTGCAGACGGAACATGATCACGCTGCGAATGGGACCACCGTTCGTCTCCGGCGCGTCAGTGCGATACCAGGGCTGCTCGTCAGGAAGCGTGAACTCGCCGAGGTACTGACACATGCCGGAAGCGACACCCTTGAAGAGGCGCAGAGTGCGGCGTTCTTGCCGATGCTTCAGGATCGCCAGGTTGCCCTGAGTCATCTTCTGGTCGCCGACTTGTCCCTCGCCCGCGTAGTGGTAGCAGCCGTCCTCGCCCCAACCGTCGAAGTAGCCGTGCTTGTGGCCCTTGGCTGGGTCAGTGAAAAGGAGGACGTTTGCTGACACGCGGGAGGGGCCGATGCCACCCTGACGACGCCCGCCGTAGCGCTCGTGAAGATCGGTGCGCTTCACCACGTCGCCGAGGCCGATCGTCCACAGCACCGGCTCTGCCGTCCTGGCGTTCATCCCCACCCCGTTTAGGTCCGCATCGCTACCTAAAAGTCTAGCCTACCTTGCCTCAGGCTTCCAACGTGAGGCTGAATTAGTAGTCCAGCAACATTCGTCCCGCTGTTAATTTCACCGCCCCGAATCTTCCGCAACAGATAAGGCCGTGGGCCGTCGCTCCCGGAGGGGAAGCGACGGCCCACGGCCCACAGACGGCCCAGGGGAGCGGAAACCCGCCCTGACCTGGGGTCTTCCTAGATGTCGAAGTACAGCTCGAACTCGTGCGGGTGCGGGCGCAGCTGGATCGGGGCGATCTCGTTGGTGCGCTTGAAGTCGATCCAGGTCTCGATCAGGTCCGCGGTGAAGACGCCGCCGGCCTGGAGGTACTCGTTGTCGTTCTCCAGGGCGGTGAGGACGGCCGGGAGGGAGGTCGGGACCTGGGGGACGCTCGCGTGCTCTTCGGGGGCGAGCTCGTAGAGGTCCTTGTCGATCGGCTCGGCCGGCTCGATCTTGTTCTTCACGCCGTCCAGGCCCGCCAGCAGCAGGGCGGAGAAGGCGAGGTAGGGGTTCGAGGACGGGTCGGGCGCGCGGAACTCGACGCGCTTGGCCTTGGGGTTGGACCCGGTGATCGGGATGCGCATCGCGGCGGAGCGGTTGCGCTGCGAGTAGACCAGGTTGACCGGGGCCTCGAAGCCGGGGACCAGGCGGTGGTAGGAGTTCACCGTCGGGTTGGTGAAGGCCAGCAGGGACGGGGCGTGCTTGAGGATCCCGCCGATGTAGTAGCGGGCGGTGTCGGACAGGCCCGCGTAGCCCTGCTCGTCGTAGAAGAGCGGGGTGCCGCCCTGCCACAGCGACTGGTGGACGTGCATGCCGGAGCCGTTGTCACCGAAGATCGGCTTGGGCATGAAGGTCGCGGTCTTGCCGTTGCGCCAGGCGACGTTCTTCACGATGTACTTGAAGAGCATCAGGTCGTCGGCGGCGGCCAGCAGCGTGTTGAACTTGTAGTTGATCTCGGCCTGGCCCGCGGTGCCCACCTCGTGGTGCTGGCGCTCGACCTGGAGGCCGGCCGCTTCGAGTTCGAGGCTGATCTCGGCGCGCAGGTCGGCGAAGTGGTCGACCGGCGGGGCGGGGAAGTAGCCGCCCTTGTAGCGGACCTTGTAGCCGCGGTTGTTCTCCATCGAGCCGGTGTTCCAGGCGCCGGCCTCGGAGTCGATGTGGTAGAAGGACTCGTTCGCCGAGGTCTGGAAGCGCACGTTGTCGAAGACGTAGAACTCCGCCTCCGGGCCGAAGTACGCGGTGTCCGCGATGCCGGTGGACGTCAGGTACGCCTCGGCCTTCTTCGCCACGTTCCGCGGGTCACGGCTGTACTGCTCGCCGGTGATCGGGTCGTGGATGAAGAAGTTGATGTTGAGCGTCTTGTCCTTGCGGAACGCGTCGACGCGAGCCGTGGACAGGTCGGCGCGCAGCGCCATGTCCGACTCGTGGATCGCCTGGAAGCCGCGGATGGACGAGCCGTCGAAGGCCAGTTCCTCGGCCGGGTCGAACGACGAGACCGGTACGGTGAAGTGCTGCATCACACCGGGCAGGTCGCAGAAGCGGACGTCGACGAACTTGACGTCCTCGTCCGAGATGAACCTGTTGACTTCGTCGGCGTTCTGGAACATCCAACTCCTCCTAGGCCCGGCCCCGCGGGTCGGGTTGGCGATCGAGATGCGCGGCCAGTGTGGTGGCGCACACTGCCCTGACCATAGGGATCAGGGGTTTCTCCAGCATGACCCATTTGTTTCGCAGACGTTAACCGCGGCGCGGGAGGGGTGGTCCCCACCCGGTGGGGCTGGGCCGTACGGGGGTTACCGTGGACAGGTGGACAACAGGGAAGTAATGGGATCGTGGCTGTCGGGGCCCCGCGCGGCCGCCGAGAAGATGGGCGCGGAGTTCGGCTACCGGGGGGAGCGGCTCGGACTGCCCGAGCACGGCCCCGGATCCATCGCGTCGGTCGGCAGGCGGATCGCGGCGCTGTTCGTCGACTGGGTTCTGAGCGTGCTGATCGCATACGGTCTGATCGCGCACCGTGATCTGCACCAGGCGAACAACTGGGCACTCGTCGTCTTCGCCGTGGTGAGCGTGATCAGCCTCGGCCTGGTCGGCAGCACGCCCGGAAAGATGATCATGCGCACCCGTGTCGTGCAGGTGGACGGCGGCCGGCTCAGCCCGGTCGGCGCCGCGCTGCGCACGCTGCTGCTCATCCTGGTCGTTCCGGCCGTCGTCTGGGACCGCGACACGCGCGGCCTGCACGACAAGGCCGTCAAGGCGGTCCAGGTCCGCATCTGAACCGGGCCGGCGGGTCCAACGGCCAGCGAGTCACCGGTTCACGGCGAACGGCGCGAAAAAGGGCGCCCCCGCGCGGGGGCGCCCTTCCTTCGACCTGCTCAGCGGCCCTTCGGCATCCGCATGCCCCGCGGCATGGGGCCCTTCGGGATCGGCATGTTCGACATCAGGTCGCCCAGCGACTTCAGCCGGTCGTTGACCTCGGTGGTCTTCGGGCCGCTCAGCGTCCGGGGGAGCCGCAGCAACGTGGCGCGCAGCTTCTTGAGGGGCAGCTCGCCCTCGCCGTTGCCGGCGATGAAGACGTGCACCGGCACGTCGTAGACGACCCGGGCCACCTTCCGCTTCTCGTTGGCCAGCAGGCCCTTGACCCGGTTCGGGTTGCCCTCGCCTACCAGCACCACACCGGCCTTGCCGACCGCGCGGTGCACGACGTCCTGGCTCTTGTTCATGCCCACCGCCGGCGTCACCGTCCAGCCGCGGCCAACGTTCTGCAGTACGGCTGCTGCCGCGCCCGGCTTGCCCTCCAGCTGGCCGAAGGCGGCCCGCTCGGCGCGGCGGCCGAAGACCACCGCCATCGCGAGGAGGCCCAGCAGGAATCCCAGGATTCCGGCCCAGATGGGATGGTCGATCAAGAAGCCGATGGCGAGGATGACACCGAAGGTGACGATTCCCACAGCCGCAATGACAAGCCCGATCTTGGAGTCGGCCTGCCTGGTCATCTTGTAGGTCTGAACGATCTGTGCCAGTCGCCCAGGGTTCTCGGATGTTTCCTTCCTCGCCATGGGGCAAAGGATACGTGGCCGCCCGGTCACCCGTCACCGCGGCCACCCGCCGGGCGTCAGTCCCGTACTGCGTCCCCGCGCGCGCCGGTCAGCAGGGCGGCGAGCTCGAACTCCGCCTCCCTGCGGTCCTTGGCGCGCTGCCGGTCGGCGACGACCGACGCCCAGGCGTTGCGCCGGGCGGTCTGCTGCCCGCCGCGCAGCAGAAAGGATTCGACAGCACGCAGCGCCCCGGCGACCGGGGTGTGCGTGGGCAGCTGGAGATACGGACGGGCGTGGACCGACTCGGACGGCATGACGTCCCCCTCAAGGCAACGAGCGCAAAGGCAACGAGACGAACCGGAAGGGCACTGCAATGGAACCAGGCTCGCCACAACGTGTTACCAGCCGGTGACCACCCGGTCAATCTCACATGAAAGCCTCGGTACCGCCTGCGCACCGCCCCGCCAGGTCACTCTTCCGGCAGCCCGGTACGGCCGGGTGAGGGGATTCACATCCCCTCACGGCCGTCACACCGACTGCGCCGCGCCCAGCTCCTGGCGGCGGTCCACGGCCTGCTGGAACAGCCGGCCGGCGCGGTAGGACGAGCGGACCAGCGGCCCGGACATCACGCCCGCGTAGCCGATCTCCTCCGCCTCCTCCTTCAGCTCCACGAACTCGGCGGGCTTGACCCACCGCTCCACCGGGTGGTGCCGCACCGAGGGCCGCAGGTACTGCGTGATGGTGATCAGCTCGCAGCCGGCGTCGTGCAGGTCGTGCAGCGCCTGGCTGATCTCCTCGCGCTCCTCGCCCATGCCCAGGATCAGGTTGGACTTGGTGACCAGGCCCGCCTCCCGCGCCCGGGTGATGACGTCGAGGGAGCGCTCGTAGCGGAAACCGGGGCGGATGCGCTTGAAGATCCGCGGCACCGTCTCGACGTTGTGTGCCAGCACCTCGGGGCGGGCGCCGAAGACCTCGGCGAGCTGCGCGGGCTCGGCGTTGAAGTCGGGGATCAGCAGCTCGACCTTGGTCCGTCCGGTGGACCGGCCGGCGGTCATGGCGTGGATCTGCCGGACGGTCTCGGCGTACAGCCACGCGCCGCCGTCCGCCAGGTCGTCCCGTGCCACACCGGTGATCGTGGCGTAGTTCAGGTCCATGGTGACCACGGACTCGCCCACCCGGCGCGGCTCGTCGCGGTCCAGCGCCTGCGGCTTGCCGGTGTCGATCTGGCAGAAGTCGCAGCGCCTGGTGCACTGGTCGCCGCCGATGAGGAAGGTCGCCTCGCGGTCCTCCCAGCACTCGTAGATGTTGGGACAGCCGGCCTCCTGGCACACCGTGTGCAGGCCCTCGCCTTTGACGAGCTTCTGCATCTGGGTGTACTCGGGACCCATTTTCGCCCGGGTCTTGATCCACTCGGGCTTGCGCTCGATGGGGGTCTGGCTGTTGCGGACCTCCAGGCGCAGCATCTTGCGTCCGTCGGGTGCGATAGCGGACACGACCGGCTCCCTAAAGCTGAGATTGTGCCTACGGCTTAGATTCTTCGGTAAACGCCAGGGTACGCCCCGGAATTCCTAGACGGCCCGGGGGAGCGGGACGGCCGCGGCCAGCACCGCGGTGAGGTGCTTGGTAACCACCGGCAGCGCCTCGGCGATGCCGATGTCCCGGCCCAGCTCCTCCGACAGCGACGTCACCCCGGCGTCCCGGATGCCGCACGGCACGATCCGGTCGTACCAGGTGGTGTCCGGGTTGCAGTTCAGCGCGAAGCCGTGCATCGTCACGCCCTTCGCCACCCTGATGCCGATCGCCGCGAGCTTGCGGTCCTCCCGGCGCTGCCCGGCGTTGGACGGGGCGTACTGCGGGCCGTTCAGCCGCGGGTCGAACTCCTCGTCGGCCAGGCGCGGGTCGAAGTCCAGGGTCAGGCCGCCAGGGCGGGTCTCCACCGGGTCGCCCAGCACCCACACGCCGGAGCGGCCCTCCACCCGGCTGGTCTCCAGGCCGAACTCCGCCGCCGTCAGGATCAGCGCGTCCTCCAGCCGGCGCACATGGGCGACGACGTCGACCGGGCGGGGCAGCTTCAGGATCGGGTAGCCCACCAGCTGGCCGGGGCCGTGCCAGGTGATCTTGCCGCCGCGGTCCACGTCCACCACCGGGGTGCCGTCCAGCGGGCGCTCGCTGTCGGCCGTACGCCGCCCCGCGGTGTAGACCGGCGGGTGTTCCAGCAGCAGGCACGTGTCGGGGATCTCGTCGGCGAACCGGGCCGCGTGCACGGTGCGCTGCCGCTGCCACGCCTCCCCGTACTCCACGGCGTCAGCCCCGAAACCCAGGTGAACGAACTGCAGCTCACTCACGACGACGACTCCTCTGCTGTGCTGATACGCCCCTGCAACTGTACGGCGGCGGCGCACGCCGGTCCGCCCCGGGCGGTGCCATACCACGGTGACTTGCACCGGTGCGGACGGCTTACCCGGCAATGGTGAGTGTTGTCGCTCAATCGGACGAATATGCAGCTCTTGCGGCGAGCTGTGCGCCGCTGACCGTTACATTCGCGCCGATCTGAAGACCCTGCAGAGGAAGTGGGCCGCACCGCCGATGACGGACCGTGCCACGCAGCGAACCCCGAACGGACCCCCCGACGGCCCGGCCGCCGGGCCGGACGAACGACCCGAGGAGCCGGCCGGCGCACCGGACGCGACGCCCGCCGACGTGCCCGCCCCTCCGCCCGCGGGCACGGCCGCCGAGACGCCGTCCGGCGCGCCCGCCGACACGCCGTCCGGCGCGCCGTCCGGTGCGCCCGCCGCCCCGACCGAGACCCCCGCCGCCGGGCGGCCGCACCGGCGGAACACCCGGCTCGCCGCCCTCATCGCGGAAGCCGGCTTCTCGCACGCCGGCCTCGCCCGCCGGGTCGACCGGCTCGGCCAGGAACACGGCCTCGACCTGCGCTACGACAAGACGTCCGTGACCCGCTGGCTGCGCGGCCAGCAGCCGCGCGGCACCTCCCCGGCGCTGATCGCCGAGGTCTTCACCCAGCGGCTCGGCCGCCGGCTGTCCGCGCAGGACCTGGGCCTCGACGCGTGCGCGCCGGTCTACGCGGGCCTCGAATACGCCGCCAGCGCGGCCGAGGCGGTCGACATCGTCAGCGGACTGTGGCGCAAGGACACCGGGAACCAGGCCGAGCTGCGCAAGATCGCGTTCAGCCCGGCCGGGCTCGTCGTGCCCAGCAGGGACTGGCTGATCGGCTCGCCGGACCGGACGGTCACCCGCAAGGGCGCGGCGCGGGTGCCCGCCCAGAGCCGCGGCACCAGCGCGCGGGACGCCCAGGGCTTACGCCCCGCCCCGCAGGCCGCCGCCGCCGCGGCCGGCGTGGGGCGGGTCGGAGCCGGTGACGTGGCGGCGCTGCGGGCCGTCGGCGACCTCTTCCGCACCCTCGACCACGCCTACGGCGGCGGCCACGCCCGCCAGGCCCTCATCCGCTACCTGGAGCACGAGGCCGAGCCGATGCTGCGCGGCAGCTACGGGGAGGCGCAGGGCCGGCAGCTGTTCGCCTCGGTCGCCGACCTGACCCGGCTGGCCGGCTGGACCTCGTACGACATCGGGGCGCACGGGCTGGCCCAGCGCTACTTCGTCCAGGCGCTGCGGCTCGCCCAGGCGGCCGGCGACCGGGTCTTCGGCGGCTACGTGCTGGTGACGATGAGCCGCCAGGCCGTCCACCTCGGGCACGGGCGCGAGGCCGTCCAGCTGGCGCGGGTCGCCCAGCAGGGCATCGGCACCGGGGCGCCGGCCGCCGTGCAGGCGCTGATGCACGCGGCCGAGGCGCGCGGGCAGGGGCTGCTCGGCGAGGGCCGGGCCTGCACGGCGGCGCTCTCGCGGGCCGAGCGCGCTTTCGCGGCCGCCGGTCCCGGCGACGAACTGCCGTCCTGGGCGCGCTTCTTCGACGAGGCGCAGCTCGCCGACGAGTTCGCCCACTGCCACCGCGACCTGCAGCAGTACCGGGCGGCTGTGCACGCGGCCGAGCGGTCGCTGCAGCTGCGCGCGCCCGGCTACGCGCGGAGCCGGCTGTTCTGCCGGACGGTCCTCGCCTCGGCCCGGCTCTCGCTCGGCGAGGTCGACGCGGCCTGCGCGCTGGGGTCCGAGGTCGTCCGCCAGGCCGCGGACCTGCGCTCGGCCCGCGCCGCGGACTACGCCCGCGACTTCGTCCGCCGACTCGATCCGTACCGTGACGCCGCCCCCGTCCGCGCCTTCCTCACCCGGGCACACGCCGCCGGCTTCGTCCTCTGAGCCCTTGACCCGGTGAGGGTCCCCGTGTCCCGTGCGCCATCCGTGAGCTTCAGGCACCGGCCTGCGCCGGTCGGACGTCCGTGGGCCCCGCGCCCCCGGGGCTTCCCGGGGGCGCGGGGCTCCTCGGACCGGTCAGGCCGCCGCCGAATAGGGGGTGGGGAGGCGGGCCGTGTCGTGCAGGAGGGCGGTGGCCGCGCGGCGCGCCGAGTGGAGGGCGCCCTGGAGGGTGCTGGTGGTGCGGTGCGAGCCGCAGACGTAGAGGCCGTGCAGGACCCGGACGGGGCGGCGGAGGTCGTGCGGCGCGGGCATCGCCGCGACCGCCTCGGGGTCGGTGTGGATCCCGAGCAGCTCCCACTCGTCGGTGCTCACCTCGTACAGCTCCGCCAGATGCGCCCGCACCGACTTGTCGGACTCGCCGTCCGGCGGCGGCCCCAGCACCACGGAGCTGATGAGCGGCCGCCCGGCCGGCGCCCTGGCCGGATCGACCGCGCCGGCCGGCAGCGAGTGCGAGACCGGCCCGAGCCGGTCCACGTCGAGCACCAGCACCGGTTCGCGCAACGGCCCCACCGGGGCCGTGTGGTGGAAGACGGTGACCTGGTGGAAGGCCGGCACCCGCAGCCCGGGCAGCAGTTCCGCGGCGGCCCGCGCCCCGGTCGCCACGAGCACGGCCCGGCAGGGCAGTTCGGCACCGTCGGCCGTCCCGACACTGCTGACCGCGACCCGCACCGCGCGCGTACCCAGCCGTACGGTGCCCGGCGGGAGGGTCGCGGCGAGGTGCTCGGGCAGGCGGGCGGCGCCGCCGGCCGGCAGGCAGGTGCGGCCGCGGGCGAAACCGCGCAGCACCAGGTCCGCGGCCCGGCTCGAGGTCTGCAGCTCCGGGTCGCACAGCAGCGCGGCCAGCAGCGGCCGCAGGAAGCCCTCGACCGTACGCGGCGCGAAGCCGCGCCCGCACAGCGCCTTCGCGGCTGTCGTCTCCGGGCGGGCGGCGAGCCGTACGTCCGGGGTGCCGGCGAGCCGGTTGAGCGTGGCGGTGAGCCGCGCGCGGTCCAGCGTGGAGCCGAACGCCGTCCGCGCGCCGCGCTGGTCCCCGACGCGGTAGCCGCGGCCGCCGGCCCGGACCAGCGCGCCGGGGGCGAGCGGCGCCAGCGGCAGGCCGCGCAGGCCGGCGGTGCGGTGCAGTTCGGGGTAGGAGGTGTTGAGCAGTTGCGGCCTGCGGTCCAGCCGGAAGCCGGCGACCTGGTCGGTGGCCATCCGGCCGCCCACCCTCTCCGCCGCTTCCAGGACGGTCACCGTCAGGCCCGCGTCGAGCAGGTGGTGCGCGGCCGCCAGGCCGGCCGGCCCGGCTCCGATCACGATGACGTCCACGGGCGCTGCCGTGGTCTTGCGGCGTGCTGGTAGAAGCACGATTCCCCTCCCCGAGGTCGGGCCGACTCCCCGCTCGTGTCGGCGTCGGCGCAATCCACGCGAAGCGCGGGGCGCAGAACGCTGGTAAGGGTCATGCCCTCATCAAAGGCAACTGATGCGGTCGCAACCGGTCCGATCCGGCCTTGTCCGGGCCTTATCCGAGCCTTATCCGGTACGCAACGCCGCGCCGATCGCCTGGTCGACCTCGGGGAAGGCGTACGTGAAGCGGGACTCGAGCAGCCGCTTGGGCCGCACCCGCTGGCTGCCCAGCACGTCCCCGGCGAATTCGCCCAGCGCGAGGCGCAGCGCAGGCGCCGGGACGGTGGCGAGCGTCGGCCGGTGCAGGGCGCGGCCCATGGCCGCGGTGACCTCGCGGTTCATCAGCGGCTCCGGCGCGGTCAGGTTGACCGGGCCGGACAGCGCCGGGGTATCGAGGATGTGCCGCATCGCGGCGATCTCGTCGTGCAGCGAGATGAAGCTCCAGAACTGCCTGCCGTTGCCGAGCCGGCCGCCGAGTCCTGCCTTGAACAGCGGGAAGAGCCGGCCCCACGCGCCGCCGTGCCGGGCCACGACCAGCCCGGTACGGGCGAATGCGGTACGGACGCCGGCCGCGGCGGCCGGCTCCGCCGCCGCTTCCCAGTCCCGGACCAGGTCCGCCAGGAACCCGGTGCCGGGCGGGCTGTCCTCGTCGACCCAGTCGTTCCCGGTGTCGCCGTAGTAGCCGATCGCGCTGCCGCACAGCAGGACTTCGGGCGGCGTGTCCATCCCCGCGACCGCCGCGGTGATGGTGGCGGTGCCCAGGATGCGGCTGTCGTACAGCTCCTTCTTGCGCGCGTCCGTCCACCGGCGGTCCCCGACGCCGGCGCCCGCCAGGTGCACGACGGCCTGGCAGCCGGCCAGCACGCCGGGGTCCAGCGCCCGGCGCTGCGGGTCCCACCGGGCCTCCCCGGGGTGCTGCGGCTCCCGCCTGACGAGGCGGACGACGTCATGGCCGTCCGCGCCCAGGGAGGTCGTGAGGGCGGACCCGATCAGACCGGACGCACCGGTGACGGCAATACGCATGCCGCCATCTTCCCTCTCCCCGGGCCCGGCGACCCGCGCCATGCGCCCACGGGGGCGCGCCGTTGCTGCATCCGGGCCCCCACCCCCGGCGCCGGGGGTGGGGGGCTCCCCTTCGGCAAGGGGGTGCCCCCACGCGCCCCCGCGGGGTGGTGGCGGCCCAACGCCACAGGACGGCCGGTGGGGGCCGGGCAGCGGCGCCGGGGGCGGACCCCCGGAGGGGGTCAGGTGAAGCGGGACCAGAGTTCAGGGAAGCGCGCCGACATCGTGGGCTCGTTGTCGAAGTCGAGGGGGTCGCCCTCGGGCTGCTCCTCGTGGGGGAGGCCGAGGTCGGGGAGGCGGACGGCGGTCAGCTGCTCGTAGGCCTCGTCCGCCGCGTAGCCCAGGTCCTCCGCGTCCCCGTCGGACTCCGGGTCGAAGTCCGGCACCAGGAAGGCCAGGTCGTCGGGGGAGTGCAGGGCGCCCTCGAAGACGTGCCTGCCCTGGCCGATGAGCCAGCAGCGGAAGTAGTCGAAGGACTCCTCGTCCGCACCGCCCAGCATGATGTCGGCGGCGCCCCACAGGTCCCAGCGGAAGGCCCGGATGAAGCGGGTCTCGAAGTGCCGCGCGAAGTCGATCACCGCGTCCGGGTCGAGCTGGGCAAGACGCTCGACGAGCAGGTCGGCATGGTCCTCCGGATCGCCGCCCGCGGCCTCGCGCGTACTGTCGACGATCTCCCAGAACTGCGTCTCGTCCATCACCCGTACAGCTTCCCGGTTGCCGCGCGCCGGTGCACGCCCTGTCCGCCGTAAGCGTCCGTGTCGTTACGCACACCCGCCGCCCGGCGTACCCCGGACGGCTCAGCGCCTGCGCAGCCGCAGGCGGTAGCGGACGGAGCGGTGCAGCGGGCGGTAGCCCAGGGCGGTGTTCACCGCGAGCAGTTGCCGGTTGTCGTCGGGGACGCCGGTGTGGATCTCGGCGAGGTCCGGTTGCGCGGCGGGCAGCCTGCGCAGCATCTCGGAGGTCATCCACAGGCCGAGCCCGTGGCCGCGGTGGGCCGGGACGACCGCGGTGTCGTACTGGTGGGCGCGGCGGGCGCCGTCGCCGGGGAGCAGGACGGTGGTGTAGCCGACGACCTCGCCGTCGTCGTGGAGCGCGGCCACCGTCAGCAGGCGGTCGCCGCGGCGGGCGGCGAGTTCGGCCGTCTCGTGGACGCCGGCCGGGTCCCAGCGCGGCTCGCCGAGGGTCCCGGTGGCCTCCGGCGGGGCCGGCAGGGCTCGCAGGGCGCTGACGAAGGCGTCGGTGAGGGCGTCGGGGACGGCGCCCTCCCACGCGGTCAGGCGGTAGCCGGGGTGCGGGACCTCGGGGAGCTTGCCGACCTGCCCGGGGATCTCGTCGAGCGCGAGCCGCTGCCAGGTCAGCCGCGTCACGGGGAGGAAGTCGCGGGTCGCGAGGAAGCCCTCGCCGGGGGTGCCGGAGACGGCCTCGGCGGCCAGGCTGCCGCAGCCCGCGTCGGTGGCGGCCTCGGTGACGGTGGCGAGCAGCCGGGAGCCGGTGCCGAGCCTGCGGTGGGCCGGGTGGACGGTCAGCTGGATCTCGGCGGGGCCGCCGGCCGGCTCGCCGTCCGGGGCGTCGGGCAGCCGCAGGGCCGCGGTGGCCACCGGGTCGTCGCCGGAGCCGCGCAGCAGCCACAGCACCAGCCGCCGGCGGCTGCCGGTGGCGGTCAGCCCCGCCCGCACCGCGGCCTGCGAAGGCACCGGCTCTCCCGGCCGGTCGTGCGCGAGCGCGGCGGACTGCACCCGGTACCAGGCGCGGAGATCCTCGGCGGTGGGGTCCGTCAGAGGGCTGGGGTTGGCAGGCATCCGGGGGAACTTAACCGGTGCATGTAGGCGCCCGCAATCCCTTTCGAGCCAGTAGCTTTGGCCGACTCCCGGGTTTCACTCGCTCCTTGAGCGCCTTGGGCACCAACGGCAGCCGCCGTCACGGGAGTTGGCCGGAGCCACACCCGTGACGGCGGTAACGCGCCGGAAACCTGCCCGACGCGTGCGCGGCCGGCCGGCGGCGCTCAGAGCCCGTAGCGCTCCGCGGCCTCCTTCACCGTGGCCGTCTCGACCTCGCCGCGCCGGGCGAGTGCCGCGAGTGCCTGGACGGCCAGCGACTGCGGGTCCACCCCGAAGTGCCTGCGGGCCGCGTCGCGGGTGTCGGACAGGCCGAACCCGTCGGTGCCGACCGACGTCCAGTCCTGCTCCACCCAGGGCGCTATCTGGTCGGGGACGGCCCGCATCCAGTCGCTGACGGCGACCACGGGACCGGGCGCGCCTTCCAGCGCGCGGGTCACGTACGGCGTGCGCTCCTCGCCGCGCAGCCGGGCCGCGTCGCAGTCCAGCGCCTCGCGCCGCAGCTCGGTCCAGGACGGCGCGGACCACACGTCGGCGGCCACGCCCCAGTCCTCGGCGAGCAGCCGCTGGGCGTCCAGCGCCCAGTGGATGGCGGTGCCTGAGGCCAGCAGCTGCAGCCGCGGGGCGCCGGGCGCCGGGTCGGCGGCGGCCTGGTAGCGGTAGAGGCCCCTGAGGATGCCCTCCTCGACGCCGGCCGGCATCGCGGGCTGCACCTTGGGCTCGTTGTAGACGGTCAGGTAGTAGAAGACGTCCTCGGCGTCCGGCCCGTACATCCGCCGCAGGCCCTCGCGGACGATGACCGCGACCTCGTACGCGAACGCCGGGTCGTAGGAGATCGCCGCCGGGTTGGTGGAGGCGATCAGATGCGAGTGGCCGTCGGCGTGCTGCAGGCCCTCACCGGTCATCGTGGTGCGCCCGGCCGTCGCGCCGATCACGAACCCGCGGCCCAGCTGGTCGGCCAGCGCCCAGAACTGGTCGGCGGTGCGCTGGAAGCCGAACATCGAGTAGAAGATGTAGAACGGGATCATCGGCTCGCCGTGCGTGGCGTACGCGGTGGCCGCCGCGGTGAAGTCGGCGAGCGAACCGGCCTCGGTGATCCCCTCGTTGAGGATCTGGCCGTCCTTCGCCTCCTTGTAGTACAGCAGCTGGTCGCGGTCGACCGGGTCGTACGTCTGGCCCTTGGGCGAGTACAGTCCCGCGGACGGGAAGAGCGACTCCATGCCGAAGGTGCGCGCCTCGTCGGGGACGATCGGCACCCAGCGGCGGCCGGTCTCCTTCTCCCGCATCAGGTCCTTGACCAGCCGGACGAACGCCATCGTGGTGGCGATCTCCTGCGTGCCCGAGCCCTTCTCCAGGCTCGCGTAGGCCTTGTCGGGCGGCAGCGGCAGCGGCTTGGCGACGACCTTGCGGGCCGGGGCGGGACCGCCGAGCGCCGCGCGCCGCTCGCGCAGGTAGCGCATCTCGGGCGAGTCCTCGCCCGGGTGCCAGTACGGGACGACGTCCGCGTCCAGGGCGCTGTCCGGGATCGGCAGCTCCAGCAGGTCGCGCATCACCCGGAACTGCGGGAGGGTGAGCTTCTTCATCTGGTGGTTGGCGTTGCGCGACTCGAAGCCGGTGCCGAGCGTGTAGCCCTTCACCGTCTGGGCGAGCACCACGGTCGGGGCGCCCTTGTGGTCCAGCGCGGCCCGGTAGGCGGCATAGACCTTGCGCGGCTCGTGCCCGGCCCGTGAGGTCTGGAAGAGTTCGAGCACCTTGGCGTCGCCGAGCCGGCCGCCGATGGTCCGCAGCGAGGGGTCCGCCCCGAAGAAGTGCTCGCGGATGTAGGCCGCGTCCCGGGTGGCGTACGTCTGGAACTGCGCGTCCGGCACCTCGCGCAGTCGCCGCAGCAGCGCCCCGTCGGTGTCCTGGGCGAGCACCTCGTCCCAGGCCGCGCCCCACAGCGCCTTGACCACGTTCCAGCCGGCCGCGCGGAACTGCGCCTCCAGCTCCTGGACGATCTTGAAGTTGGGGCGGACCGGGCCGTCGAGCCGCTGCAGGTTGCAGTTGATCACGAAGGTCAGGTTGTCCAGGCCCTCGCGCCCGGCCAGCGCCAGAGCGGCCGTCGACTCGGGCTCGTCCATCTCGCCGTCGCCGAGGAAGGCCCAGACATGCGAGTCGGAGGTGTCCTTGACGCCTCGGTGCTCCAGGTAGCGGTTGAAGCGGGCCTGGTAGATCGCGGACAGCGGGCCGAGGCCCATCGAGACGGTGGGGAACTCCCACAGCCACGGCAGCCGCCGCGGGTGCGGGTACGAGGGCAGGCCGTCGCCGCCGGCCTCCTGCCGGAACCGGTCGAGCTGCCCCTCGGACAGCCGGCCGTCGAGGAAGGCGCGGGCGTAGATGCCGGGGGAGGCGTGGCCCTGGAGGTACAGCTGGTCGCCGGACCCGGTGCCTTCCTTGCCCCGGAAGAAGTGCTGGAAGCCGGTCTCGTACAGCCAGGCCGCCGACGCGAACGTGGCGATGTGGCCGCCGAGTCCGAGCTTGCTGCCACGGGTCACCATGGCAGCGGCGTTCCAGCGGTTCCAGGCGGTGATCCTGGCCTCCATCGCCTCGTCGCCCGGGTAGGCGGGCTCGGCGGAGGTCGGGATCGTGTTGATGTACTCCGTCTCCAGCAGGGAGGGCAGCGCGATGCCGTCGGCACTGGCGCCTTCGAGGGTCCTGCGCATCAGGTACGCGGCCCGGTGCGGCCCGGCGGCCTTGGTGACGGCGTCGAGCGACGCGAGCCACTCCGTGGTCTCTTCCGGGTCGCGGTCCGGGATCTGGTCGAGCTGACTGGGCCGGGTACGGCCAACGGCGTCAGGCATGGGGTGCCGCCTTCCGAGCGGAGGGAGGTGATGAGTGCGAGTGATGAGTCGGCAGACAGGGCTCGCCCTCCGCTGTCGAGGTTACGCCTGCGATCGATGATCGATCAATCCTTCTCGGCGGCCGATTCCAAGTCGGCACGGGGTGCCAGCCTCATAGGCACGCGGTGCCGTGGCCTGCGCGTCTTCGATTCGCAGGGCGCCCGCCGGAGTGCCGGTCAGACCTGGGGCGCGCAGCTCAGCACGTGGGACTTGATCAGCTCGCAGATCCGCGGGTCGCGCCGGGTGAAGGCGTCGACGATCTCCTGGTGCTCGGCGGCGTAGGCGCGCGGCGCCGGGCTCAGCCAGCGGATGGACAGCGTCGTCCAGACCTCGATGCCGAGCGACTCCCACGCGTGCAGCAGCACCGCGTTGCCCGCGGCGCGGACCAGCTCGTGGTGGAAGGCCACGGTGTGCCGCACCTGGGCCTCGCCGTCGAGCTCCGCGTCGGCCAGCCGCAGCGCGGCGACCTCGCTGGCCAGGGCGGCCGGGTCGGCGGCGAGCCGCGGCGCGGCCAGCTCGGCGGCGACCTGTTCCAGCCCCGCGCGGACCGGATAGCTCTCCTTGAGGTCGGCGGCGGTGAGCCCCCGCACCCGGACGCCCTTGTTCGGCGCGGACTCGATCAGCCGCAGCGCCTCAAGCTCGCGCAGCGCCTCCCGCACGGGCGTCTGGCTGACCTGCAGCTCCACCGCGATCCTGCGCTCCACGATCCGCTCGCCCGGCTTCCAGCGCCCGCTGACGATCCCCTCCAGGATGTGCTCGCGGATCTGCTCGCGGAGACTGTGCACGACCAGGTGCGGGACGGCGGCAGGGGCCATGGGGCGCGCTCCTTCACAGGTTGCGTGACTTAGACGATACGACGCGGAAGCGACACTGCCTCCCACCCGGACGCGGCGGCGCCCCCGTCCCGGGTGTACCGGGGCGGGGGCGCCGTGGCGTGCGGCGTGCCGCGACCGCTTACAGGCCGAGCTCGACCTCGAACTCGCCCGCCTCCAGGATCTCCTTGACCGCCGTCAGGTAACGGGCCGCGTCGGCACCGTCCACCAGCCGGTGGTCGTAGGACAGCGACAGGAAGGTCATGTCGCGGACGCCGATGACCGTGCCGTCCGGGGTCTCCACGACCACCGGGCGCTTGACGGTCGCGCCGATACCGAGGATCGCCGCCTGGTTCGGCGGCACGATGACGGTGTCGAAGAGCGCGCCGCGCGACCCGGTGTTGCTGATGGTGAAGGTCGCGCCGGCCAGGTCGTCCGGGGTGATCTTGCTGGCCCGGACGTTGGCCGCCAGCTCCGCGGTCTTCTTGGCGATACCGGCGATGTTCAGGTCGCCCGCACCCTTGATGACCGGGGTCATCAGACCCTTCTCGGAGTCCACCGCGATCCCGATGTTCTCGGAGTCGAAGTAGGTGATCGTCCCCTCGTCCTCGTTGATCCTGGCGTTGACCACCGGGTGCGCCTTGAGGGCCTGGGCTGCGGCCTTGACGTAGAACGGCATCGGCGAGAGCTTGACGCCCTCGCGGGCCGCGAAGGCCTCCTTGGCCTGGGCGCGCAGCCGCATGACGCGGGTGACGTCCACCTCGACGACGCTGGTGAGCTGCGCCTGCGAGTGCAGGGCCTTCATCATGTTGTCGCCGATGACCTTGCGCATCCGGGTCATCTTGACGGTCTGGCCACGCAGCGGGGACACCGCGGCGGGGGCCTTCGAAGCGGCGGCCGGGGCGGCCTTCGGCGCTGCCGCGGCGGCCTTCGCGGCCTCGGCGGCGGCGATGACGTCCTGCTTGCGGATCCGCCCGCCGACGCCCGTGCCCTTCACGAAGCCGAGGTTCACGCCGTTCTCGGCGGCGAGCTTGCGGACCAGCGGCGTGACGTACGCGCCGTCGTCGCCGGCCGCGGGGGCCGCGGCGGCGGGTGCCGCGGCTGCGGCGGCGGCCGGAGCCGGCGCGGGGGCCGGAGCAGGGGCGGGTGCCGGTGCCGGGGCGGGTGCCGCCGGAGCAGGCGCGGCGGGGGCCGGCGCGGGGGCCGGCGGTGCCGCCTGAGCCGGCGCGGGGGCGGGAGCGGGAGCCGCCGGGGCCGGGGCCTGGGCGGCGGGGGCCGGGGCGGGCGCGGCGGGCGCCGGAGCCGCGGCGGGCGCGGCACCGGCCGCACCGATCACCGCGAGCCGGGCGCCGACCTCGGCCGTACCGTCCTCCTCGACCAGGATCTCCAGCAGCGTGCCCGCCACCGGGGACGGGATCTCGGTGTCGACCTTGTCGGTCGAGACCTCGAGCAGCGGCTCGTCGGCCTCGACGCTCTCGCCGACCGCCTTGAGCCAGCGGGTGACGGTGCCCTCGGTGACGGACTCGCCCAGCGCGGGCAGCAGCACGTCGGTGCCGGACGCGGTGGACTCGCCGGCCGTCGCCTCGGCGGTCGGGGCCGGCGCGGGGGCGGCGGCCTCGGTCGACGGGGCGGTCGGGTCGGCGGCCGGCTCCGGCTGCGCCTCGGGCTGCGGTTCGGGCTGCGCCTCGGGCTGGGCAGCCTGGGCGGGGGCAGCGGCGGCGGGCGCGCCGCTGCCGTCGTCGATGACGGCCAGTTCAGCGCCGACCTCGACGGTCTCGTCCTCGGCGACCTTGATGGACGAGAGCACGCCGGAGGCGGGCGAGGGGATCTCGGTGTCGACCTTGTCGGTCGAGACCTCGAGCAGCGGCTCGTCGGCCTCGACGCGCTCACCCTCGGCCTTGAGCCAGCGGGTGACGGTGCCCTCGGTCACGCTCTCGCCGAGCGCCGGCAGGGTTACGGAAACCGCCATGGTTGCGGTTACTCCTCACGATCTGTGCGAATGGGTGGCGTGATTGAGGGTCAGTCGTGCGCGTGCAGCGGCTTGCCCGCGAGGGCGAGGTGGGCCTCGCCCATCGCCTCGTTCTGCGTCGGGTGCGCGTGGATGAGCTGCGCGACCTCGGCCGGCAGCGCCTCCCAGTTGTAGATCAGCTGCGCTTCGCCGACCTGCTCGCCCATCCGGTCGCCGACCAGGTGGACGCCCACGACGGCACCGTCGCGGACCTGGACGAGCTTGATCTCGCCCGCGGTCTTGAGGATCTTGCTCTTGCCGTTGCCCGCCAGGTTGTACTTGAGCGTCACGACCTTGTCGGCGCCGTAGACCTCCTTGGCCTTGGCCTCGGTGATGCCCACGGAGGCGACCTCGGGGTGGCAGTACGTCACCCGCGGCACACCGTCGTAGTCGATCGGCACCGCCTTCAGGCCCGCCAGGCGCTCCGCCACCAGGATGCCCTCGGCGAAGCCGACGTGCGCCAGCTGCAGGGTGGGCACCAGGTCGCCGACGGCCGAGATGGTCGGCACGTTCGTCCGCATGTACTCGTCGACCAGGACGAAGCCGCGGTCCATCGCGACGCCCTGCTCCTCGTAGCCCAGGTTCTGCGAGACCGGGCCGCGGCCGATCGCGACCAGCAGCACCTCCGCCTCGAAGGTCTTGCCGTCCGCCAGCGTCACCTTGACACCGTCCGCGGTGTACTCGGCGCTCTGGAAGAAGGTGCCCAGGTTGAACTTGATGCCGCGCTTGCGGAAGGCCCGCTCCAGCAGCTTCGAGCTGTTCTCGTCCTCGACCGGCACCAGGTGCGGCAGGCCCTCGATGATGGTCACCTCGGTGCCGAAGGACTTCCACGCCGAGGCGAACTCGACGCCGATCACGCCGCCGCCCAGCACGATCGCGCTCTTCGGGACCCGGTCCAGCGTCAGCGCGTGGTCCGAGGAGATGATCCGGTTGCCGTCGATGGTCAGCCCGGGCAGCGAGCGCGGTACGGAACCGGTCGCCAGCACCACGTGCCGGCCCTGGATCCGCTGACCGTTCACATCGACCGAGGTCGGGGACGACAGCCGTCCCTCACCCTCGATGTACGTCACCTTGCGTGACGCCACCAGGCCCTGCAGGCCCTTGTAGAGGCCCGAGATCACGTCGTCCTTGTACTTGTGGACGGCGGCGATGTCGATGCCCTCGAAGGTGGCTTTCACGCCGAACTGCTCGCTCTCGCGAGCCTGGTCCGCGATCTCACCGGCGTGCAGCAGCGCCTTGGTGGGAATGCAGCCGTTGTGCAGACAGGTGCCCCCGAGCTTGTTCTTCTCGATCAGGGCGACGTCCAGTCCCAGCTGCGCGGCACGCAGGGCGGCTGCGTAGCCGCCACTGCCGCCGCCGAGGATCACTAGGTCGAAAACAGTGCTGGCGTCGTTCGCCACGTCACGTCCTCCATGCATGGGTTCGCCGGAGCCGGTCCACCATGACCGGGCGGCGGCTTTGGTTCGGCCACTTCGTCTCAAAGGGGGCCCTGTCGTGCCGACACAACATCTTCGCACTTCTCGGGGGCTCGCGGGCCACCGGCCCTACCGGTGCGAACACCGCGTGCGGCCCCCGGCATGTCGCCGGGGGCCGCACGTGACACATCTCACCCGGACTTCGCCGGGTCGTCACCGCCTGTCAGGACTTCGCCCGATCAGAGCAGACCTCCCTCGGCGGTCCGCCGGGCCAGCGCCACCAGGGTGCGGACGGCCGAGCCGGTGCCGCCCTTCGGGGTGTAGCCGAACGGGCCGCCCTCGTTGAAGGCCGGACCCGCGATGTCCAGGTGCGCCCAGGTGATGCCCTCGCCGACGAACTCCCGCAGGAAAAGCCCCGCGATCAGGCCGCCACCGGGGCGTACGCCCATGTTCGCGATGTCCGCGGTGGGGGAGTCGAAGGTCTTCCGCAGCTGCTGCGGCAGCGGCATCGGCCAGGAGTCCTCACCCTCGGCCAGCGCCGTGGTGTGCACGGCGGTACGGAAACCGTCGTCGTTCGCCATGATCCCGAACCGGCCGTCACCCAGCGCCAGCACCATGGCGCCGGTCAGCGTCGCCACGTCCACGATCGCGTCCGGCGCCTCCTCCGAGGCCCTGGCCAGCGCGTCGGCCAGCACCAGCCGGCCCTCGGCGTCGGTGTTCAGCACCTCGACGGTCTTGCCGCTGTACATCTTCAGCACGTCGCCGGGGCGGGTCGCACCGCCGCCGGGCATGTTCTCGGCCAGCGCGAGCCAGCCGGTCACGTTGACCTCAAGGCCCAGCCTGGCCGCCGCCACGACCGCGGAGAAGACCGCCGCGGCGCCGCTCATGTCGCACTTCATCGTCTCGTTGTGCCCCGGCGGCTTCAGCGAGATGCCGCCCGAGTCGTAGGTGATGCCCTTGCCGACGAAGGCCAGCGTCCTGGTGGCCTTGGCGTGCGAGTACGCCACCCGCACCAGCCGGGGCGGCGTCGCCGAGCCCTGGCCGACGCCCATGATGCCGCCGTAGCCGCCCTTGAGCAGTGCCTTCTCGTCCAGCACCTCGACCTTCAGGCCGTACTCCTTGCCCGCGGCCTGCACCGCGGCGGCGAAGGCCTGCGGGTACAGGTCGTTCGGCGGGGTGTTGATCAGGTCACGTGCGCGGTTGACCTCCTCGGCCACCGCGCTCGCCCGCTCCGCCGCGGCCTTGTGCGCCTTGTCGCGCGGCTTGGCACCCACCACGGCGACCTCGCCGAGCGGGCCCTTGCCCGAGTCGGCCTGATACGCCGTGAACGCGTACGCGCCGAGCAGCGCGCCGACCGCGACCGCCTCGACGTCCGCGGGGTCCCCGGCGGGCAGCGCGAACGCCGCCTTCTTGGCTCCCGACAGCGACCTCGCCGCGGTGCCGGCCGCCTTGCGCAGCGCCTCGGGGTCGAACCCCGCGCCCTCCTCGGGCGTCTCCCCCAGGCCCACCGCCACCACGACCGCGGCCTTCACGCCGTCCGGCGCGGGGAGCTTGGTCAGCTCGCCCTCCGCCCCGGTGGCGCCGAGCGTCTCCAGCGTCGAGGCGAGCTTGCCGCCGAACGCGGAATCCACCGATTCCGCGCCCGGGGCGAGGCGGGGGCCGCCCTTGGCGGCCTTGCTCACCCCCACGACGACGGCGTCCGCGCGCAGCGCTGCGGCGGCGGAGGTACTGAGTGTCAGAGCTGTCACGGTGGGTCAGGTCCTATTCGGTCGAGGTCCTCGTCAAAGGCCGGTGGGTGGCCCGGCCCGAGCCACCCCGCATCGTATTCCGCCACACCATCGGGGCACTGCGTGACGCCCACCGGTTGCGTTGAGCCTACGCCGAGGTGGTGGGGGGGTGGGGGGTGGTGCTGCGGTGGTGCTGCGGTGGTGCTGCGGTGGTGCTGCGGTGGTGTTGCCCGCCCGCCCACCCGTGCGGGTGTTCTGTCGGGTGCGGGTGCCGCTGGTGGGTGGGTCGGTGCCGCCCCGGGGGTATCTCCTCGGCCTGCGCACCATGGCTCTTACGGTTCCTTCCAGCGGGAGTTGTGCGCATGCCTGCGGGGACACCCCCGGACCGTCCCCTTCCCGCCGCCGGCGGCTCCCTGCCGACACTGGCTGAGGAGGGGGGTCCGGACGGGGGCACCGCCCTCCCGCACCCGCCCCCGGGTGCGTTGTATGACTCCCCGGGCACCCTTGCCGTGGGCGTCACGCCTGCCCGCACGAACGCCTGCGGCACGTCCCACGCCTGCCCGCACGTACGCCTGCGGCACGTCCCACGCCTGCCCGCACGTACGCCTGCGGCACGTCCCACGCCTGCCCGCACGTACGCCTGCGGCGCGTCCTCAGGCCTACCCGCGCGGGACACCTGCGGCGCCTCCGCACGCACGGCGCGACAGCCGCCGATGGCGGGCCGCCCCCGCAGGGGGACCGTTCACCGAACTACTACTCGCACGGGACTGGGGGCACCCCCACGCGGAGCCGTGGGTAACACCCCGCGCCGCCAGGCGCGGGAAACCCCCCACGGACGCGCACCCGCCGACCGTGGCGGCCCGCACCCGGGTCCGCAGCCGCGAGGAAACCCGCACGGGCGTGCACCCGCCGATGGTGGCGCGGGCCCCCCGGGCCGCAGGCGCGGGTACCCCCAGGGGCGGGCACGCGGGGGGCGGGTAGCCTCGCGCGGTGGGGAAACTGCCTGCGGCCTCGGCCGGTGACGCGCTGCGGTTCGCCTTCGGGACGCTCACCGTGCTGCCCGCCCGGGTCACCCGGTGGGACCGGGCCGCCGCCCGGGGCGGGATGCTCGCCGCGCCGCTGGTCGGTGGCGTCGTCGGGCTGGCCGCCGCCGCCTGCGGCGGGCTGCTGGTGGCGCTCGGCGCGGGGCCGCTGCTCGCGGCGGTCGGCACGGTGGCCGTACCCGCCGTCCTCACCCGGGGCCTGCACCTCGACGGCCTCGCCGACACCGCGGACGGGCTCGGCTCGGGCAAGGCCGCGGATGACGCCCTGCGGATCATGAAGCAGTCCGACATCGGACCGTTCGGGGTCGTCACCCTGGTCTTCGTCCTGCTCGCGCAGGTCGCCTCGGCCGCGGCCTGTTACGCCCACGGCTGGGTCTACGGCGGCGCGGCCGCCCTGATCGCCGCGGTGTCCGCGCGGGCCGCGCTGCTCGCCGCGTGCCGCCGTGGCGTCCCGGCCGCGCGGCCCGGCGGCCTCGGCGCGGCCGTCGCGGGGACCGTCCCGCCGTGGGCGGCGCTCTTGGCTGCCGCCCTGTGCGCGGCCCTCGCCGCCGCCGCGGGCTCCGCCTTCGGCGGGCTGACGGAGCTGCGCTGCGCGGCGGCGGTGGCCTGCGGCCTGGCCGCGGGCGAAGTCCTGGTGCGGCGCTGCACCGCCCGCTTCGGCGGGGTGACCGGCGACGTCTTCGGTGCGGTCACCGAAGCCGCCGCGACAGCCGCACTCCTGGCCCTGTCCCTGCGCTGACCCCCGGCCGCCGCCACTGGCGGGTGCACGCCGGGTCAGGGCGCAGCCCGTAGGGGGCCGCGGGTGAAGAGGGCCAGGATCACGGCCACGCCCGCCAGGTGCTCGTAGCCGGCCAGGTTGGGGAGGGAGACGACCTCCACCACCATCGCCAGCACGATCGCGCCGACCGTCCACCACGCCCGGTACCGCAGGGCCACGTAGACGCCGAGGGCGACGACCGCGGCGGACGGGCCGGTGTCGCGGACCAGGAGGTCGTGCGCGGGCAGCCCGAGCGGCCAGTGCGGGCCCGCCCAGAGGGAGTAGCGGGCGAAGCCGGTGCCTGCCAGGGTGGCGAGCAGGGCCACGCCGAGGGTGCGGCGGCGGCCCACCGTGGTCTCCGCGATGCCGAAGACGACCACGACCTGCAGCGCCAGGCCCCACACCGGCAGCGAGGGGTCGGGCAGGAAGAGCGACAGGGGGGTGCGCAGCAGCGCCTGCCACCAGGGCAGGGTGGCGTAGACGGCGCCGAGCCGTTCGACCCAGCCGCTGGTGCCGTGGCCGTGCTGGAGCAGTTGCAGGGCGAGGATCCCGCCGCAGGCGGCGAGGGTGACCGGAACCGCCCGCGGCCCGCGGACCCGCAGCCGGCGTCCCACGTCGCCGCGAATCGCCGCCCACTCGGCGAACAGCCCGCTGCGGGAGCCTCGCCCGCCGTCACGGTGCGGCCCGCCGCCGCAGTGGCGGGGGGAGGCGGGGGACGCCGAGGAAGCCTTCGGCGCGGGCGCCCGCGAGACCGATCCTCGGGAGCTCGCTCGACTTGCCGAAGAGGACATAGCGCGGCTCCCAGATCGGCCGGAATTTGGCGTTGGCGCGGTAGAGCGACTCGATCTGCCACCAGCGCGAGAAGAACGTCAGCAGCGAGTGCCACAGCCGCAGCACCGGGCCCGCGCCGAGCCGGGAGCCGCGTTCGAAGACCGACCTGAACATCGCGAAGTTGAGCGAGACCTGCTCGACCCCCACCTCGCCGGCCCGCCGGATCAGCTCGATGACCATGAACTCGATCAGCCCGTTGTCCGAGCCCCGGTCGCGCCGCATCAGGTCGAGCGAGAGGCCCTGCGGGCCCCACGGCACGAAGCTCAGCAGCGCTCGCGGCCGGCCCTCGCCGTCCGCGCACTCGACCATCACGCACTGACCGTCTGCGGGGTCGCCGAGCCGCCCGAGCGCCATCGAGAAGCCGCGCTCGGTCTGCCCGTCACGCCAGTCGTCGGCGCAGCCCAGGAGCGCGGCCAGCTCGTCGGCCGGGATGTCGGCGTGCCGCCTGATGCGTACGGTGCAGCCGGACCGGAGCACCCGGTTGTGCGCCTGCCGCACCGTGCGCATCGCGCGCCCGTCGAGGGTGAAGTCGGCGGTCTCCACGATCGCCTCGTCGCCGAGTTCGAGGGCGTCGAGGCCGTGCCGGGCGTAGACGGTGCCGGCCTCCTCGCTCGCCCCCATCACGGCGGGCACCCAGGCGTGGTCCCGTGCCTCCTCCAGCCACGCCTCGATGGCGCCGGGCCACGCCTCGGGGTCGCCGATCGGGTCGCCGGACGCGAGGGAGACCCCGCCGAGTACGCGGTAGGCGATCGCGGACTTGCCGCTCGGCGACCAGATGACGCTCTTGTCGCGGCGCAGCGCGAAGTAGCCGAGGGAGTCGCGCTCGCCGTACTTCCCGAGCAGGACGCGCAGCCGCTGCTCGTCGTCCGTGCCGAGCAGTTCCCGGCCGCGGGGGGAGCGGAAGGCGACGACCAGGACCAGGACGAAGAGCAGCGCGCTCATCCCGTTGATCACCACGTCCACCCAGCCGGGGGTGGAGATGGTCACGAACGCGCTGTCGTCCGGGACCAGGGAGACCAGCCGGAGCAGGGCGTAGCCGAAGCTGTCGGCGAGGGTGCCGCCGTGCTGGGAGTTGGTGGCGGTCACCAGGATGGTCCCGACGAGCGCCGCCAGGACCAGGCCGAGGCCGGCGACCACCGCCGCGTGCCAGGGGTTGGCCGGGTCGCCCTTGGCGCGGAACTCCCGCCGCCCGGCGACCAGCGCCGCCAGGAAGGCGGTGGTCAGCGCGAGGGAGACCCAGTTCTGGGTGTGTCCGTAGATGTCCGGCCACACCATGCTCAGCGCCAGGACGGCGAAGAACAGGCCGCACAGCACGAGGTTGAGGATCCAGGCGGCACGTTTGCGGCGGCGCATCGTGACGGCGAGGAAGAGGGCGATGGCGCCGGAGGTGAAGCCCGCGGTGAGCAGGTACGGGGTGAAGTAGTCCTGGGCGTTGTGCCGCCGGATGTCGGCGCCGAAGGAGACCCAGACGGCGCCGAGGAAGTTCAGCGCGGCCACGATGCGCAGGTACCAGACCGTGAAGACCGCGCTGCGCGCCGCTGGGCGGCGCGGGGGCCGCGGACTTCCCATGGCTGGGAAGCATAGAGCGTAATGTCTGATTTACGGCATTACGCTCCGGCGCGTCGGCTGGGTGCGGAGGCTAGGCCTCCGCGGGCTCCTCGGCGGTGTCCGCTTCCGCTTCCGCGGTGCCGGACTCGGCGGGGAGTTCGGCCGACAGGGCCGCCGCCGCCTGGATCAGGGGCAGCGCCAGCAGCGCGCCGACGCCGCCGCCCAGCCGGATGCTGTGGTCGAGCAGCGGGTCGAGGGAGACCCGGTCCAGCGCCTTGGCCTGGCCCGGCTCGCCGCTCGCGTGACCGGCCAGCCACCAGTCCGGCGCGCGGAACGCGACCCGCTGGCCCACCAGCGCGCAGGCCGCGCCGACGACGCCGTCGAGCACCACCGGCATCTTGCGTACGGCCGCCTGCAGCAGAAAGCCCGTCATCGCGGCGAAGTCGGCGCCGCCGACGGTGGCGAGCAGCGCCAGCTGGTCCCCGAGGACCGGGCGCGCCCGGCGCAGCGCGTCCCGGATCGCCGCGCACTTGCGCATCCAGGCCAGGTCGTCGATACCGGAGCCGCGGCCGGTCACCACGGAGGCGTCCGTACCGCACAGCGCGGCGATCAGGACGGCGGCCGGGGTCGTGCCGCCGACGCTCAGGTCGCCGAGCAGTACGAGGTCCGTGCCGGAGTCCGCGTGCCGGTCGGCCAGCTCCATCCCGGTACGGAAGGCCTGCTCGGCCTCTTCCCGGGTGAGGGCGTCCTCGACGTCGATACGTCCCGAGCCGCGGCGTACCCGATACGCCGTCACCTCGGCGGGCAGGTCCGCCGGGTCGCAGTCCAGCGCCATGTCGACGACGTCGACGGGTACGCCGAGGCGGCGCGCGATCACGCTCACCGGGGCGGTGCCCTCGATCGCGGCCAGGGCCAGGGCACTGGCCGTGCCCGCCTTCATGGTCGAGACGTCCAGCTCGGCGACGCCGTGGTCGGCGGCGAAGAGCAGGACGCGGGGCGCGGAGATCGGCCGCACCGGCACGGCGCCCTGGACGGCGGCCAGCCAGTCGGCCAGCTCCCCGACCTTCCCGAGCCCGTCGGCGGGCCGCACGAGCTCCCGCCACCTGTCCACCGAGTCCCGCCGCAGCCTTGCGTCGGGGCGCTCCACCAGGGAGCCGAAGTCGTCGAGCTGGATCCCAGTCACCCGCCGAACAGTACCGCCCACGGCCCTGGCCCGGCTCTCTGGGTCCTCCGCCCCCACTCCGCCTCCCTCCCTCCCGCAGGGGGCGCGCATCCGCGGGCCGCGGTCTTCCAACGCTTCCCCGCCGGACGCGGGTGACCCCCCTCCACGGGCCGGTGGCCCGTCTCCGACAGCAAGTGCCCCCTCCGGTTCGGTGCCGACCCGCGCCCCGGTGGTGGGTTGGCCGCCCAGTTCCCCGCGCCCCTGGGGTGGTGGCGGTTCGTCGCCACCCGACGGGCGGTGGCCCCGAGGGGTCGGCCCTGCCGCTGAGGGCACCCCACCAGGGGCGCGGGGAACTGCGCGCTCAGCCCACCACGGCCGGTGGCCCGTTTTCGGCAGCAGGTGCCCCTTTGGGGCGGTGACGACCCGCGCGCCCGGTGGGGGTTGGTCGCACCGTTCCTCGCGCCTCTGGGGCGGTGGCGGTTTGTCGCCACACGACGGTCGGTCGGGGTTGGTCGCGCCGTTCCTCGCGCCCCTGGAGGGCGCCCTCATGCGCAGGGGGCACCCCCCTGGGCGCCGGGGCCCCGGCAGGGGGTCAGCGGAGGGGGAGGGGGAGGCCGGCCACTACCAGGAGGACGTGGTCGGACTCGGCGGCCATCGCCGTGTTGAGGCGGCCGAGCTCGTCGCGGAAGCGGCGGCCCGCGGGGGTCGGGGGGACCACCCCGGAGCCGACTTCGTTGGAGACCGCCACGGCGGTGCGACGGGTCGCACGCCATGCCGCGGCCAGCGCGTCGGCGCGAGCCCGTACGCGGTGGGCCGCGCCGTCGTGCCAGGTGGCGTCGTCCCAGGCTCCCTCCGTGTCGAGGACGTCGGTGAGCCAGAGCCCGAGGCAGTCGATCACCAGGGGCGGGCCCGCGTCGTCGGCGAGGAGCGGGAGGAGGTCGCGGGTCTCCAGGGTGCGCCAGCCGGACGGGCGGCGTTCGCGGTGCCGGGCGACCCGGTCGGCCCAGTCGGCGTCGCCGTCGCGGGTGCCGCCGGTGGCGACGTAGAGGACGTCGGGGAAGCCGGCGAGCCGGCGCTCGGCCTCCGCGGACTTGCCGGAGCGGGCGCCGCCCAGCACCAGGGTGCGGCGGGGCACGTCGGGCACGGCGTGGTAGTCGCCGACGACCAGCGTCGTGCCGTCCGGTACGGCCCTGGCCCCGAGCGCGGCGAGCCGCCGGGTCAGTTCGGGCCGGGGCGGCGCGTCGTGGTCGAGGTGGACGGCGACCACGTCGGTCGTGCCGGTCACCGCCCCCGCCGCCCGCAGCCGGGCGAGCGCGTCGGGCCGGCCGATCGCGTCGAGCAGCACCAGGTCGTAGGGCGGGTCGGTGCCGTCCAGGCCGGCCGGCGCGCAGCCGGGCGGCAGGTACAGCAACCGCAGGCCGTCCGGCGACTCGACGGCGTAACCCGTGCCGGGCGCGTCCATGGCCAGCGCCCGCACCTTGTGGCCGGTGATCAGGGTGAGCCGCTGCCCGTCGGGCACCCGGGCGGGCGAGGGGAGCCCGGGCGGGATCTCCACCGCGGGGCCGTCGTGCGGGTGGGAGAGCAGGACCAGGCGCAGCCCGGCGAGGCTGTGCCCGGCGCGGGCGGCGGCGAGCGCGACGCCCGGCGTCAGGTCGAGCAGCACCTCGCCGTCGACCAGCACGGAGCTCGGCGCGCGGGCACCGTCGCCCACGGCGAGGGCGCAGGCCGCGCACGGGCAGTCCGGGGTCGGCAGGCCCTCGGGCCCCGCGGTGCCGAGCAGAGTCGCTTCCACGGCACGATCGTCTCGCGTCGCGGTCCGCGAGGCGCGCGGGGTCCGCCATGTGGCGAGGGCCCCGCCGGCGCCGACGGTGCCGTTACGCTGCCCTGGCAGGCCATCGCAGCACCCTGGATCCTGGACTTGCGCGACAGACGGACTCGGCACCGAGGAGACATACATGGCGTGGACGTGGCGGTTCGAGAAGGCCGACGGCACCGAGGTGGAGCCCGCGGTGCAGCCCGAGGAGTTCACCACGCAGGGCGACGCCGAGTCCTGGCTCGGCGAGGTCTGGAAGGACCTGCTCGAAGGCGGCGCCGACCAGGTCGTCCTCTTCGAGGGCGACACGAAGATCTACGGTCCGATGAGCCTGCACGCCGACGCGTGACCGGTCGGCGTCCCCCGCCTGCGCGCGGGGGACGCCGGCTGCTCAGCCCAGTGACGCCAGCGTGACCTGCGAGGTCTTGGTGGCCCCGCCCCGGTCGTAGGTCACCGGCACCTTCGTGCCCGGCTTGAGCGCCGCCAGCGCCGCGGTGAGGCTCTGCACGGTGGTGATGGGCGTGTTGCCGAGCTTGGTGATCACGTCGCCGTCCTGCAGCCCTCCCTTGGCGGCGGCGCCGCCCTTCTGCACCGACACGATCGCGGCGCCCGCGGGCTGCTGGTTCTCGTCCACCACCCCGCGTACGGTCACGCCGAGCGCGGCCCGGCCGGAGTCGGTGACCTTGCCGTTCTTGATGATCTGCTCGGCGATCCGCTTGACCGTGGACGACGGGAGGGCGAAGCCGATGCCGGGCGCGGCCCCGCTGCCCAGCTGCGGGTCGGTCGCGGCGAGGGTGGGGATGCCGATCACCTGGTTGTCGAGGTTGACCAGGGCGCCGCCGCTGTTGCCCGGGTTGATCGCGGCGGACGTCTGCACCATGTCGGGGATGGTCGCCCCGGTGCCGCCGCCGGAGGCACCCTCGCTGACCGTACGGCCGGTCGCCGACACGATGCCCTGCGTGACGCTGCTCGACAGCCCGAGCGGGTTGCCCATCGCCAGCACGATCTGCCCGACGCTGACCTTGCCGGAGTCGGCGAAGTCGGCCGGCTTGAGCCCCTTGGGCGGCGACGTCAGCTTGATGACGGCGAGGTCGTTGGCGGGGAAGGACGAGACCAGCTTCGCCTTGAGCGGGCTGCCGCCGGTGGCCAGTGACACCTGGAAGCTGGTCGCGTTGCCGACGACGTGCGCGTTCGTGACGATGTCGCCCTTGGTGTCGAAGACCACCCCGGAGCCGAGATCCTGCTCGGTGGTGATCTGGACGACCGACGGCAGCACGTGCTTGACGGTGTTCTGATAAGCGTTCTGCAGGTCGGTCCCCCCTGACGCGGCGACGAGGGAGTTCGCCTCGGGGGAGGAGGGGTGGCCGCCCCCGCCGGAGCTGCAGGCGGTCGTGGCCAGCGCCAGGGCGGCCGCGCCGGGCAGGAGGAGGGTACGCGTTCGGCTCATGCCCAAATCCTCACGTTCCCCCGGCCCGCCCACCCGCCGTCAGCGTCCAATCGTGTGCTTCCCGCCCGTGCGCGGAGGCGGCGGAAGCCGCGGACCGCCGGGAGCGCGGAGGCTAGGAGCGCAGGCCGCAGAGGTGAAGCAGGGCGGCCACACCCCGGTAGGGGTCGGTGCGGCCGGCCGCCTCCTCGGCGTCCAGCAGGGCGGCGAGGGCGTTCGGGTCCGCGGGGCCCACCGCGTGGTCGGCGGCGGTGTCGGTGAAGACCCGCACGCCGTACCAGGAGTGCAGGGGCACGCCGATGCCGGCCAGCGTCGAGGTCAGCGGCGCCAGCCGGTCCGCCCGGGTGGCGAGCCCCAGCCGGTTGACGTATCCGGCCGAGCCGAACGCGCGCAGCGCCGCGGACCAGTCGCCGAGCAGCCCCGGCCGCATGGCCAGCGCGTCGCCGTTGCGGACGACCAGGGACAGCAGGCCGCCCGGTGCCAGCACCCGGGCGAGCGCGGCGAGCATCGGCTCGGGGTCGGGGACGTACATCAGCACCCCGTGGCACAGGACCACGTCGAAGCAGGCGGGCTCGAAGTGCCTGCCGGTCTCCCGGCCGTCGCCCTGGAGCACCGCGAAGCGGCCGCGTACGTCGGCGGGCTCGGCCGCCACCGCGGCCTGCAGGGCGCCGAGCATCGCCGGGTCGGCTTCGAGGCCGGTGACCAGGTGCCCGGCGCGGGCCAGCCGCAGCGCCTGGGTGCCCTGGCCGGGACCGATGTCGAGCACCCGCAGCCGCCGCACCGCGTGGGCGCCGACGGCCGGCGGGAAGTGCGTGGCGAGCTGGTCGTCCAGCTGCCGCGCCACGAGCTCCTGCCTGACGGTGTTCCGCAGCCCGCCGAGGCCGGCCAGCCAGCTGTCCGCCCCACCGTGGAAACCGCCCGCGCCCGGGGCGGGCGGCGGGCCGGGGAGGAAGCCGCTCAGAGCTTGGCGCCGCGCTGGACCTGCGGCTTCGGCAGCCGCATCCGGCGCATCTGGAGCGTCCGCATCAGGCCGTAGGTGACGGCACGCCGGGTGTTCTGCCCGGGGAACCGCTGTGCCAGCTGGCGGCGCAGCGCCAGGCCGGTGATCACCGAGTCGATCACGATCAGCGCGATGACCAGCACCCACAGGAACAGCGCGAGCGTCTGCACGGCCGGCAGCAGGCTGCCGACCAGGATCACGATGGCCATCGGCAGGAAGAACTCGGCGACCCGGTAGCGGGAGTCCACGTAGTCGCGGGTGAACTTGCGCACCGGGCCCTGGTGGGCGGCCGGCAGGTTGCGCTCGTCACCGTTGGCCAAGGCCTCGCGGCGCTTGGCCATGTCGACCCGGCGGGCCTCGCGGGCCGCCCGGGCCGCCGCCTTGCGGTCGGTCGGCGTATTGACGGCCTTGCGGCGCTGCTGCTGGGCGTCGCTGCGCTTGGGCGTGGGGCGACCCTTGGGAGCCTGCGGGTCGCGGGGCTGGTCCTTGTCGAGCACCGCAGTGGTGGTCGAGGACTGCTCATCTGGTGAACGGCGTCGGAACACGTCTTCCAGGTTACGTGTTTCTGCCGCCCGACCCCAGCCCCCTGCCTACTCCCTGAGCATGGGGTCACCGAACCGTGATCGTCCTTGCGGATGAGCGCATCCGGCTCCGAACAGTGCGGTAATGGAACCAAGGCCCGTAGGCTGGGGTCTGTAGAGGTGCTGGAGCAGTTGCCGGAGAAGGGGGCGCGCGAGGCCCATGAGCGGTGTCATGAAGCGGATGGGACTGATCTTCCGCGCGAAGGCCAACAAGGCCCTGGACAGGGCCGAGGACCCGCGCGAGACGCTCGACTACTCGTACCAGAAGCAGCTGGAACTGCTGCAGAAGGTACGGCGGGGCGTGGCCGATGTCGCCACCTCCCGCAAGCGGCTCGAACTGCAGCTGACCGAGTTGCAGAAGAAGTCGGCGACGTATGAGGACCAGGGCCGCAAGGCGCTGGCCCTGGGCCGCGAGGACCTGGCCCGTGAGGCGCTGTCCCGGCGGGCGGCGCTGCAGCAGCAGGTCACCGACCTGGAGACGCAGCACACGACGCTGCAGGGCGAGGAGGAGAAGCTCACGCTGGCCTCCCAGCGCCTGCAGGCCAAGGTGGACGCCTTCCGTACGAAGAAGGAGACCATCAAGGCCACCTACACCGCCGCCCAGGCGCAGACCCAGATCGGCGAGGCCTTCTCCGGGATCTCCGAGGAGATGGGCGACGTCGGCATGGCGATCCAGCGTGCCGAGGACAAGACCGAGCAGCTGCGGGCCCGTGCGGGCGCGCTGGACGAGCTGATGGCCTCGGGCGCCCTGGACGACCCGAGCGGCATGGCCAAGGACGACCTCCAGGCCGAGCTGGACCGGATCTCCGGCGGCAGCGACGTCGAGCTGGAGCTGCAGCGGATGAAGGCCGAGCTGGCCGGCGGCAGCGCCCCGCAGGCGATCGAGGGCGGCAAGACCGGCCGCGACGCGCAGGGCGAGCCGCAGGACACCCCGAGGTTCGACAAGCAGTAGGCACCCCGGCCGGCGGCCACGCCGGCCGTTCCACCCGTCACGCAGTCACGCAGTCACCGGCAGTGATGACCGGCGACGGAGCCGCAACGGAGGAGGCCGTCATGATCGCGCGGATCATGGGGGAGGGCCAGGTGAGGTTGGCGGACGCCGACCTCACCGAGCTCAATGTGCTGGACAACGAGCTGCTCGCCGCAGTGGAGACCGGTGACGAGGAGGGTTTCCGGCGGACGCTGGGCGCCCTGCTCGACTCGGTCCGCCGCCTCGGCGTGCCGCTGCCCGACGACGCGCTGGAGCCGTCGGAGCTGATCCTGCCGACGGCGGACGCCACCCTCGACGAGGTCAAGGCGATGCTCAAGGACGACGGGCTGATCCCGGGCTGACCCGGCTGATCGCGGACCAGGGACGGCCGTCGGCGGCGGCCGTGGACAGGGACGCCCGGCAGCGGGCCGTCCGGCGCGACCGGCGGGGGCTCTGCCCCGGAATTCAGCGATCACTGTGCAGCATCCGCATCCCATGGCATCCCCCGGAGGTCCCGTGCCGGGACGGCGTCCGCCGCGCCGCGGGATGCTGTGGGCGGTGCTGCTGCTCGGCTGCGCGCTGTCCGCGCTGCTCGTCGTGGACCAGTGGGTGGACGGCTGGGTCGTCGCCGTCCTCGCCTGGGCCGGCACCGCCGCGGCGGCCGGCGACGCGCTGCGCAGCCGCCGGGCCTATGCCGCCGCGATACAGGAGCGGGCCCAGCGGGCCGAGCAGACTCGGGAGGAGGAGGCCAGGCGCCGGGTCACCGAGGAGCGGATGCGGATCGCCGGCGAACTGCACGACGTCGTCGCCCACCAGATCGCGCTGGCCACCGTGCAGGCCGGCGTCGCCGCCCACGTCATGGACCGCCGCCCCGACCAGGCCCGGCAGGCGCTGGCGCACGTACGCGGGGCGAGCCGGTCGGCGCTGGACGAACTACGCGCCACCGTCGGGCTGTTGGGCAGCGGGACGAACCGGCGGCCCCGGCCCCGGCGGACGGGACCCGGGGCTGAACCGGCGGCCCGTAGCCGGTCCGGCCGGTCAGAGGAAGAGCTGCGAGGGGATGTACGGGTTGGGCGGCCGCATCCCGCGCAGGCACACGTAGCCGGCGTTGGAGATCTCCAGGCCCGCCGCGATGCCGACGTCCACCGCCCACTCCTGTTCCGCCGTCAGCCCGGCCACCCGCACCGGGCGGCCCTGCGGCATGCTCACCAGCGCCGCGGTCAGCAGCCGGGTGGCCAGCCTCCTGGAGGTCGCGGCCAGCAGTTCCACCCCGTCGTCGTCGGCGTAGCAGTAGCCGCTGCCGGCCAGGTCGTCGACCACGAACAGCCGGAAGTGCCGCGGCAGTTCCTCGTGGTCGGGCCCGTGGGCGCCGCCGCGGGTGCGGCGGTCGACCGAGTCCATCAGGTCGCGGTGCCTGGCGTTGCCCTCGTGCACGGCACCGTCCAGCGGCGCGAGCCCCGCCGGGTCGACCACCCCGGTCAGCCGCATCGCCGGGTGCAGCGTGAAACCGGCCCTGCGGTACGTCCGCGCCGCGGCCGGGTGCCGGTGGGCGCAGATGATGCCGCGCAGGCAGGCCCGCCCGTGCACCAACGCCCGCGCCATCAGCGCCTTGCCGACTCCCTTGCCCTGCGCGCCCGGTGCCACCGCGAGCAGCGACAGGCCCCAGGTGCCCTCCCGCCGGGACGACAGCACCGCGCCCACCGGGCCCGCCGCCTCGTCCTGGGCGATCCAGCAGCCGCCGGGGTCGGTCCTGGCCAGATGGCGGGCGCGGCCGCGCTCCCGGGCGGCGGCCGCGGGCCCGCCGCCGGCCCGGCGGGCGCCCGCCGGGTCCGGGCCGAGCATGTGTGAGGCGCCGAAGGCGGCGGCGGTGACCTCCCGCACGACCTCGGCGTCCTCCTCGTCGTCACGAACCGGTCGAAGGATCACCGATCCATCATTGCTCCGAGCCGCCCCTGCCGACAGGTGTTCGCCGACGGGCTGTTCGCCCACAGGACGGTCACCGACAAGGAATTCACCCGCAGCGTTCTTACGGCAGCGCGAGCATCTGCTCCAAGGCCAGCTTGGCGAAGTGCTCGGTCTCGGCGTCGACCTCGATGCGGTTGACGGTCTTGCCGTCCGCCAGCGACTCCAGCGCCCACACCAGGTGCGGCAGGTCGATGCGGTTCATGGTCGAGCAGAAGCAGACGGTCTTGTCGAGGAAGACGATCTGCTTGTCCGGGTGCGCCTTGGCGAGCCTGCGCACCAGGTTCAGCTCGGTGCCGATCGCCCACGCGGAGCCCGCGGGAGCCGCGTCGAGCATCTTGATGATGTGCTCGGTCGAGCCCACGTGGTCGGCGGACGTGACGACCTCGTGCTTGCACTCGGGGTGCACCAGCACGTTGACGCCGGGGATCCGCGCCCGGACGTCCTCCACCGACTCCAGCGAGAAGCGGCCGTGCACCGAGCAGTGGCCGCGCCACAGGATCATTCTCGCGTCCCGGAGCTGCTCGGCGGTCAGCCCGCCGCCGGGCTTGTGCGGGTTGTAGACGACGCATTCCTCCAGCGGTATGCCGAGGTCCAGCACCGCGGTGTTGCGGCCCAGGTGCTGGTCGGGCAGGAAGAGCACCTTCTCGCCCTGCGAGAAGGCCCACTCCAGCGCGCGCTTGGCGTTGGAGGACGTGCAGATCGTGCCGCCGTGCCGACCGGTGAAGGCCTTGATGTCGGCGGAGGAGTTCATGTACGACACCGGGACGGTGACGTCGGCGACCCCCGCGTCGGCCAGTACGTCCCAGCACTCGGCGACCTGCTCGGCACTGGCCATGTCGGCCATCGAGCAGCCTGCCGCCAGGTCGGGCAGGATCACCTGCTGCTTCTGCGAGGTGAGGATGTCGGCGGACTCCGCCATGAAGTGGACACCGCAGAAGACGATGTACTCCGCCTCCGGCCTGGCCGCCGCGTCCCTGGCCAGCTTGAAGGAGTCGCCGGTCACGTCGGCGAACTCGATGACCTCGTCGCGCTGGTAGTGGTGGCCGAGGATGAAGACCCTCTCGCCGAGGCGGGCCTTGGCGGCCCTGGCGCGCTCCACCAGGTGCGGGTCGGACGGCGCCGGCAGGTCGCCGGGGCAGTCCACGCCCCGCTCGCTGCGTGGGTCGGACTCGCGGCCGAGCAGCAGCAGCGCGAGCGGGGTGGGCTGTACGTCCAGGGTTTCTGTGGTGGTCACGGGCCGGACGCCCTTTCTTTGCAGCGCAGACCTTTTCGTCTACTTGACGTTATCTATCATAGCCCGTTCGCGTCAGATTGACGATGCCAGGTCCTGTCGATGTGACGCATTCGTCCATCGCTGCCGTGCGGGGGCGGCCGTGTGCGAGCATGGTGGTGACGAAGACATCGCGGACTTGCTCGACCCGCCGGAATGAATCCGGAAGGGCACCGGTTAGCAGTCGGTAAGCCAGTAGTCCGTACAACCCGGGAGTGAAGCAGATGACGGTTCAGGACGAGACCACCACGACGGACGGCATCCTCCTGTCCGACGCCGCCGCCGGCAAGGTCAAGAGCCTGCTGGAGCAGGAGGGCCGGGAAGACCTCGCGCTGCGGGTCGCCGTCCAGCCCGGCGGCTGCTCGGGCCTGCGCTACCAGCTCTTCTTCGACGAGCGCTCGCTCGACGGCGACGTGGTCAAGGACTTCGGCGGCGTCAAGGTCGTCACCGACCGCATGAGCGCGCCGTATCTGGGCGGGGCGTCCATCGACTTCGTGGACACCATCGAGAAGCAGGGCTTCACGATCGACAACCCGAACGCCACGGGTTCCTGCGCCTGCGGCGACTCCTTCCACTGACCCGCAAGAATGCCCGGCCGGCTTGCCGGCCGGGCATTCTTCTGCCCGCACGCTGCGGGCGGCGGCGCCCCCGCGCCCGGGGGTTGCCCTCTGCGCCGGACGGCGCCCACCGGGGGCGCGGGGAACGGCGCGACCAGCCCTCCGCCGGCCGGTGGTCCGGAGCGGACAGAACAGCCCCTTTCGGCCGGCGGCGGCGTGCCGCCTGTCGACGGCTGGTCGCGCAGTTCCCCGCGCCCCTGGTGGGCACCCTCGGTGGGAGAGGGCCGGCTAGGAGCCCGGGATTTGGGTGCCGGTCGTGGCGTCGAGGACCTGGCGGCCGGACAGCGGGTGGGCCAGTTGGACCGTCGCGGTCTGCGCCTTGATGATGTCGGGGCAGGGCGCGTCCGGCGACGTCACGGTGGCGGTCACCGTGACCCGTACGGCCGCATCGCTCTCCACCGCACCCCCGTGGTACGTCTCGCAGACCCCGCCCCAGAAGGTCAGCGTCAGCGAGCTGCCGTGCGGCTGGTAGCCGGACACGGTCGCCCGGTGCGACCCGTCCGGCGCGGGCGGCTGCGCGGGGGAGGGGCCGGTCGGGGTGCCCTGGAGCCCGGGCTGGTCCACGGCCTGCTCGGCGATGACCGAGCCCGCCGTGGCGCCCTCGGGCTTCGCGTCGAAGAGCCAGGCGGGCGCCAGCGCCTCCCCGCCGGGGACGAACTGCGGGGCCAGCCCGAACCGCGCGCCGGTGATGTCGGTCGGCGGTACGTGCGGTGCCACGCACGGCAGGCTGTGCGGCAGCGTCTTGTCCTGGCCGGGGAGGGTGGGCGACGGCGCCGTCCCGCCGGCCTTCCCGTCCGGCTGCGCCGGCTCGGGCACCTGGCAGGACTTCCGCAGGTCGGGGTGCATGACCCGCGTGGACGACAGGTTCTTGAATGCCTGGTCCGCGCTGATCACCGGCGAGCTCTCCCCCTTGGCCAGCGCCGACAGCCGCCCGTGGCCCCCGGTGACGTGCCCGTCGGGGCCGACGTCGAGGGTGGTGTCCCAGCCGTGCGTGGGCAGCCCGCCGACCACCGGGCCGGCGGTGACGGTACGGGTCGCGCCGACCGTGGTGGCGGCGCCGACCTGGGCGCCCGACAGGCCGAGCGCGTCAAGGACGGGCGCAGCCGCCGCTTCCGCCTGCTGCTCGGAGACCGGCGCGCCGGCGGGCGTGGCGGCGCCGGAGCCCGCCGCCTTGTGCGAGGTGGAGCCGGAGTTCGCGGAGCCGTCCGCGGCGGGCGGCGGCACCTGCGGCAGCGCGGGCGGCACCACCGCCCCGCCCCCGGGGGCGGCCTGCCCGTTGCGCGCGTACGACCAGCTGCCCGGCGCGTCCTGGCTCGCCAGCAGCGCGGGACCCGTGCCCTCCGCCGACCCGACCCGCCATGAACCGTGGTCCGCGACCACCGGCCCGGTGAGGCCGAGCAGCGCCGCCAGCCGGGCGACCGCGGCCCGGTCCGCACCGCCGTCCGGGCGGTAGAGCGGCGCCGACGCCGGGCCGTCCTGCGGCAGGGTGCCGGTCAGCCGGAAGTCGCCGCCGAGGGCGGTGGCGGGGCCGGAACCGGGGAGCGCCGTGCCCGGGGCCGTGACGCCCGGCCCGGCCGAGGCCACGTCGCGCTTCGGGCCGGTGGTCCTCCCGTCGCCCTGCGACGAGACCGCCCAGTGCGCCCCGCCGCCCGCGGCCGCCAGCACCGCGGCGGCCACCAGGGCGACCGTCAGCCGCCGGCGCGGCGAACGCTCGCGCGGGTGCCCGCCGGCGTCGCCGCCGACCAGGATGTCGTCGTCCGTACCGGTCCCGCGGTCCTCGTGGACGTCGCCGGTCCCATGGTCGTCGTGCTCGCTGCTCATCGCGCACCCTCCTCGGTTCGGTCAACCGTCAGGTGCCGATGTGACGCGGCGGGCCGCCCGGCGGTTCCCAGGGGGGCGAGGGGGCGCGTCAGTCGCCGAACTCCGCCATCCCGGCCACCACATGGGCCGACGCCGCCGGGACGGTGATGCCGTGCAGGCCCGCCGGGGCGGCCGCGGCCCGCTCGGCGCCCGCCGGGACGTGCCACTGCGCGGCCATCCGCCGGCAGTCGCCGATCAGCTGTTCCATGGAGTCAGGCTCGGCGAGCGGAACCGGAGCACGGGGGGAGGTGGCCGGGGTGGTACGCGGGGTAGACCTCATGTCACCGACCCTAGGCACGGTCGCTCCGGGGAGAAAGCCCTACTATCGGGTAGTTCCGCCGCGTCCCGTGGATCCACCGCCGGGAAGCGCGGGCAGTCCGTGGATGTCCTGGCCGGGCGGCGGTTTGCCGGTAGCGTGGAGGACTGTCCCGAGCGACGCAACCCCCGTGTACGAATCCCCCGCCTCCAGGAGCCTGCCGCCGTGCGTATCGCCGTCACCGGATCCATCGCCACCGATCACCTGATGACCTTCCCCGGCCGGTTCTCCGACCAGCTGGTCGCCGATCAGCTGCACGCGGTCTCGCTGTCGTTCCTGGTCGACGCCCTGGACGTCCGGCGTGGCGGGGTCGGCGCCAACATCTGCTTCGGCATGGGCCTGCTGGGCACCGCACCGATCCTGGTGGGCGCGGCCGGCAACGACTTCGGCGAGTACCGCGCCTGGCTGGAGCGGCACGGCGTCGACACCGCCTCGGTCCGGATCTCCGAGGTGCTGCACACCGCCCGCTTCATCTGCACCACGGACGCCGACCACAACCAGATCGGCTCTTTCTACACCGGGGCGATGAGCGAGGCGCGGCTGATCGAGCTGCAGCACGTCGCCGACCGGGTCGGCGGCCTCGACCTGGTGTCCATCGGAGCGGACGACCCCGAGGCGATGATCCGGCACACCGAGGAGTGCAGGACCCGCGGCATCCCCTTCGCCGCGGACTTCTCCCAGCAGATCGCCCGGATGGACGGCGACGACATCCGGGTGCTGGTCGACGGGGCGGCGTACCTCTTCAACAACGAGTACGAGAAGGGTCTGATCGAGACCAAGACCGGCTGGAGCGACGAGGAGATCCTCGGCCGGGTCGGCACCCGGGTCACCACCCTCGGCGCGCAGGGCGTGCGGATCGACCGCGAGGGTGAGCCGTCGATCACGGTGGGCTGCGCGGAGGAGCAGGCCAAGGTCGACCCGACCGGCGTCGGCGACGGCTTCCGCGCCGGCTTCCTGTCCGGCCTGGCGTGGGGCGTCAGCCTGGAGCGAGCCGCGCAGGTCGGCTGCATGGTCGCGACGCTGGTGATCGAGACGCTGGGCACGCAGGAGTACGAGTTGCGGCGCACGCACTTCATGGACCGCTTCACCAAGGCGTACGGCGAGGACGCCGCGGCCGAGGTGCGCCAGCACCTCCACGCCTGACCAGGAACCAGCGCCCCTGGTCGAGCCTCGCCCCCCGGGGGTCAGGTGTGGCGGCGGATACGGTAGGCGGTGCCGTGGGGGGCCGGGGCGGAGCCGAGGTATTCCTGGGTGGTCATGGCGCACCAGGCCGGGATGTCCAGCCCGGCCGCCTCGTCGTCGGAGAGCACCGTCACCACCCCGCCGACCGGCACGTCGCCGATCACCTTGGCCAGCTCGATCACCGGGATCGGGCACCGCTTGCCGAGCGAGTCGACGACCAGGCCCGCGTCTGGGGCCGGCGCCGGCGTGGACGTGGGCGCCGGGCCGGCGCCGAGCTGGGAGCGCACCTCGGCGACCACCCCGGGCAGCACGTCGAGGAAGCGCGCGACCTCCGCCTCGCCGGTGCCCGGGGGCAGCGACACCCGTACGTTGCCCTCGGAGAGCACACCCATCGCCTTGAGCACATGGCTCGGCGTCAGCGTGCTGGACGTGCACGACGAGCCCGACGACACCGAGAAGCCGGCCCGGTCCAGCGCGGTCAGCAGCACCTCGCCGTCGACGTAGAGGCAGGAGAAGGTGACCAGGTGCGGCAGCCGCCGGGTGGCGTGGCCGACCACCTCGACGTCGGGCACCAGCTCCGGCACCCGCGTCCTGATCCGGTCCACCAGCGCCGACAGCCGGGCCGCCTCGCCCGCGGCCTCGTCCCGTACCGCGCGCAGCGACGCCGCGGCGGCCACGATCGCCGGCAGGTTCTCGAAGCCGGGGGAGCGGCCCGACTCCCGCTCGTCGGCCGGGTGCTGGGGCGCGAACCTGGTGCCCTTGCGCACCGCGAGGAGCCCGACTCCCGGCGGGCCGCCCCACTTGTGCGCGCTGCCAGCCAGCAGGGACCAGCCGCCGTCGACCGCGCCCCACGCCAGCGACTGCGCCGCGTCCACCAGCAGCGGCACGCCCGCGGCCCGGCACAGCTCGGCGACCTCGGCGACCGGCTGGACCGTGCCCACCTCGTGGTTGGCGGACTGCAGGCACACCAGCGCGGTGTCCGGCCGCAGCGCCGCCGTCACGTCGGCCGGCGCGACCAGCCCGGCCCGGTCGACCCCGACCTCGGTGCTGTCGTACGCCGCCGCCGCGTGCAGCACCGCCGAGTGCTCGACGGCCGAGGCCACGACATGGCGGCCGGTCCTGCGCCGCCCGGCCATCGCCCCGGCGATCCCGGAGTGCAGCGCGCGGGTCCCCGAAGGAGTGAAAACCAGTTCGTCGGGCCGGCAGCCGACGGCCGCGGCCGCGGTCTGCCTGGCCGCGTCGAGCAGCAGCCTGGCCCGCCGCCCCTCGCGGTACAGCCGGGCCGGGTCCGCCCACCCCTCGTCGAGCGCGGCCAGCAGCGCCTGGCGGGCCACCGGATGCAGCGGAGCAGCGGAAGCCATATCGAAATAGGACACCTCAGCACGCTACAACCCGGCCCGCAGGAACGGCCGGGCGCAGTGTCAGAACACCGCCCGCGAGCGGGATTCCATCCCTTCGGGGAGAGCCCCGGCGCGTTGGACCCCCTCCCCGCGTGACCCCAAATTGCGTCCAGTAGGGTTTGGTCCGCATAAACATCCACACCTCATTGCCTGCAGCTCGGGCCGACCGACCAGCACACGGCCGGAACACCCGGACGCGCGGGCGAGACTCTCGGGAAGGCGCTACGTGAGTCCCAACGGCTCCGACCTCCCCCACCGCCCAAAGGGCGTGGGCGGTACCCCCACGCCGCGGCGCGGGTTGCGGCGGAAGCTCCCGCAGGCGCTGGCTGCGGGCCTGGTCCTTGCGACGGCCACTGGTTGCTCGTACAAGGATTATCCCCGCCTCGGCATGCCCAGTCCGGCCACCGAACAGGCACCACGGATCCTCGCCCTGTGGCAGGGTTCCTGGGCCGCGGCACTGGCGACCGGTGCGCTGGTCTGGGGTCTGATCCTGTGGAGTGTGATCTTCCACCGCCGCAGCCGGACCAAGGTCGAGGTCCCTGCGCAGACCCGCTACAACCTGCCCATCGAGGCGTTGTACACGATCGTCCCGATCGTGGTGATCGCGGTGCTCTTCTACTTCACCGCCCGTGACGAGAACAAGCTGCTGGAGACCTCCGCCAAGCCGCAGCACGTGATCAACGTGGTGGGCTTCCAGTGGAGCTGGGGTTTCAACTACGTCGAGAACGTCGACGGACAGCCCGGTCCGCAGAAGCCGCCGGCCGAACTCAGCGACATCCCGGCCAACAAGCTGCTGTTCCCGCCCGGCGCCGAGGGCGTCTACGACGTCGGCACCCCGGCCAGCCGCAACCCGGACACCGGCAACCCCGGGCCCACGCTGTGGCTGCCCAAGGGCCAGACGGTCCGGTTCGTGCTGACCTCGCGCGATGTCATCCACTCGTTCTGGATCATCCCGTTCCTGATGAAGCAGGACGTCATCCCCGGCCACACCAACGTCTTCGAGGTGACCCCCAGCAAGGAGGGCACCTTCATGGGCAAGTGCGCCGAGCTCTGCGGTGTCGACCACTCCCGGATGCTGTTCAACGTGAAGGTCGTATCGCCCGCGGCGTACCAGCAGCACCTCAAGGACCTCGCCAAGGCGGGGCAGACGGGGTACCTCCCGTCCGGTATCGCCACCACGGGCAACGCGAAGAACTCGGAGCCCAAGACCACATGAGCATTCTCAACGAACCGCTGGGCGCGACGCCCGCCGACGACTCCTACGCGGACGAGATCCCGGCCCGGCGCAAGAAGCCCGGCTCCGTGGTGGTCACGTGGCTGACCACCACCGACCACAAGACCATCGGCACCCTGTACCTGGTCACGTCGTTCGCGTTCTTCCTGATCGGCGGTGTGCTGGCGCTGCTGATGCGCGCCGAGCTCGCCAGGCCCGGCAACCAGTTCCTGTCCAACGAGCAGTTCAACCAGGCCTTCACGATGCACGGCACCGTGATGCTGCTGATGTTCGCGACACCGCTGTTCGCCGGTTTCACCAACTGGATCATGCCGCTGCAGATCGGCGCGCCCGACGTGGCGTTCCCGCGGCTGAACATGTTCGCCTACTGGCTCTACCTGTTCGGCTCGCTCATCGCGGTCGGCGGCTTCGTCACCCCGCAGGGCGCGGCCGACTTCGGCTGGTTCGCGTACTCGCCGCTGTCCAGCGCGGTCAACTCGCCCGGTGTCGGCGCCGACATGTGGATCATGGGTCTGGCGCTGTCCGGTTTCGGCACCATCCTCGGTGCGGTCAACTTCATCACCACGATCATCTGCATGCGCGCCCCCGGTATGACGATGTTCCGCATGCCGATCTTCGTGTGGAACGTGCTGCTGACCGCCGTTCTGGTGCTGCTGGCCTTCCCGGTGCTCGCCGCCGCGCTGCTGGCACTCGAAGCCGACCGAAAATTCGGCGCACACGTCTTCGACTCCGGCAACGGCGGAGCCTTGCTCTGGCAGCACCTCTTCTGGTTCTTCGGCCATCCAGAGGTGTACATCATCGCGTTGCCGTTCTTCGGCATCATCTCCGAGGTCATCCCGGTCTTCAGCCGCAAGCCGATGTTCGGCTACATCGGCCTGGTCGCAGCGACCATCTCCATCGCGGGCCTGTCGGTGACGGTGTGGGCACACCACATGTACGTCACCGGCGGAGTGCTGCTGCCGTTCTTCTCCTTCATGACCTTCCTGATCGCGGTGCCCACCGGTGTGAAGTTCTTCAACTGGATCGGCACCATGTGGAAGGGGTCACTGAGTTTCGAGACCCCGATGCTCTGGTCGGTCGGATTCCTGATCACCTTCGCCTTCGGCGGTCTGACCGGTGTCATCCTGGCCGCGCCGCCGCTGGACTTCCACGTGTCCGACTCGTACTTCGTGGTCGCGCACTTCCACTACGTGGTCTTCGGGACGGTGGTCTTCGCGATGTTCGCCGGATTCCACTTCTGGTGGCCGAAGATGACCGGCAAGATGCTCGACGAACGGCTCGGGAAGATCACCTTCTGGACGCTCTTCCTCGGCTTCCACGGCACCTTCCTGGTCCAGCACTGGCTGGGCGCCGAGGGAATGCCGCGCCGGTACGCGGACTACCTGAGTGCCGACGGTTTCACCACGCTGAACACGGTCTCCACGATCAGCTCGTTCCTGCTCGGCCTGTCGATCCTTCCGTTCCTCTACAACGTGTGGAAGACCGCGAAGTACGGCAAGAAGGTCGAGGTCGACGACCCGTGGGGCTACGGCCGCTCCCTGGAGTGGGCGACGTCCTGCCCGCCGCCGCGGCACAACTTCACCTCGCTGCCGCGTATCCGTTCCGAATCCCCGGCGTTCGACCTGCACCACCCGGAGATCTCGGCGATCGACGCTCTGTCCGGAGCCGGTGCGAGCACGGCCATTTCCGGTGCTGAGAGCAAGGGGGCGAACCAGTGAAGATCCAAGGGTGGATGTTCGGCGGCTTCGCGGTCTTCATCCTGGCCACGGCCATCGTCTACGGCCTGTGGTCCAAGGAGCCGACCGGTACGACCGCGCTCTTCCTGGCGTTCGCGCTGTGCACCATGATCGCCTTCTACCTGGCCTTCACCGCGAACCGGGCCGACGCCGGGGCGATGGACCGCGAGGACGCCGACGTCGCCGACGAGGCCGGCGAGGTGGGTTTCTTCAGCCCGCACAGCTGGCAGCCGCTCATGCTGGGCACCGGCGGAGCGCTGGCGTTCCTGGGCGTCATCTTCGGCTGGTGGCTGCTGTTCTTCGCGCTGCCGGTGATCCTGATGGGGATCTTCGGCTGGGTGTTCGAGTACTACCGCGGCGAGAGCCGCACCCAGTGACGGCCCACTGAGCCGTACAGCAGCCCGGGGGCGGGCCGCGGACCTGGTCAGGGACGCGGCCCGCCCCTTTTGCACCCCTCTGCCGTGCGGAATCGGCGCCCGGTTCTTAGCGTGATGCCATGAGCCACATTCCTCGACGCCGGATAGCGTTGCGCTGCGCCCTTCTCGTGGCGCCCCTCGCGGTGGGGCTCACCGCCTGCGGCGGAGACGGCAACCCGCTCGCCGCCCCGCCCTACGAATCCGCGGCCAAGGTCGCCTACTCGGTCGCCGACGGCGGCAAGGCCGACCCCAACAAGCCGCTCAAGGTCACCATCAAGGACGACGGCAGCAGGATCACCGACGTCACCGCCACCGACGCCGCAGGCCGCTTCGTACGCGGCAAGCTCAGCGAGGACGGCCTCAGCTGGCAGTCCACCACCGCGCTGGCCGCAGGCGCCCACTACACGGTCCGGGTGAGCACCGAGGACTCCGACGGCCACCCCGGCCGCAAGGTCCTGGGCTTCGACACCACCACGGCCTCCGCGGGCCTGCACGTCGCCTTCGGCCCGGACGCCGGCACCTACGGGGTCGGCCAGCCGATCACCGCCGAGCTGAACACCCCGGTCAAGACCGCCGCCGCCCGCGCCGCGGTCGAGGCGAACCTGGTGGTCACCAGCGTCCCGCAGGCCGCACACGGGTCCTGGTACTGGGTCGACGACCGCACCCTGCACTACCGGCCCAGCAGCTACTGGCCCGCACACGCCCAGATCGAGGTCCGCAGCACTCTCAACGGCGTCAAGGTGCAGGGCAAGCTCTACGGCGGCACCGACAAGCCGCTGACCCTGCACACCGGCGACCGCATCGAGGCGATCACCGACGCGGCCACCGACCAGATGACCTTCAAGGACGACGGCAAGGTGGTCAGGACCATCCCGGTCACCACCGGCAAGCCGGGCTTCGACACCCGCAACGGCATCAAGGTCGTGCTGGCCAAGGAGAGCTTCGTCCAGATGAAGAGCTCCACCGTCGGAATAGCCGCCGGCAGCTCCGACTCCTACGACCTGCCGGTCTACTGGGCCACCCGGGTGACATGGAGCGGTGAGTACGTGCACGCCGCGCCCTGGTCCGAGGGCTCCCAGGGATCCGCCAACGTCAGCCACGGCTGCACCGGCATGAGCACCGACAACGCGCACTGGTTCTTCGACCACGTGCGGCAGGGCGACGTCGTCCAGGTCGTGAACAGCCACGGCCCGACGATGACGCCGTTCGACAACGGCTTCGGCGACTGGAACCTGGACGAGGCCAAGTGGCAGCAGGGCAGCGCGCTGGGCTCCAAGGCCGCGGGCCAGGCCGACCAGGGCTCGGCCGCCGTCGCGAAGAACCCGCTGTCCGACCCCGCGCGGCTCCGTCCCGAGACCGCCTGAGCCGTCCCGAGGGGCGGCCGCCCCGGCAGGTCCCGGCCGGCGGGCCGGCGGCTAGCGGGCCGCGACCGCCTTCGAAGCCGGCTCGAACCGGCGCCGCAGCAGGACGGCGAGCGTGTCGCAGAGCGCCACCGGGTCGACCGGATGGGTCGTCGCCGCGTCCGCGCGGCTCCAGGTGGCCAGCCAGGCGTCCTGGGGACGGCCGATCAGCACCAGCACCGGCGGGCAGCGGAAGATCTCGTCCTTGATCTGCCGGCACACGCCCATACCGCCCGCCGGGGCCGACTCGCCGTCCAGGACGCAGGCGTCGATGCCGCCCCTCTCCAGTTCGGTCAGCACGGCGGGAAGTGTCGCGCACTCCACGAACTCCACCGGCGGCAGGTCGGCGGCGGGCCTGCGGCCGACGGCGAGCCGGACCTGCTCCCGGGTGTTCGCGTCGTCGCTGTAGACCAGCACCGTGGCCGTCGCCTGCATCCTGGCTCCTCCTCGTGATCTTCGTGGTCCCCGTGCAGCGTGTGCGGCTCGTGAACGTTTTCTCAAGTGCCTGGGATGCTACTCCGGTGGACGCCGTCCGTGGAGGGGTCCTGCGGGGTCCAAGATCCCGCGGACGGATCGTCATCCCTCGTTCGAGGGACCCCGCCGGAGCGCGACACGGCCCCCCGAAGGGCCTTGACACACCGAAGGGGACCCCCGGAGTGAGCGCCGGATAAGCGACCGACATAATGTCGGACGTGGCGACAGCAACAGCAGTAGAAACCGGGCACGCGCACCCGTCGGTCAACCGGCCGAACCTCACCAGCGTCGGAACCATCATCTGGCTGAGTTCCGAGCTGATGTTCTTCGCGGCCCTCTTCGCGATGTACTTCACCATTCGGTCGGTCACGGGTGCCGATTTCTGGAAGGAACACGCCCATGCGCTGAACGTGCCGTTCTCCGCGACGAACACCACGATCCTGGTGCTCTCCTCCTTCACGTGCCAGATGGGCGTCTTCGCCGCCGAGCGCGGCGACGTGAAGAAGCTGCGCTCGTGGTTCATCGTGACGTTCGTGATGGGCGCGATCTTCATCGGCGGGCAGATCTTCGAGTACACGAACCTGGTCAAGAAGGACGGGATCTCACTCAGCTCCGACCCGTACGGTTCGGTGTTCTACCTGACGACCGGGTTCCACGGGCTGCATGTGACGGGTGGTCTGATCGCGTTCCTGCTGGTGCTCGGCCGTACGTACGCGGCCAAGCGGTTCACCCACCAGCAGGCCACCGCTGCCATCGTCGTGTCCTACTACTGGCACTTCGTCGACGTCGTCTGGATCGGCCTCTTCGCCACGATCTACCTGATCAAGTAGTCGGTCGCGTACCGCAGCACGGTGCCGGACAGGCACAACCCGAAGCATCGACACAAGAGATCCTGACACCGGGGTAATCCGTGAAAAAGCTCTCCGCACGACGGCGCCACCCGCTGGCGGCGCTTGTCGTCCTACTCTTCGCGCTAGCGGCCACCGGGGGGCTGTACGCCGCGCTCGCGCCGGCACCCAAGGCGCAGGCCGACGACTCGTCCCAGTCCATCGAGATCACCGAGGGCAAGAAACTGTTCTCCGTGGGCTGTGCCAGCTGCCACGGCACGCACGGCCAGGGGAGCTCGGACGGACCCAGCCTGACCGGCGTCGGCTCGGCCGCGGTGGACTTCCAGGTCGGCACCGGCCGGATGCCCGCGCAGCAGCCCGGCCCGCAGATCCAGCAGAAGAAGGTGCAGTACACCCAGAAGGACATCGACCAGCTGGCCGCGTACATCGCCTCCCTCGGCCCCGGCCCGGTGATCCCCTCGTCGGACCAGTACGACCCGGCGGGCGCGGAGCAGGGCAAGGGCGGTGAGCTGTTCCGTAGCAACTGCTCGCAGTGCCACAACTTCGTCGGCAAGGGCGGCGCCCTGACCGACGGCAAGTACGCGCCCACCCTCAAGGGCGTGGACCCCAAGCACATCTACGAGGCCATGCAGACCGGCCCGCAGAACATGCCGTCCTTCCCCGACACCACGCTGCCGTCGAAGAGCAAGGCCGACATCATCGCGTACCTGAAGGCGGTCGACTCCGCCGACAGCCCGAACCCGGGCGGCTTCACGCTCGGCACTCTGGGTCCGGTGCCCGAGGGGCTGTTCGCCTACATCTTCGGCCTCGGCGCGCTGCTCGGCATCGCTGCCTGGATCGCGGCCCGCACGACCAAAGCGAAGAAGTCATGAGCGAAACCGGATCCCACAACGACATGACAGATCCAGAGGACCACCTCCCGGCCACCCGCGGCGCCCACGGCGCCGAAGCGGCGGTCCCCGGCGACCCGTTCGCCAACCCCGGTCACCCGGAGCACGAATACCGCCGTCAGGACATCGACGAGAAGGCGGCGAAGCACTCCGAGCGGGTGGTCGCCGGCCTGTTCACGCTGTCGATGCTGGGCACCCTCTCGTTCATCGCGAGCTTCGTGATCTTCCCGGTCGACAAGTACGTCTACATCTTCCCGATCGGCCACGTCAGCGCGCTGAACTTCTCGCTCGGCATCTCGCTGGCCGTCGCGCTGATCGGCATCGGCGCCGGCGCCGTGCACTGGGCCCGCACGCTGATGTCCGACGAGGAGATGCCCGACGACCGCCACCGCGCGGACGCGGACGACGAACTGCGCGCCAACATCGAGGCGCAGTGGAAGGCGGGCGCCAAGGAGAGCGCGTTCGGCCGGCGCAAGCTGGTCCGTACGACGATGCTCGGCGCGCTCACGCTGGTCCCGCTGTCCGCGGTGGTGATCCTGCGCGACCTCGGCCCGCTGCCGGAGGACAAGCTCAGGCACACCGCCTGGGCCAAGGGCAAGGCGCTGATCAACCCCAACACCAACCGGCCGCTGCGTCCCGAGGACATCCCGGTCGGCTCGCTCACCTTCGCCCAGCCCGAGGGGCTGAACGAGGCGGACGAGGACTTCCAGGTACAGATCGCCAAGGCGGCCCTGATGGTCGTCCGGCTCAAGCCGGAGGACATCAAGGACAAGAAGGAACTCGACTGGTCGCACCAGGGCATCGTGGCCTTCTCCAAGATCTGCACGCACGTCGGCTGCCCGGTCAGCCTGTACGAGCAGCAGACACACCACGTACTCTGCCCTTGTCATCAGTCGACGTTCGACCTGTCGGACGGCGCCCGGGTGATCTTCGGTCCCGCGGGTCACCGGCTGCCGCAGCTTCGGATCAGCGTCAATGGTGAGGGCAACCTCGTTGCGATGAGCGACTTCGAGGTTCCCGTCGGTCCGGCCTTCTGGGAGCGCGGATGAGTACTTCGACAGAGACCTCGACGAGCACTCGGCGAGGCCCCAAACACCCCGGACAGCGCGTCGCCGAGTGGGCAGACTCCCGAGTCGGCCTGTACAAGCTCGGCAAGTCCAACCTGCGGAAGATCTTCCCCGACCACTGGTCGTTCATGCTGGGTGAGATCTGCCTCTACAGCTTCACGATCCTCATCCTCACGGGTGTGTATCTGACGCTGTTCTTCCACCCCAGCATGAACGAGGTCGTCTACAACGGCCCGTACGCGCCGCTGCAGGGCCAGCGGATGTCGGAAGCGTACGCGTCGACCATGCACATCAGCTTCGAGGTGCGCGGTGGTCTGCTGATCCGGCAGATCCACCACTGGTCCGCGCTGATCTTCATCGCGGGCATGATCGTCCACATGATGCGGGTGTTCTTCACCGGAGCGTTCCGCAAGCCGCGTGAGCTCAACTGGCTGTTCGGCTGGACGCTGCTGTTCATCGGCATGTTCGAGGGCTTCACCGGCTACTCGCTGCCCGACGACCTGCTGTCCGGCACCGGTGTCCGCTTCACCGAGGGCGCGGTGCTCTCCACGCCGATCGTCGGCACGTATCTGTCGATGTTCCTGTTCGGCGGCGAGTTCCCCGGCCACAACTTCGTGCCGATCTTCTACTCGGCGCACATCCTGCTGCTGCCAGGCATCATGGCGGCACTGCTGGTCACCCACCTGATCCTGGTCTTCTACCACAAGCACACCCAGTTCGCGGGTGCGGGCAAGACCGAGAAGAACGTCGTCGGCATGCCGTTCTTCCCGATCTACACCGCGAAGGCCGGCGGCTTCTTCTTCCTGGTCTTCGGTGTCATCGCGGCCATCGCGGCGATCGCCACCATCAACCCGATCTGGACCATGGGCCCGTACCGGCCGGACCAGGTGTCCACCGGCGCGCAGCCCGACTGGTACATGGGCTTCTCCGAAGGCCTGATCCGGGTGATGCCCGGCTGGGAGATCAGCGCCTGGGGCCACACCCTGGTCCTCGGCGTGTTCGTCCCGCTGATGGTCTTCCCGCTGGTGCTTGTCGCCATCGCCGTCTACCCGTTCATCGAATCGTGGGTCACCGGCGACAAGAGCGAGCACCATCTGCTGGACCGGCCGCGCAACCGCCCGGTGCGCACCGGCTTCGGTGTCGCCTGGCTGACGCTCTACTTCACGCTGCTGATCGGTGGCGGCAACGACCTGTGGGCCACGCACTTCCACCTGTCGATCGAGACGATCACCTGGTCGGTGCGGATCGGTTTCTTCGTGCTGCCGGCGCTGGCGTTCTTCGCCACCAAGCGGATCTGTCTCGGGCTGCAGCGCAAGGACCGCGACAAGGTGCTGCACGGTCGCGAGACCGGCATCATCAAGCGGCTCCCGCACGGTGAGTTCATCGAGGTGCACCAGCCCCTGGAGCAGGAGGAGCTGCACGTCCTGACCGCCCACGTGCAGCCGCAGCCGCTCGACGTCGGCCCCGAGGTCGACGAGAACGGCGTGGAGCGCAAGCTGAACCCGGTCACGAAGGTGCGGGCGCGACTGTCCCGCAACTTCTACGGCGAGCACAGCCAGATCCCGAAGCCGACAGTCGAGGAATACGACGAGATCACGAGCGGCCACGGCCACCACTGACCCGCCGTCCGGCTTGTCCCACCGGGGCCGGGTGGTCACCTCCTTGCGGAGGGGACCACCCGGCCCGGGTCTTTTCCGCTACGAGGCTGCCACTGCCCTGCCGGCCGCTCCCCGCGGAGGGGAGCCGCGGAGCCGCCGTGCGCGGATAGGGTGGGCGCGGGAAGGCCCGACGACCACCAGGAGTGTGGACCATGAGCGTTGTGAACCCGGCAGGTGGCGATACCGGGGCGCTGCGGACGTGGCCCGACGTCTTGACGCAGCTGATCGCCGGACGTGACCTGGAGGCCGACGACACCGCGTGGGCGATGGACGCCATCATGAGCGGCACCGCAACCGGCGTGCAGATCGCCGGGTTCGCGGTGGCGCTGCGGGCCAAGGGCGAGACGGTCGAGGAAGTCACCGGCATGGTGCGGGCGATGTACGCGCACGCCAACACCATCGACGTGCCGGGCCCCACCGTGGACATCGTCGGTACCGGCGGCGACCGGGCCAGAACCGTCAACATCTCCACCATGTCGGCGATAGTGGTGGCCGGCACCGGCGCGAAGGTCGTCAAGCACGGCAACCGGGCCGCGTCGTCGGCCAGCGGTGCCAGCGACGTCCTCGGGCACCTCGGGGTGAATCTGGACCTGACCCCGGAGCGGGTCGTGGAGGTCGCCGAGGAGGCGGGCATCACCTTCTGCTTCGCGGTCCGCTTCCACCCGGCGCTGCGCCATGTGGCCACCGCTCGCGCCGAGTTGGGGGTCGCCACCACCTTCAACTTCCTGGGCCCGCTGACCAACCCGGCCCGGGTGCGCGCGCAGGCCACCGGGGTCGCCGACCTGCGGATGGCGCCGATCATGGCCGGCGTGCTGGCAGAACGCGGCTCGTCCGCGCTGGTCTTCCGCGGTGACGACGGCCTGGACGAGCTGACCACCACCGCGACCTCGCAGGTGTGGGTGGTCGGCGACGGCAAGGTCGCCCAGCACACCTTCGACCCGCGCGACATCGGGATCGACCTGGTGCCGGTCGAGGCGCTGCGCGGGGGCGACCCGGCGCACAACGCGGACGTCGCCCGCAGGGTGCTGGCCGGTGCGACCGGGCCGGTACGGGACGCGGTGCTGCTCAACTCCGCCGCCGCGCTGGTGGCGCTGGCCCCGGGGGCGGGCACCCTGGAGGAGCAACTGGCCGCCGGGGTGGCCAGGGCCGCGGAGTCCCTCGACTCCGGCGCGGCCGCCGCGGTGCTCGAGCGCTGGGCGGCCGCCACCCACGCCTGAGCCGAACGAGCAGGCGCCGTCCGTACCTCGGACGGCGCCTTGCGCATCCGGCGTCCTGTGGCAGAATCCCTTGCAGGTCACGAGTGACAGCGCAAAGGCCCCGGCTCGCTGTCCGGCAACCCTCCGTCCGAGGCGGGGTGCCCCGGGTGATGACCGGGCTGCGGGCAGCGAGGCTCGCAGCAAGCCGGACTCGGGAGTTCATCATGCGCAAGCGAATGCGATAGGGCCACTGGCCCCGGTTCCGCCGTACCGCGGTGCCGTAGTGCACCGGTCCGTCTTCCCTCTGCCGCCGTCCGACCGCGACGCAGCGCCGTGCCCCGGCGCGCGGCGCTGTCGCCTGCCTTCGTGCCAGGAGCCTGCCATGACCCTTTCCTTCACCGCCTCCAGCCCGCTGACCTGCGACGTCCCGGTGCCTCCGCTGCCCGTGCTCGGCCGGGACGTGACCGTGCCGCTGGTCACCGGCGGCGAGGTCGGTTATGCCGCGCTCGACTACGCCGCCAGCGCGCCCGCGTTGCAGCGGGTGTGGGACGACGTGGCCGCGTACGCCCCCTACTACGGCAGCGTGCACCGGGGCGCCGGGTATCTGTCGCAGCTGTCCACCGAGCTCTTCGAGCAGAGCCGGGCGACGGTGGCGGACTTCCTCGGCTGCCGGCCCAACGACGAGGTCATCTTCACCCGCTCCACCACCGATTCGCTGAACCTGCTGGCCGCGGTGCTGCCGGCCGGCACGCAGGTCTTCGTCTTCGAGACCGAGCACCACGCGGCGCTGCTGCCGTGGCAGCGCGCCAAGGGCGCGCGCGTCACCTGTCTGCCCGCGCCCCGTACTCCCGAACAGGCCGTCGCCGCACTCGACGTGGCGCTGCACGGGGCGCCCAAGGGACCGAAGCTGGTGTGCGTCACCGGCGCGTCCAACGTGACCGGCGAGCTGTGGCCGGTGCGCCGGCTGGCGGCCGCCGCGCACCGGCACGGCGCCCGGATCGTGCTGGACGCCGCACAGCTCGTACCGCACCGCCCGGTGGACATCGCCGAACTCGACGTCGACTGGGTCGCCTTCTCCGGGCACAAGCTCTACGCGCCCTTCGGCGCCGGCGTGCTCGCCGGGCGGCCGGACTGGCTGCGCGACGCGGAGCCCTACCTCGCCGGCGGCGGCGCGACCCGTACGGTGGTCCGGCGGGCCGACGGCCAGGTCGAGGCCGAGTGGCAGGAGTCGGCGGCCGCCCGGCACGAGGCCGGGTCGCCCAACGTCATCGGGGCGTACGCCATCGCGTCGGCGTGCAAGGCGCTCACCGAGGCCGGGTTCGACGAGCTGGCGGCGCACGAGCGCCAATTGCTCGGGCTGCTGCGGGACGGCCTGGCGGCGATCCCCGAGGTGCGGGTGCTGTCGCTGTTCGGCGCGGACGCCGACCGTGTGGGGGTGCTGAGCTTCGTCGTCCAGGGCTGGAACAGCTCGCACCTGGCCGCGGCGCTCTCCGCGGAGCACGGCATCGGGGTGCGGGACGGCCTGTTCTGCGCGCATCCGCTGGTACGGCACCTGCTCGGCGGCGAGCCCGAGGACCTGGGGGCCTGCGGCTCCCCTGAGGACCTCTCCTTCAACGCGGTCCGGGTCAGCTTCGGCGTCGGCACCCCGCCCGAGCACATCGTGCGCTTCACCGCCGCGCTCGCCACGCTCGTCCGGGAGGGCGCCGCGTGGACCTACCACACCGAGGCCGGCCGCTGCGTCCCCTCCCCGGTCTGACCGGCGGCCCATTGCTAGGAGTCGAGGCCGATCGCGAACGCCGCCTCCAGGTCGTGCTGGGAGTACGTACGGAAGGCGACGTGCGTGTCGGTCACCTCGACGCCGGGGATCTTGCTGATCCGGCCCGGGATGATGTCCGCCAGGTCGTCATGCCGGGCCACCCGCACCAGCGCGACCAGGTCATAGGTCCCGGTCACCGAGTAGACCTCGCTGACGTGCTCGAGCGCGGCGATCGCCTCGGCGATCTCCGGGATCCGGTCCACGGTGGTCTTGATGAGCACGATCGCGGTGATCACGACTGAATGTCTCCTTGGGTCGTCCCGGCAACGACGCCCAGCTTAGACCGGGGCCGATAACAGGCCCACGCCCAGCAGAAGCCGAAGGCGAAGCCCACCACATGGGCCAGGTAGGCCACCCCGGGACCGCCCGCGGCGGTCTGCGCGGCGAACCACTGCAGGACGAACCAGAAGCCGAGCACCATCCACGCGGGGAAGCGCAGCGGGACGAAGAAGAGGAACGGGAAGAGGCTGGTGACCCGGGCCTTCGGGTAGAGGTAGAGGTACGCGCCGAGGGCGCCGGAGATCGCCCCCGACGCGCCGACCAGGCTCTGGGTGTCGTCGGCGTGCGCGAAGGCGAAGCCGTAGGTGGCCAGGAAGCCCGCCGCCAGGTAGAACAGCGCGAAGCGCACCCGGCCCATGCGGTTCTCCACGTTGTCGCCGAAGACGTAGAGGAAGAGCATGTTCCCGATCAGGTGCAGCCAGCTGCCGTGCAGGAACATCGAGGTGAAGACGGACACGACCGGCACCTTGGCCGAGGAGGCGGGGGCGTGGCACCCGGCGGGCAGGCCCAGGGCGGCCGTCGGCAGTCGGCCGTGCAGGAGCTCGCCGGGGATCACCCCCCAGCGGTCGAAGTACAGCGCCTGCTCGCACGCCAGGTGCCGCCCGGTGCCGTAGGCGGGGATGAAGCCGGACAGCGGCCCGAACAGGAAGACCGCGGTGCACACGGCGATCAGCCCGTACGTGACGACCGGCGTACGGCGGACCGGGTTCTTGTCGTACACCGGGATGACCATGGACCGATCATGACGCAGCGGTCGTAACGGACATAAGGCGCCTCGCCGCAGCGCGGCGTACCTCCGAGGCCTTAGGGTGACCGGGACAACCGCTGCCCAGAGGAAGAGGTACCTGCGATGCCGGTTCCGCTGCCGACCGCGACGACGCGGTGGCGCTGCACTCTGTGCGGGAATCTGACCCGATTCGACGTGACGCGTTCCTCACGGGTGGTGGAGTACGTCCATCTGGACCTGGGCGGCGAGCCGTCGGTCGAGGAGACCGAGGTGCTGGCCGAGACCGTGGAGTCGGTGCGCTGCCGCTGGTGCAACGCGGTGGACCGGATCGAACTGGTCGACCGCCCGGGTGCCGGTGCGGGCGGCGACGGGAACAGCAGTACGGAAAGCGCCGACGGGAGCGGTTCCGCGTCCGGCTGAGCGCCGGGCGGGGACAATGGAAGCAGCAGGGCGGCGGGCCGGAGGGATCGAAGGGGGCCGGGAGGACGCCGAGGAACCGGACGGGAGTGACTGGTGGACGGTATCGGCGGTTTTCCGCATGCCGGAGCGAGTGGTGCCGCGGCGGAGTCCGCCGGCCCCCCCGCACCGGCCGGGCCCGCCGACGACGGTGACCCCGGCGACCACGGCGACCCTCGCGATCCCGGCGGCCATGCCGAGCACGGCGAGCGCGACGACGAAGGTGACGGTGCCCCGGAGGCGGCGGGCGCCGAGCCGGCCCTCGACCGGCCGCTGCCCGAGGGTGTACGCCACCGGGTCGTCGCCTTCGCCGCGGAGGCCTTCGGCAGCTTCACCTACCAGGAGCTGCCGGTCTCGCTGCGCCCCTACGCCCGCTTCACGCCCACCCGGCGGGTGAAGTACGCGGGGACCGCGCTGGCCGCGGCCCTGGAGCACGACCCGGCCTTCCGGCAGAAGGTCGCGGCCCGACTGAGGGAGTCGCAGGCCGAGCTGGCCGGCGCGCTGGAGGGCGGCACCCCGCCGCCGGCCGCCGATCCGCTGGACGTGGCGGCCGCCGCGTATCTGCTCCGGCCCCCGGGGTGGGCCAAGCTCGTCGCGACCGCCGGCGAGGAGGCCCAACGGGCCGACGCCGAGCGGGCGGACGAGGAGGCGCTGCGCGAACTGGCGGCGCTGCGCGCCGAGGTGGAGGCGCTGCACGAGCAGGGCAGGGCGGACGCGGCCAGGGCCAGGGCCGAACTGGAGACCGTGCGCAAGGAGGGCGACGCGCTGCACCGCAAGCTGCGCAGCGCGCTGAGCGACGTCAAGCGGGCCGAGGCCGCGCAGCGCAGACTCCAGGTCGAGGTGGAGGAGTTGCGGTCCGCCGCCGCCCACGACAAGGCCGCCGCCGACAGCGAGGCGCGCCGGCTGCGTACCCGCCTGGCCGAGGCGGAGGCGGTCATCGAGACCGGCCGCAAGGCCGCCCGCGAGGGGCGCAGCATCGAGGACGTACGGCTGCGGCTGCTGCTCGACACGGTGCTCGACGCGGCCTCCGGGCTGCGCCGCGAACTCGCCCTGCCGCCACGGGACACCATGGCGGTACGCCCCGCCGACACCGTGGACGCGGTGGCGCCCGGCGCCTTCAGTGCCCGTGACATCGCCACCCGCGCGCTGTCCGAGACCGACCCCGCGCTGCTCGACCAGCTGCTCGCGCTGCCGCAGGCGCACCTGGTGGTCGACGGCTACAACGTCACCAAGACCGGTTATCCGGCGATGCCGTTGGAGAAGCAGCGGCTACGGCTGCTCGGCGGTCTCGCGGCGCTCGCCGCGCAGAGCGGCGCCGAGGTGACGTGCGTCTTCGACGGCGCCGACCTGGACATGCCGGTGCTGCTCGCGCCGCCGCGCGGGGTGCGGGTGCTGTTCAGCAAGGCCGGTGAGACCGCGGACGAGTTGATCAGGCGGCTGGTGCGGGCCGAACCGCCCGGCCGGCAGATCGTGGTGGTCTCCGCCGACCGCGAGGTCGCCGACGGGGTCGCCAAGGCCGGCGCCCGCCCGGTCGCCTCCACACTGCTGCTGCGCCGCCTCGCGCGGGTCTGACTCTTCACCGCCCGCGGGCCGTTCGGGCCGTTCGAAGCCGCCTCGGCGTTCACTAGTGCACCAGTGTGCACGCAGCGTCGAACGGTCATCACTGTACGTGCGAAGTATGTAAAGAAAACGCGAACCGGTCGAGATTTTGCCTTCAAGGATTTGAACCGATCACAGAAAGGTCACTAAGGTCAGGGCTCGAACCTCCGCGCAGTCGATCATCCAATCCGGATGGCGCGTCGGGGGCCGCCCGCCAGTCGTCAACCGGTAGGCGGCTGAAGGAAGAAGGAGCTCGCCTTCGTGGCGTCCCACCGTCGTCCCAAGCCGGCAAGCCGCACGCGCGTGACCGTGCTCACCGCGACCGCCGCAGCCGCGGTCGCGCTCTCCGCCCAGGCGGCCAACGCCGCCCCCGCGAAGCCCAGCAAGCCCACCACGGTCAAGGACGCCAAGGCCCAGGTGGACACGCTCTACTCGCAGGCGGAGCAGGCCACCGAGAAGTACAACGGGGCCAGCGAGAAGCTCAAGTCCCTCCAGACGGAGGCCGGCAGCCTGCAGGACCAGGTGGCGCGCCAGCAGGAGCACCTCAACACCCTCCGCGACAGCCTCGGTACGATCGCGGCCTCGCAGTACCGCACCGGCGGAATCGACCCGTCGCTCCAGCTCTTCCTGTCCTCCAACCCGGACAGCTACCTGGACCAGGCCACCGCGCTCGACCAGATCAGCTCGCTGCAGAGCAGCGCGCTGCAGCAACTCCAGGACGCCAAGCGGACCCTGGACCAGGAGCGCGCGGAGGCCACCTCCAAGCTCGCCGAACTGCAGGCCACCAGGACAGAGCTGGGGCAGCGCAAGACCGAGGCCAAGAACAAGCTGGCCCAGGCGCAGGCGATCCTGAACGGTCTGACCGCCGCGCAGCGCCAGCAGATATCCGACGACGCCGCCCGCGCCAACCGCTCCACCGGGCGCGTGCCGATCGGCGGCAAGCCCGCCAGCGGCCGTGCCGCCGCGGCCTACGCCGCCGCGCAGCAGGAGCTGAACAAGCCGTACGTCTACGGCGGCAACGGCCCCAAGTCCTTCGACTGCTCGGGCCTCACCTCCTACGCCTACCGCCAGGCCGGGGTCAACCTGCCCAGGACCGCGGCGGAGCAGGCGAACGCCGGCACCAGGATCTACTCCGAGTCGCAGCTCGGCGTCGGCGACCTGGTCATCTTCTACGGCGACCACCACCACGTCGGCCTCTACGCCGGCGACGGCATGGTGCTGCACGCCCCCAAGCCCGGCACCGTCGTGCGCTACGAGGCGATCAGCGACATGCCCTTCCAGTTCGGCGTCCGCATCTGACCCGGACGTCTTCAGCGGCGCTGTCCGCGCCGGGGCTGCGGCCCGCGGCGCGGGAGAATACGGCGTTCGGGTGGTGCCGGTCCTCGCGTGATGACCGGGGCAGCCACGTGACCTGCGGCTGAGCGGCGAGCGTCGCGTACGGGGCGTTTGACGTCTTTGTACTGAGGGTGTCCGGCTGGCTACTGTCGGCTGCTGTGGCATCCCATCGACGCGCACCGCAGCCGGGCCTGGCCGTCCGCACCACCCGGGTCACCGTGCTGTCCGCGGCGGCCGCGGCCACCGCGGCACTGTCCGGCGGCACCGCCCAGCTCGCCGCGGCCGACCCCACGCCCGCCGCGGGCCAGGACACCGCGACCCGGCTCGACCGGCTCTACCAGCAGGCGGAACAGGCCACCGAGAAGTACGACGCGGCCAAGGAGCACGCCGAACAGCTGCGCGCCGACCTCGCCACCCTCCAGGACCGCGCGGCCCAGGGCCAGCAGCGGGTGAACGAGCTGCGGGACGAACTCGGCGCGCTGGCCGCCGAGCAGTACCGCGACGGCGCCCTCGACCCGTCGCTGGCGCTGCTGCTGTCCGACGACCCCGAGGACTCCCTCGACCGGGCCGCCACCCTGGACCGGCTCGGCACTCGGCAGGCCGACCAGCTGCGCGAACTCCAGGACGCGGAAAGGGCGCTGAGCGGGCAGCGCAGCCAGGCCGCGGGCAAGCTCGCCGAGCTGAACCAGACCGCCGCGGATCTGCGGCAGCGCAAGACCGCGGTGCAGCGGGCGCTCGCCGCCGCCCAGCAGCTGCTGCGCGCCCTGCCCGCCATCCAGCGGGCCGGCTACACCCCCGGCACGGGCGACCACGCCGCCCGCGACCGCACTCCGCTGCCCGAACTCCCCGACCTGCCCGCCGCGTCGGGCCGCAACGCCCTCGCGGTCGCCGCCGCCCGCCAGGTGCTCGGCGCACCCTACGTATGGGGCGCCACCGGCCCGCACGCCTTCGACTGCTCGGGCCTGATGCAGTACGCCTACGGCCGGGCCGGCGTGGCGCTGCCGCGGACGTCCCAGGAGCAGATGAACGCCGGCCACCGCGTCCCCCTGGACCAGGCCCGCCCCGGCGACCTGATCATCTACCGCGGCGACGCCAGCCACGTCGCCATGTACGTCGGCGGCGGCCGCGTCATCCACGCCCCCTACCCCGGCGCCCGGGTCCGCTACGACCCGGTGGGCATGATGCCGATCACGGCCGTGACCAGACCCTGAGACCGGCCGCGCGGTCGCGGCCGCGCTGGCCGTACGATCGGCGCCATGACCGCGGTGCACCCAGGACGCCGGACGGCCGGCGCCGTGCTCGCCGTCCTCGCCCTGTTCGGGCTGCTCGCCGCGCTCACCGGCTGCGGGGGAGCGGCGCACAAGGCCGCACGGCCGGCCGCCGACCCCGCCGTGCAGCAGCTGCTGGACCGGCACGCCGCCGCGGTGCGGCAGCACGACCAGCGGGCCTTCCTGGCCGGCGTCGACCCGCGGTCCACCCGCTTCCTCGCCGCCCAGCGGCAGATGTTCGGCAACCTCGCGCAGGTGCCGCTCGCCGACTGGTCCTACCGCCTGGTCCGCACCGGCGCCTTCCCGCTGCCCCCCGAGGCCGGCGCCGGCGACGGCACCCGCAGGACCGCGGCCGAGGTCCAGCTGCGCTACCGGCTCAGCGGCTACGACGCCCAGCCGGTGGTCTCCACGTCGTATCTGACCTTCACCGAACGCTCCGGGCACTGGTACGTCGCCGCCGACGACGACGGGGAGTCCGCCGGGAAGCGCAGCGCCGTACAGCTGTGGGACCAGGGCAAGGTGACCGTGGTGCGCGGGGCGCACAGCCTGGTGCTCGGCCTCGGCGACACCGGGACGCTGCGCGGCTACGCCGACGACGCCGACCAGGCGGTGCCCCAGGTGCAGCACGCCTGGGGCCGGGCCGGCTGGCCCGGCACCGTCGTCATCGAGGCGCCGAAGACCCTCGACCAGCTCGGCGCGCTGCTCGCCGCCGACCCCGCCGGCTACCAGGACATCGCCGCGGTCACCACCGGCGAGCTGGGCGGCAGCGCCCAGGCCCCGGCCGACCGGGTGATCGTCAACCCCGCCGCCTTCGGCAAGCTCTCCGCCTTCGGGCGGCAGGTCGTCCTCACCCACGAGACCACCCATGTCGCCACCCGGCTGGCCACCACCGCGAGCACCCCGCTGTGGCTGTCCGAGGGCTTCGCCGATTGGGTCGCCTACCGCGACGCCGGCCGCACCGCCCCGGAGATCGCCCCCGAGCTGGCCCACGACGTCGACGCGGGCCACCTGCCGGCGGCGCTCCCCACCGCCGCGGACTTCCGCCCCACCTCCAGCGACCTGGCGCAGGCGTACGAGGGCGGCTGGCTGGCCTGCCGGATGGTCGCCGACCAGTGGTCGCCCGACCGGCTCACCGCCCTCTACCGCACCGCCGGCACCGGCGCGACGCTGGACTCGGTGCTGCGCTCCGGGCTGGACCTGTCGCCGGCCGGGTTCACCGCGCGCTGGCGCACCTACGTACAGCAGGAGCTGGGATGACCGAGCCGCCCCACGGCCCTGACGCCGGCCCCGACTTCACCCCCGAGCACATCGCCCGGGCCCGGGCGCTGCGGCAGGGCGTCTGGCCGGTCGCCCTGGCCGGCCGCACGGCCGGGCTCGCGCTGCTTGCGGTGCTCGGCCTGACCCCGGCCGGCGCCGGGCTGATCGCCGCCTTTGGCTCTTCGTGGCCCGCCCGGGTCGCCGGGGCGGCGGTCACCCTGGTGCTGCTGCCGCAGTTGCTCGCCCTGCCCTTCGGGGCCCGCACCCGGGTGGTACGTGCACGCTTCGGCCTGGTGACCCAGGGGTGGGGCGGCTGGGCGGCGGACGTGCTGCGCGGCCTGCTCATCTCGCTGCCGCTCGTCGGCGGCGCCCTCTTCGCCGTCTACGCGCTGGCCGGCCTCACCCGCTGGTGGTGGGCGTGGGCCGCGCTCGGGGCTGCGGCGGCCACCGTCGCGCTGTCCTGGGTGGCACCGGTGCTCTTCGAGCCGCTCTTCAACCGCTTCACGCCGATGCCGGCGGGCCCGTTGCGCGACGCCCTGCTCGCGCTGGCCGCGCGCGACGGGGTGACGGTGCGGGACGTGCTGGTCGCCGACGCGTCGCGGCGCACCACGGCGCTCAACGCGTACGTCTCCGGCTTCGGCCGGACCCGGCGGATCGTCGTCTACGACACGCTGCTCAGCACGGCCGAGCCGCGGGAGGTCGAACTCGTGGTGGCGCACGAGCTCGGGCACGTCGTGCACCGCGACGTCGCCCGCGGCACCGCGCTCGGCGCGGTCGGCTCCGCCGCGGGGGTGTGCGCGCTGGCCGCGGTCGTCAGCTGGTCCCCGCTGCTCGACCTGGCCGGCGCCGACCGCTTCGCCGACCCGCGCTCGGCATGGCTCCTCGCGGCCGTCGCGGCGCTGGGCGTGGCGCTCGCCGGGCCGGTCGGCTGCGCCATCAGCCGCCGCGTGGAGATACGGGCCGACCGGCACGCGCTGGCCCTCACGGCGGACCCGGAGCACTTCATCGCCATGCAGCGCCGGCTCACCATCTCGAACGTCGCCGAGCCCAGCCCGCCCCGGGCCCTCCACGCCCTCTTCGGCACCCACCCGACGCCTACGGCGCGCATCGCCCTGGCCCGCACATCCGCCCCGGCGCTACCGCCCGGCTGAGCGTGCCCCTCGCGGTGCGCTGCGTGTCTGCCGCGCCATCGTGGCCGGTGGGAATGCGACAAGCCACCGCGAGGGGCACCCTCATCGGCTCGCGCCAGCGGGAGCGTGGGGGGCCTTCGCCGGGAGGGGGAGGGGGCGGGTGGCGTGCCAGAGGCGGCGGCAGCCGAGGAAGGTGGCGGCGGCCAGCAGCGCGTTGCGGGCGAGGACGAGGGCGACGCCCAGGAGATCGCTGTGCACGACGTGCGGGAAGCAGACCGGGAACTCCAGCGTCGTCAGCAGCGCGGCCGGCACGAGCAGGAGCACCGGCAACCGCACCACGCTCTCCCGCGCCGCGAGGCACACCGCCCCGATGCCGATCAGCCACACCAGATACTGCGGGCTGATCACCCGGCTCGTGGTGGTGAAGAGCAGCACGGCGACGAAGCCGGCGTCGCAGGGGGTGGCCGCGGTGAAGACCCGCGCCCGCAGGCGCCAGAGCAGCAGCCAGCAGAAGGCCAGCACGCTCAGCGCCAGCGCCCCGTCGCTGACCAGGTCCACGTGCGGGCCGATGAACTCCACCGAGCCGTAGTGGAGCGCGGTGACGCCGGGCCAGCCGGCGTGCCGGGCCAGGTGGAGCACCAGGCCGCCGAGGGACTCCACCTCGGTGCCCCGGTCGCGCTGGAAGGTCAGGAAGGAGAAGGCCCCCGGCATGGTCGCGGCGAAGAGCACGCAGCCGCCCACCGCGGTGCCGGCGGCCGCGAGCCAGGCGCGGTGGGTGCCGCGCCCCGGCGGCGTGCCGGTCAGCAGCAGCAGCGGCCACACCTTGATGAGCCCGCCGGCCGCGGCGAGCAACCCGCCGAGGGCCGGCCGCCGGCGCAGCGCCAGCAGCGCGACGACACCGACCGCGGTGGCCATGATGTCGTAGCGGGCGTAGACGATCGGCCCGAGCAGCAGGACGCCGAGGACCCACACCCACACCCCGTCGAGCCGCCAGGACCGCCGCGAGGCGTCGCGCAGCAGCGCGGCGAGGACGGCGGCGTCGGCGAGGAAGGCCAGCCAGAAGAAGGCGGCGGGATAGCGGAGGAAGGGCAGCGCGCCGGGCGCGACCAGCACCGCCGCCGCGCCCGGCGGATACTGCCAGGTCACGTCGTGCGCGGGGAAGGCGCCGTGCCGCAGCGTCGGGTACCAGCGCTGGTAGACCGAGGTCACGTCGTAGACGACGGACTGGCCGGGGAAGTCGACCAGCTGGAAGACGAGGACCAGCAGCAGCGCGCGGCTGAGCGCCCACACGACCACCACCGGCACCGGACCGCTCATCTGCCGATATCTCACGTCTTGCATCTTGCGGCCCGCGGCGGGCGGAGGCCGGGAGGGACGCGCAGGGACGCGCGCCGCGTCCCTCGGCTCCGGAGTAACCTCGGCGGCGATGGAAAAGACCTTGATCGTCACCAATGACTTCCCGCCGCGCCAGGGCGGTATCCAGTCCTTCGTGCACAACATGGCACTGCGGCTGGAGCCGGACCAGGTCGTCGTCTACGCCTCGACGTGGAAGGACGGCACCGAGGTGGCGCGGTTCGACGCCGAGCAGCCCTTCACGGTGGTCAGGGACCGGACGAAGATGCTGCTGCCGACGCCGAGGGTGACGCGGACGGCGGTCGGGCTGCTGCGCAGGCACGGCTGCTCGTCGGTGTGGTTCGGGGCGGCGGCGCCGCTGGGCCTGATGGCGCCCGCCTTGCGCAGGGCGGGCGCGCTGCGGCTGGTCGGCACCACGCACGGCCACGAGGCGGCCTGGGCGCAGCTGCCCGCGGGCCGTCAACTGCTGCGCAGGATCGGCGAGGGCACCGACACCCTCACTTATCTGGGTGACTACACCCGGTCCCGGATCGCCGCCGCGCTGACCGAGCGGGCGGCCGAGCGGATGGTCGGGCTGCCGCCGGGCGTCGACGAGAAGACCTTCCACCCGGGTTCGGGCGGCGCGGTCGTCCGGGCCAGGCTGGGCCTCGCGGACCGCCCGGTCGTGGTGTGCGTGTCGCGGCTGGTGCCGCGCAAGGGCCAGGACACGCTGATCCTGGCGATGCCGCGGATCCTGCGCGAGAAGCCCGACACGGCGCTGCTGATCGTCGGCGGCGGCCCGTACCGCAGCGAGCTCGAGGCGCTCGCGGAGCGCACCGGCGTCGCGGGCGCGGTCCGCTTCACCGGCCCGGTCCCCGAGGGTGAACTGCCCGCCCACTTCGGCGCCGGCGACGTCTTCGCGATGCCGTGCAGGACCCGCCGCGGCGGTCTGGACGTCGAGGGCCTCGGCATCGTCTACCTGGAGGCGTCGGCCACCGGGCTGCCGGTGGTCGCGGGCGACTCGGGCGGCGCCCCGGACGCGGTCCTGGACGGCGAGACCGGCTGGGTCGTCCGCGGCGGCTCGCCCGAGCAGGCCGCCGAACGCATCCTGACGCTGCTGCGGGACGCCGACCTGCGCCGCAGGATGGGCGAGCGGGGGCGGGCCTGGGTGGAGGAGTCCTGGCGCTGGGACCTGCTGGCCCAGCGGCTGCGCGACCTGCTCTGAGCCGTCCGTGGCGGCTCTGAGCCACCGTGCCACCCCGTGGCTCAGGCCCTCGGGACCCGCCGTTGTGAGCCACCGGGTGGCGATACGCCGCCGCTCGGCCGCTCAGCCTTTCGGGACCCGCAGCGCGGCCAGCACCGGCAGGTGGTCGGTGGCCGCGTGCAGGTCGGCGTGGGTGACGCCGGGGACCGAGTGCGGCACCCCGCAGCCCAGCACCTGCACCGGCCCGGTCGCGAAGACCGCGTCGATCCGCTGGAAGGGTGCGCGCACGTTGGTGACCTCGCCGCCCCAGGGCGCCACGGCGAAGGCGTCCTGGAGGTGCGCGGCGATCCGGCCGAAGCCGGGGCGTTCCGGCGGCTCGTTGAAGTCGCCGCCGACCACCACGTTCGGCACGCCCATCGCGGCCACCCGGTCCAGCAGCAGCCCGGCCTGGTCGTAGCGTTCGGCCGGGCTGAGGCTGAGATGGGTGCTGATCACGCCGAGCCGGGCGCCGCCGATCCGCAGCACGGCGGTGGCGAACCCGCGCTGGTGCAGCGGCGGATGGTGCGGCAGCAGGACGTCCTCGGTGCGTTCGACCCGTGCACGCAGGCCGGACAGCACCATCGGTCCCGCCGCGGTGGCGCCGCCGGTCACGTGGACCAGACCGGTGGCACGGGCCAGGCGGGCCGCGGCCTTACGCCATCGGAAGAACCGCGGCGCCTCCTGGATCAGGACGACGTCGGGAGCGCAGGCCCGGATCACCCGGGCCAGCGCCGCCGTGTCGTCCCGCATCGAGCGGATGTTGTAGCTGAGCACGCGGACGACCGCCGAGGCCGGCTCGGTGGCTGAACCCGGCAGGTCCTCCACGGTCATCGGCTCAGCCCTGTCGCGCCAGGTCGGCGGCTCCGACCAGTCCCGCCTTGCCGCCGAGCTGGGCGGCGAGCACCTGGGCGTGCGGACGCCACTCCCCGCCGATCAGCCAGCGCCGGAAGGACTTGCGGATCGGGTCGAGGACCAGTTCGCCCTCGTCCGACACGCCGCCGCCGACGATGAAGGCGGACGGGTCGAAGAGCGACGCCAGGTCGGCGAGCCCCGCACCGGCCCAGCGGGCCAGCTCGCGGAAGGAGTCGATGGCGACCGGGTCGCCCTGCCGGGCGGCGGCGCTGATGTGCCGGCCCTCGATTCCGTCCACGGTCCCGTCGCCCAGCGCGAGCAGGGCCTCGGCGTTCTCCGGGGTGGCGTTGGCCCGCTGCTTGGCGTAGCGGACCAGGGCGCGGCCGGAGGCGTACTGCTCCCAGCAGCCCTGGCTGCCGCAGCCGCAGAGCAGCCCGTCCGGCACCACCCGGATGTGGCCGAACTCGGCCGCGACGCCGAACCGGCCGCGGCGCAGCTTGTTGCCGATGATGATGCCCCCGCCGAGTCCGGTGCCGAGCGTGATGCAGATCACATCGGAGTGACCCTGCCCGGCGCCGAAGCGGTACTCGCCCCAGGCCGCCGCGTTCGCGTCGTTCTCCACGACGACCGGGAGACCGACGCGCTGTTCGACCTTGTCCTTGAGTGCCTCGTGCCGCCAGTTGATGTTGGGCGCGAACAGCACGGTGGCACGCTTGTCGTCGACGTAGCCGGCGGCGCCGATGCCGACGGCTTCTATCGTGTGACCGGCGCTGACCTGGCGCACCGCCTCCACGATCGCGTCCACGACGCCTTCGGGAGTCGGCGGCGTCGGCACCTTGACGGTCTCAAGAATCGAGCCTTCCTCGTCGACCACTCCGGCCGCGATTTTGGTGCCGCCGATGTCGACGCCGATGGTGAGTCCCATGTGTCCCTCAGTTTTCGGTCGATCCCCGCTAAGAGAACCGTACCGGAGAGGGGGTCAGTCGAGGTCGATGTGTTCAGCCGTTGAACGCGAGGAGCCGTCGGCCGAGGTCCAGCGGGATTCCGCTCCGGCCACTGCGGACCGGTATGCGGCCAGCAGTTCGGCCCCGGCGGCCGTCAGGTGGTCGAAGACGTCGGGGTTCCGCTCCTTGATGGGTTCGACAACAGAACGCAGCTGCGACAGGGCGCCCTGCGCGGCGAGCTGCACCGTGGGGTTGCGCAGCGCCGCCAGCCGGTCACCGACCGCGTCGCCCACCGCCTCGGCGAAGCGCCGCAGTTCCTCCGCGGCGCTGCCCTGACCCGCCTGCTCGCGCCGCCTGGCGTGCTCTGCGGCGATGTCCTCGGCGCTGGCCTTCGCCCACGCGTCGGCCTCGGGACGGTCGGTGGCTTCGCTCATGATCGGCTCCAAACGGCACGCTGCGGTCGGCTGCGTCGGCGTCAGCCCTCCCCGACGACGGTACCCGAACGGCGGCCGGCAGCGGCCGGTCAGCGCGGCCAGAGACCGGGATCGGGTGTGAAACGCACCCGCAGCGCGCCGTCACGCAGCGCCGCCCCGTCCACCGTGCAGCGCCGCAGCGCCGACGGCAGGGGCAGGATCCGCCGGAAACCCCCGGCGTCCACGACGAGTTCGTCGCCGCGCCTGACCAGGTCGAGACCGTCCTTGGTCGCCCCGGGCAGCGGCAGCGACCACACGAAGTGGCCCTCGTCGCCGAGCCGGTCCTCCACGGTCCAGGGGTCGCCGCCGATGGCCGGCACGGCGTCGTACGGCACCGCGAGCGACTCCTCGGGCCCCTGCGGTTCCCGCCCCAGGTGCGGCAGTTCGTACAGCGGCGTGCCGTCCGCGGCGCAGGTCTGTGCCAGCGCCTTGAGGTGGTCCTGCTGGATGCCGGACAGCGCGGCGAGGAAGGGGTCGGCGGTCCCCGACGGCAGCAGCCGGTTGGCGACGACGGCCGCGGGGCCGAGCCCCTGCAGCGCCAGGCCGGTCCTGGCGGTGCGCAGGACGCCGGCCGCGTGGGCGCCGGGCTCCAGCACGACCGCCACCGACGTGCCGGGGTCCTCGATCACCGCCTGCACGGAGGCCAGTTCGCGGTCCGCGCGGGCCGCCGCCTCGTACGCCCACTCGGTGGGCATCGGCACCCCGGCCAGCTGGGCGAGTACCGGTCGCAGGGCGCGGGCCGCCTGCCGGTCGGACGGCAGCAACCTGGCCAGGTAGCGGCGCAGTTGCTCGGGCAGCGCCAGCAGCGCCACCGCCTCGCGTACCGGCGGCAGGTCGACGACGGCCAGCTCCCACGTCCCGTCGTGGGCCGCGCGCACCGCCCGCAGCAGCGCCAGTGCCTCCGCGCCGGGCAGCGGGGTCAGCTCCTCCGGGTCGAGCGGGGCCGCACCGAGCAGCGTGAGCAGCGTGCCGCCGCGGCTCTGCAGGTCGAGCAGCGCGTCCTCGAAGGCGGCCCCGGGGTCGACGGAGGCGACACCGAGCCCGGGGACGGCGCCGGCCAGCGCGGCGGCGGCGTCCCGGTCGTAGGTCAGCAGCAGCGTGCGGGTGCCGGCCCGGGCCGCCGCGGCGGCCGTCGCGGCGGCGACGGTGGTGCGGCCGGCGCCGCCGGCGCCGGTGATCAGCAAAGTGCGCGCCGATGCCGCCGGCATCAGCCCGTGGTCTCGGCGTCGGCCTCGGCGACGGCGTCGTCCGCGGTGCCGGCGGCGGCGCCTGCGGCCTCGACCCGCTTCTTCAACCCGGCCAGTGCCCGGTCGATGATGACCTTCTCGGCCTTGCGCTTGATCATGCCCAGCATCGGGATCTTGACGTCCACGGTGAGCTGGTAGGTGACCTCGGTACGCCGCCCGCCGTCCAGCGGCGCGAGCGCGTAGGAGCCGTCGAGGGTGCGCAGCATCTGCGACCTGACCAGCGACCAGCGCACCTCGTCCGCGCTGATCCAGGTGTACGCCAGGGTGTGGTCGTCCTTGATCGCGCCGGCGTCGAGCAGCAGCCGCACCTGGCGGGCCCGCCCCTCGTCGTCGCGGGAGAGCACCTCGGCCTCCTTGACCTCGCCGGTCCACTCCGGGTAGCGGTCGAAGTCGGCGATGACGCCCATGACGGCGGTCGGGGCCGCCTCGATGGTGATGCTCGACCGTGTGTGTTCCGCCATCGCCGTGGCCCTCCGGACTACTGGTGCAGGATGCTGCGTGGAGCGTGCTGGGGAGTCTGCTGAGAGGCTATCGCGCCCAGGTCGTGAGGCTGCCATCACAGCGGCCGCGGTTCGCGGGGCGGGTCACCACTCCATGACCCACGGGGTGCGGGTGTGGTTGAAGTGGCCGACGTTGACGCACTCGGTGCGGCCGATCCGGGTGCGGGCGACGAGCGGCTGGTGGACGTGCCCGAAGAGCGCGTACTTCGGCTGCACGCTGCGGACCGCGTCGAGCAGCGCCTGGCTGCCGCGCTCGAAGCGCCGGGCGGTGGTGTCGTAGCAGAGCTCGGGAATGGCCGGCGGGATGTGCGAGCACAGCACGTCGACCGGGCCCAGGGCGGCGACCTTGGCGGCGTAGTCCTCGTCGCTGACCTCGTAGGGGGTGCGCATCGCGGTGTGCAGGCCGCCGCCGACGAAGCCGAAGACCCGGCCGCCGATCTCCGCGGTGGCGCCGTCGAGCACGGTGGTGCCGGGGCCCGCGTACTCGTGCCAGAGGTCCGGCACGTCGACGTTGCCGTAGGTGGCGTAGGTCGGCGTCGGGAAGGCGGCGAAGAGCTCGGTGTACTGCTTGCGCACCGCCGCCTCGATGGCGCCGCGCCGGTCGACACCCGACCACAGCTGCGCGTTGAGCCTGCGGGCGTCCTCGAAGCGGCGGGCGGTGCGCAGCTCGACCATCCGGTCGGCGTTCTCCACGCCGAACAGGTCGGGGAAGATGCCCCGGGAGTGGTCGGCGTAGTCCAGGAAGAGCACCAGGTCGCCCAGGCAGACCAGCGCGTCGGCGCCCCGGCCGGCCCGCGCCAGCGCCTCGGCCGCACCATGGACATCGCTCACCACATGCACCCGCATGCGGCCACTTTATAGCGCCGGGGACGGTCGGTTCCGCTCGCGGGTCACCTGCGGATCGGGCGCCGTCTGGTCTAGTCTTCCGGGCATGGATGCCCCCGCTCCGGCCGGCGTGTGATGCAGGGAACATCTTGTCGTGCCCCCCTGTCGCCGGAGCCCTACCGATGGGTAACGTCCAGCCCGTCCATCGTCCCTCCGGGTGCGCCGCGGCACCGATGAGGAGCAGTCGTCTTGCGTGAGTTCAGCCTTCCGGCTCTGTACGAGGTCCCCGCGGGCGGCAATCTGACGGACCTGATCCGCCGCAACGCCGCCCAGCACCCCGACACCGCGGTCATCGGCCGCAAGGATTCCGCCGGCCACTGGCAGGACGTCACCGCCACCCGCTTCCTCGCCGAGGTGCGGGCCGCCGCCCGCGGGCTGATCGCCGAAGGCGTCCAGCCGGGCGACCGCGTCGCACTGCTGTCCAGGACGCGCTACGAGTGGACGCTGCTCGACTTCGCGATCTGGAGCGCCGGCGCGGTCAGCGTCCCGGTCTACGAGACGTCGTCGGCCGCCCAGCTCGAATGGATACTCGCCGACTCCGGCGCGGTCGCCGTCCTGGTGGAATCCGACCTGCACGAAAGGTCGGTGGAGTCGGTACGCGTACGGCTGCCGCAGCTCAAGCACGTCTGGCGGATCGACACCGGCGCGATCGAGGCGCTGGGCGCGGCCGGCGGCGACATCTCCGACGCGGTGCTCGACGAGCGCGGCGCCGCGGCGAACGCCGACTCGCCGGCGACCATCGTCTACACCTCCGGCACCACCGGCCGCCCCAAGGGCTGCGTGCTCAGCCACCGCAGCTTCTTCGCCGAGTGCGGCAACGTCCTGGAACGCCTCGCCCCGCTCTTCCGCACCGGCGAGTCCTCGGTGCTGCTCTTCCTGCCGCTGGCCCACGTCTTCGGGCGGCTGATCGAGGTCGCCAGCGTGATGGCGCCGGTCAGGCTCGGCCACGTACCCGACGTCAAGCAGCTCACCGAGGACCTGCGGGGCTTCAGGCCCACCCTGGTCCTCGGGGTGCCGCGGGTCTTCGAGAAGGTCTACAACACCGCGCGGGCCACCGCCGAGGCCCGCGGCAAGGGCAAGCTCTTCGACCGGGCGGCGGCCACCGCGATCGACTACAGCCGCGCCCTGGACACGCCGGCCGGGCCCTCGGTGCGGCTGCGCCTCACCCACAAGGTCTTCGACCGGCTGGTCTACGCCAAGCTCCGCGCGGTGCTCGGCGGCCGGGCCACCCACGCCGTTTCCGGCGGCGCCCCGCTCGGCGAGCGCCTCGGCCACTTCTACCGCGGTATCGGCTTCACCGTGCTGGAGGGCTACGGCCTGACCGAGTCCTGCGCGGCCACCGCCTTCAACCCCTGGGACCGCCCGAAGATCGGCACGGTCGGCCAGCCGCTGCCCGGCTCCACGATCCGCATCGCCGACGACGGCGAGGTGCTGCTGTACGGCGAGCACCTCTTCACCGGCTACTGGAACAACGAGCCGGCCACCGCCGAGGCGATGGCCGACGGCTGGTTCCACACCGGCGACCTCGGCGCGCTGGACGAGGACGGCTACCTGTCCATCACCGGCCGCAAGAAGGAGATCCTGGTCACCGCCGGCGGCAAGAACGTCGCGCCCGCGGTGATCGAGGACCGGATCAGGGCCGACGCGCTGATCGCCGAGTGCATGGTCGTCGGCGACGCCCGCCCCTTCGTGGCCGCGCTGATCACCCTGGACGAGGACTTCCTGCCCCAGTGGGCGGCCCAGCACGGCAAGTCAGGGCGGACCGCCGCCGAGCTGTCCGGCGACCCCGACCTGCTGGCCGCCGTCCAGCACGCGGTGGACGAGGGCAACGCGGCGGTCTCGCAGGCCGAGTCGGTCCGCAGGTTCCGCGTCCTCACGTCGCAGTTCACCGAGGACTCCGGGCACCTCACGCCGTCGATGAAGCTCCGGCGCAGCGTGGTGCTCGCGGAGTTCGGAGCCGAGGTCGAGGCGCTCTACGCGCGCTGAGCCCCGGCCGGCCGGGGCCGGCCCCGTCAGACGACGGCGCCGCGGCCCGGGTCGTCGTCGTCCTCCTCGTCGGTGCTCATCCGCGCGACCAGCGTGGCGAAGCCGCCGAGGAAGCCGCCGACGCCCAACGTGACGGCCCACCAGGTCAGTTCGATCTGCAGCAGGACGAAGGCGAGCAGCAGCAGCGGGCCGCCGAGCACCGCGATCCAGGCGAATTTGGTGGTGACGTCCGCGTCCGGCAGCGGCGGCGGCTCGGGCGGCACGAAATGCGCCTCGTCCTCGTCGTCGGCCAGCTCGTAGTCGCGCGGCCCGCTGATCACCGGGTGGATCACGATCGTCCGGTCAGCGGGCGGCGGCGCCGTGGTGACCGCCGCGGGGTCGGTCGGGTCGGGGTCGGCCGCCTGCGCCGGGACGTTCTCCGCCTCGGGCCAGGCCGCGGCCGTGGCCGGCTCCGGGTCGTTGTCGTAGCCGGCGATCAGCGCGGCCCAGACCGCGTCCTCGTCCAGCGGCGGGCGGGGCGGCTCCTCCTCGTGCGGGGCGGTGCCCTCGTCCTCGCGGTCAGCCACCGGCTGTGCCCCCCTTCACCGCGTTGCCGGCCGCGCCCGCACCGGCCGACAGCCGCTCGACGAACGCGTAGGACTCCGCGAAGATCCGCTCCGCGTCGTGGTCCAGGGTCGCCACGTGGAAGCTGCGCTCCAGCACCTTCTCCGTGACGTCCGTGGAGGACACCGCGCCCAGCACCACCGTCGAGTTCGACGGGTGCACCACGTGGTCGACGCGGCTGTGCAGCAGCAGCAAGGGCTGCGTGACCTGCGGCAGCGCCGGTCTGACGACCCGCCAGAGCCGGGTCAGCGAGTGCACCGCACGCAGCGGGGTGCGGTCGTAGCCGAGCTCGCCGCCGCCTTCGAGCGCGATGTCGTTGGCGATGCCCTTCACCGAGGGGACCACCCGGCTCAGCGCGCCCACCACCTTCAGCTGCGCGCTGTCGGCCTTCACCGACGGATTGACCAGGATCAGGCCGCTGATCTGGGCGCCGTGCCTGGCGGCCAGCCGCAGCGCCAGGGTGCCGCCCATCGACAGGCCGCCAACGAAGACTCGCGAGCAGCGGTCCGTCAGCTCGCCCAGCGCCCGGTCCACCTCGGCGTACCAGTCCTGCCAGCCGGTCAGCTGCATGTCCTGCCAGCGGGTGCCGTGCCCCGGCAGCAGGGGTACGGACACGGTCAGCCCGCGCTCCGCCAGATACTGGCCCCAGGGGCGCAGGGACTGCGGCGAGCCGGTGAATCCGTGGCAGAGCAGCACGCCGATCTCGCCGCCGTCATGGCGGTACGGCTCGGCTCCAGGCATGAGCGGCACCGTGGGTCTCCTGTTCGAGGGCGTGAAACCGCGTACGCGGGTACACGAGGTACACGGAGGTCGGACGTTCAGCGTACGCGGCCGCGATACCAAGCGGTAAGCCCCATCGCAACCAGCCGGAGCCGCCTGCTGGCGTTAAGGTCGGTGCGTCGGCTACAGGAGGTCCGAGGTTGTTCTACGGCGCGATGAAGATCGCCATCGGCTCGCCCCTCAAGGCGGCCTTTCGACCCTGGGTCGAAGGTCTTGAGCACATCCCGCACGACGGTCCCGCGATCCTCGCGAGCAATCACCTGTCCTTCTCGGACTCCTTCTTCCTGCCCGCGGTCCTCGACCGCAAGGTCACCTTCATCGCCAAGGAGGAGTACTTCACCTCGCCGGGCGTCAAGGGGAAGCTGACCGCCGCGTTCTTCAAGGGCGTCGGGCAGCTCCCGGTCGACCGCTCCGGCGCCCGCGGCGCCGGCGAGGCCGCGGTCAAGAGCGGGGTCGCCGTACTGGCGCGCGGCGAGCTCTTCGGGATCTACCCCGAGGGCACCCGCTCGCCCGACGGCCGCCTCTACCGGGGCAAGCCGGGCGGCCTGGCGCGGGTCGCGCTGGCCAGCGGGGCGCCGGTGATCCCGGTGGCGATGATCGACACGGAGAAGGTGCAGCCGGTGGGGAAGGTCATGCCGAAGCTGTCCGTACGCCCCGGTATCAGGATCGGCAAGCCGCTGGACTTCTCCCGCTACCACGGCATGGAGGGCGACCGCTTCATCCTGCGGTCGGTCACCGACGAGGTCATGTACGAGATCATGAAGCTGTCCGGGCAGGAGTACGTGGACGTCTACGCGACGGCGGCCAAACGGCAACTGGCCGCGGCCCAGGCGGCTGCGCCGCAGCAGTAAGGGGGCACCCCTTCCGCCGGGGTGCCCTATCCCCGGGCGCGGGGGTGCGGCTCCCCCCTGGCAGGGGGTGCCACCCAGGGGTGCGGGGAACTGCGCGCTCAGCCACCCACTGGCCGGTCGTCCGGACGCGACAGCAACTGCCCTTTTGGGTCGGTGACGACCCGCGCCCCGGTGGTGGGCTTGTCGCGCAGTTCCCCGCGCCCCTGACGGGCGCCCCTCGCGGAAGCGCACCCCCGGGCGGGAGGGGGCCGTTAGGGTGGGGCGGCCGGGGGAAGGGGGTCGCGGATGCGGATGTCGGTGGAGCAACCGCTGTGGCGCGCCCTGGTGGCGTACCGCGTACTGACGGCCGGATACGCGGTCACGCTGTACTGCTACGCCTACCACGACGTGCGTCACCCCCTGCTCGGCGGAGCCTACGTCGGCCTGCTGGCGGTGTGGACGCTGGCCACGCTCGGGCGGGTGATGTCGGAGCGCCGCTGCACCAAGGGCTTCCTCACCGCCGACCTGGCGCTGGCGATCACCGGGATACTGCTGACCGCGGTCGTCGACACCAGGGCCCGGATCGACTCGGGTGCCTTCACGCTGCCGTCCATCTGGACGGCCGGCTCCGTGCTGGCGTTCGCGATCAAGGGCGGCTGGCGGTGGGCCGCCGTCGCCTCCACGCTGGTGGCCGTCGCCGACCTGGTCGAGCGCGGCAGCCCGGGCGGCGACACCCTGCACAACGTGCTGCTGGTCTGGGTCGCCAGCATCGGCATCGGCTACGTGGTCGAGGTCGCCAGGATCAGCGAGCGCACGCTGGCCCGCGCGCTGCAGATCGAGGCCGCCACCCGGGAGCGGGACCGGCTGGCCAGGGACATCCACGACGGTGTGCTCCAGGTGCTCGCGATGGTGCAGCGCCGCGGCAACCAGGCCGGCGGCGAGGCGGCCGAGCTGGGCCGGATGGCCGGTGAGCAGGAGGCCGCGCTGCGCACCCTGATCAGCGGCGCCCCGATGCCGGCGCCGCGCGCCGAGTCCGGCGCCCCGCCGGGGCCGCACGACCTGCGGGTCCTGCTGGCGCCGTACGCCTCGGGCCGGGTGACGCTGTCCGCGCCAGGAACCCCGGTGCTGCTCGACCCGGCGGCGGCCGCCGAACTGGCCGCCGCGGCGGGCGCGGCGCTGGACAACGTGTGGCAGCACGCGGGCGAGCGGGCACACGCCTGGATCCTGGTCGAGGACGAGCCGGACGCGGTGCTGGTGACCGTGCGGGACGACGGCCCCGGTATCCCGGACGGCCGGCTGACGGCGGCGGCCGGCGAGGGCCGGCTGGGGGTGGCCCAGTCGATCCGCGGCCGGCTGCGGGACCTCGGCGGCACCGCAGAACTGCTGTCGCTGCCGGGCCAGGGCACCGAGGTGGAGCTGCGGCTGCCCAGGTCCGGGCCGGCCGACGGAGCGGTGGCCGGCGCCGCCGCCGATCGAGGAGGCACCGTATGACGGTCGGCGACGACCTGGCGGCACAGAAGGCGGTCTCGGTGATGGTGGTGGACGACCACCCGATGTGGCGTGACGCGGTGGCCCGCGACCTGACCGAGGCCGGCTTCCACGTGGTGGCGACCGCGGGCGACGGTCCCGAGGCGATCCGCCGTGCCAAGGCGGCCCGCCCGCAGGTGCTCGTGCTGGACCTCAACCTGCCGGGGGCGTCCGGTGTGCGGGTGTGCAAGGACGTCGTGGCGGGCGATCCCGCGGTACGGGTGCTGGTGCTGTCCGCGAGCGGCGAGCACACCGACGTACTGGAAGCGGTCAAATCCGGGGCGACCGGCTACCTGCTGAAGTCCGCTGGCCGCGAGGAGCTGGTCGACGCGGTCCGCAGGACCGCGGTGGGCGACCCGGTGTTCACCCCCGGGCTGGCCGGGCTGGTGCTCGGCGAGTACCGCAGGCTCGCCACCGTCCCGCCGCCCGCCGCGACCGGGTGCGCGGCGGCACCGCAGCTGACCGAGCGGGAGACCGAGGTGCTGCGGCTGGTCGCGAAGGGGCTGAGCTACAAGCAGATCGCCCAGCGCCTGGTCATCTCGCACCGGACGGTGCAGAACCACGTGCAGAACACCCTCGGCAAACTCCAGCTGCACAATCGCGTGGAGCTTGTCCGATACGCGATCGAGGCCGGTCTCGACGAGGTGCCGCAGTCCGGCAGGACCGGCGACATGTGACCCAAGTCACGCTAGCTTGGCGGAGGTTGTCACATCCGGCACAGCTGGCTTGCGACGAAGGGAAGAGTCCATGCGAGTCGGAGTTCTGACTGGCGGCGGAGACTGCCCCGGCCTCAATGCGGTCATCCGCGGCATCGTACGGAAAGGCGTCCAGGAGTACGGGTACGACTTCACCGGCTTCAGGGACGGTTGGCGCGGTCCCCTGGAAGGGGACACCGTTCAGCTCGACATCCCGGCGGTCCGCGGCATCCTGCCGCGGGGCGGCACCATACTCGGCTCCTCGCGCACCAACCCGCTCAAGATCGAGGGCGGCGTGCGGAGGGTCCAGGAGAACCTGGCGGCGCAGGATATCGACGCGCTCATCGCCATCGGCGGCGAGGACACCCTGGGCGTCGCCGCCACCCTCCACCAGGAACACGGCGTAAAAGTGGTCGGGGTCCCCAAGACCATCGACAACGACCTGTCGGCCACCGACTACACCTTCGGGTTCGACACCGCCGTCAACATCGCCACCGAGGCCATCGACCGGCTGCACACCACGGCCGAGTCGCACATGCGGGTGCTGGTGGTCGAGGTGATGGGCCGGCACGCGGGCTGGATCGCGCTGCACTCGGGCCTGGCCGGCGGCGCCAACGTGATCCTCATACCGGAACAGCGCTTCGACCTCGACCAGGTGTGCTCCTGGGTGGAGAGCCGCTTCAAGATCCGCTACGCGCCCATCGTGGTGGTCGCCGAGGGCGCGATGCCGCGCGACGGCGACCTGGTCCTCAAGGACGGCACGCTCGACTCCTTCGGGCACGTCCGGCTGTCCGGCATCGGCGAATGGCTCGCCAACCAGATCGAGAAGCGCACCGGCAAGGAGGCCAGGACCACCGTGCTCGGCCACGTCCAGCGCGGCGGCACACCCAGCGCCTTCGACCGCTGGCTCGCCACCCGCTTCGGCCTGCACGCCGTCGAGGCGGTCAGGGACGGGGACTTCGGGAAGATGGTGGCGCTGCGGGCCACCGACATCGTCCGGGTCCCGATCGCCGACGCGACCGCCAGGATCAAGACCGTCGACCCCGCCCTTTACGCCGAGGCGGGGGTCTTCTTCGGGTAGCGCCGAACTGCCGGCCCGACCCGGCAGGAAGACGCACCCGACAGCGCTTGCCGCGAGTGATCTCCTGGACCTATCCTCCCTGCACCCGGCTTGTCCGGCCGCTTCGTTTCCCCTTTGAGCACCTGAGGAGCGCCCGGTATGGCGGGTGTGGCGAGCGGGCTCTGCGTGCCCGTACTGGCGGTCGCAGGCGGCACCGCATCCGGCAAGTCCACCCTTGCCGAAGCGCTGGCGCTGCACCACCCCGACACTGTCGGCCTGATCCATCTCGACGACTTCTACGTCTCCGCGCAGGATCCGCTGCGCGGGGTCAGGACGCTCAGCGCGACCGGCGCGGAGACCCTGGACTGGAACCATCCGGGGTCCATCGACGCGACCGCGGTGACCGCCGCGATCGACGCCGCCGCCGGGTCCGGGCGGCACCGCCTGGTGGTGGTCGAGGGCCTGTTCGCCCTGACCCTGCCCGCGGTCGCCGCCCGGGCCGCCTGGCGGGTGTACGTCGACACGCCGGACGACATCCGGCTGGCCAGGAAGATCCTCCGCAAGATCGAGGTCCAGCGCCAGGACCCGATCGTCTCGCTGCGCAACTACCTGGCCCACGGCCGCGAGAGCCACGCGGAGTACGTGGCCCCCTCGCGGGACCGGGCCGACCTGGTCCTGGACGGCACCGCGGCCGAACCCGAACTGCTGGACGCGGTGCGGTGGCTGGTCGGACCGGCTCTGGGCGAGCCGGCCCGACCGGCGGCCGTGCCCGTCTAGGGCGCCGGCGCGAGCACCTCGGCCAGCAGCCCGGCGGCGATCTCCGAGCCGTTCAGCGTCAGCACCGACTCCGGGTGGAACTGCACCCCGGCGAAGCCCGGGCCGCGCAGCGCGTGCACGTCACCGGTGGCCGGGTCGCGGCTCAGCTCGACCTGGTGCATCGCCAGCTCCTCCGCCGCGGTGCCGTCGCAGCGGGCGGTGAAGGAGTTGTAGAAGCCGACGGTCTCCTTGCGGCCGAACAGGTCGATGGTCCGCTGCGCGCCCTGGAAGGGCTCGTCCTTGCGCACCAGGTCCAGGCCCAGTTCGGCGGCCAGCAGTTCGTGGCCGAGGCAGACGCCGAGCAGCCCGTACGGGTGGTCGCGGACCAGTTCGCCGGCCAGCCCGCGCAGGAAGCGCATCTTGGGGTCGGCGGTGTCGGCCGGGTCGCCGGGCCCGGGGCCGAGCACGACCGGGCCCCGGTGGTCCAGGGCGGCCTCCCGCACCCGCGGGTCGTCGTAGCGGCGTACGGTCACCGCGTGGCCGGTGGACCGCAGCAGGTGGGCCAGCATCGCGGTGAAGGTGTCCTCGCCGTCGACGACCAGGGCGTGCGCGGTCGCCGGGGGGTGCTCGGTCTGCATCCGCAGCCAGAACGGCGCCAGATGGGCCCTGCGGGCGTCCAGCGCGGCCCGTACCCGGATGTCGTCGGCCAGCCGCGGCCGTGGCCCCGCCGTGGTCCGTACCGGCGCCTGCCGCACGCCGAGGGCGGTGAGCACGCCCGCGGCCTTGGCGTGGGTCTCGGCGACCTCCGCGTCCGGCCGGGAGTGGCGTACGAGCGTCGCGCCGACGGGGACGCGCAGCTCGCCGCCCGCGGAGATGTCGGCGGTGCGGATCAGGATCGGCGAGTCCAGCGTCTGGGCGCCGCCCGCGTCCCGGCCGATGAGCGCGAGCGCACCGGCGTAGTAGCCGCGGCCGCCCGGCTCGTGGCGCTCGATGACCCGGCAGGCGTTCTGCACCGGCGAGCCGGTCACCGTCGCGGCGAACATCGTCTCGCGCAGCACGTCGCGCACATCGAGGGTGGAGCGCCCGCGCAGCTCGTACTCGGTGTGCGCCAGGTGCGCCATCTCCTTCAGCCGCGGCCCGACCACGACTCCGCCGAGATCGCAGACGGTGCACATCATCTTCAGTTCCTCGTCCACCACCATGGTCAGCTCCTCGGCCTCCTTGGGGTCGGCGAGGAAGTCGAGCAGCCCGGCGGTGCTCGGACCCTGAGCCGGGTAGCGGTAGGTGCCGCTGATCGGGTTCATCACGACGGTGCCGCCCGCCCGGCCGCCCTCGGCCGGCAGCGCTCCGCCCTCGCCCCGCCCGCTCCACATCCGCACATGGACCTCGGGGCTGGCACCGACCAGGGTGCGCTCCGCGGTGTGCACGACATACGTCCAGTAGGCGCCGCGCTCGCCGCGCAGCAGCCGCGCGAAGAGGGCGAGCGCGGCGGCCGGGCCGAAGTCCGGTACGTGGCCGCGGAAGGTGCGGCGGATGACGAAGTTGGCGCCCTCGCCGCGGCCGATCTCGTCCTCGATGACCCGCCCGACGATGCCGGCGTAGGCGTCGTCGCCGATGTCGAAAGCGCCGTCCTCGACGCGGACGGGGGTGTCGGGCAGCGCGTCAAGCAGGTCGGCGAGCGGCAGTTCGAGGCTCTCCTCGGGGTGCAGGACGAGCAGCGGGGTGCCGTCGTCGCGGACGTCGAAGCCGCGCTCGCGGATCTGCCGGAACGGGATCAGCGCGAGGGCGTCGGTACGGGCGCCGCCGTCGGCCGGGCCGGTGGGCAGGGCGATGTCGGCGAGCCGGTCGACGGCCGAGACGGGGCCCGTCAGCACCTCCACGACCCCCTCGGGCCCCCCCGGCGTCCTGCGGTGCAGCAGGGCGAAGGGCGGGTGGCCGGGGGAGAGCAGGCGGGTGACGAGCCGTACGGCGTCGGGACGTGAGGACACGGTCGGGTCCTTCCTTGACAGCGGGGAAGGGGCGACCGGGCCGGGAAACGCCGAAGGCCGCCCCTGCGGGCGGCCTTCGCGAAGTGCTGCTGATACGCGCGATTCAGCGGGCCGCCGGATGAGCGGTCCACCACCAGTCCTGGTGCGTCGAGGTCTGCAGCGCGATCATGCCACCGACCTTAGCGCACCAGGACCCGGCACGTCAGACCAACAGGTTGTAGGTGTTCCAGCCGGAGCCGATCCTGGCCTTGGCCGCGTAAGGCGCGGCGGCGCTGCCGGTGCCCTTGTAGAGCCACAGCACGCCGGAGGAGTCGCGGGCCACCAGGTCCGCCTTGCCGTCGCCGGTCACGTCACCGGCGCCCACCAGGGCGTTGTAGACCTGCCAGCCGGCGCCGATCCTGGCCTTGGCGGCGTAGGGCGCGGTGGCGCTGCCGGTGCCCTTGTAGAGCCACAGCACGCCGGAGGAGTCGCGGGTCACCAGGTCCGCCTTGCCGTCGCCGGTCACGTCGCCGGTGCCGACCAGCATGTTGTAGGCGTTCCAGCCCCCTCCTATGGCCGTCTTCGGGGCGAAGGCCTTCGTCGCGTCGCCGGTGCCCTGGTAGAGCCACAGCTCGCCCGCGGAGTCACGCGCTATCACGTCGGAGTGCCCGTCCGCGGTGGCGTCGCCGACACCGGCGAGCTTGCCGTAGGCGCCCCAGCCGCCGCCGACCTTCACCTTGGCCTGGAAGGGGGAGGCGGGCCTGCCGCTGCCCTTGTAGTACCAGAGCACGCCGGAGGTGTCGCGGGCCACCATGTCGCCGACCCCGTCGGCACGCAGGACGTCCATCGCGGTCAGCGCGTTGTAGACCTGCCAGCCGCCGCCGACCTTGAACTTGGCGTAGTACGGCGGGGCGGCGATGCCGGTGCCCTGGTACTGCCACAGCGCGCCCGAGGCGTCCCTGGCGACCAGGTCGTGCCGGGTGGTGCCGGGCACCGGGGCGACGCTGGTGGTCTGCTGCACGTCGGCGGCCCGCACCCAGGCGATCCGGTGGTTGTAGCGGATCGGGTAGAAGACGTTCGTGCCCTTGACCAGGGTGCGGTCACCGGCCGCGGTGCCGGCGAAGGTGCCCGCGTACCAGTAGTCGCCGACCTCCGCGGGCCCGGCCTGCGCGTAGGCCTGGCCCGCCGGGATCGTGTACATCGTCAGCGAGGCGTGGTTGTCGTCCTGCACGGGCACCTGCGTCCCCGCGTAGGCCGCGTCCTCGGGGTAGGCCCGGCCGAAGACCGGGATCGTGCCCGACTTCGGGGTGATGACCGGGGTCGGGGCGACGACCGAGGTGTACTGCCCGCCCGGGTTGTGGAACCAGAGCTTGCGGCCCTGGTACCAGATCGCCGTCCAGTCCGTCTGCACGCCCGCGACGACGTAGGCGCCGCCCGCCCGGACCTTGTCGGCCCAGTTCGCGCCGTCGCTCCACGTCACGCTGCCCAGATAGGGGTCCTGGGGCAGCGCGGCCGTGGTGGCCGGCGAGGTGTAGAGGTACAGGAAGTTCGCCGGGTGCGCCGCGACGGCCTTGCCGCCGCTGGTCAGCGTCGGCTGGTTCGTCGTCGTGTACGGCGGCACCACCCGGACCAGCTGCCCGGTCTTCACCGGACCGCCCGCGCCGCCCGCGCCGTCCGGCGCGCCCAGCAGCGACATGTAGTGGTTCCAGTCCCAGTACGGACCCGGGTCCCAGTGCTGCGACTTGACGTTCGCGTCCAGCACGCCAGGCACCTCGTCGTGCCCGATGACGTGCTCGCGGTCCAGCGGGATGCTGAATTTCTGGGCCAGGTATTTCACCAGGACGGCCGAGGAGTCGTACTCCTGCTCGGTGAACCAGTCACCGGTCTTGATCGCCCAGCCCTCGTGCTCCACGCCGACCGAGTGCATGTTCACGGTCTTGTTCGCCGCGTGCCACGCCTCGTCCTTGAGCTGCACCATCTGGGTGACGCGGCCGTCGTCGGCGACCAGGTAGTGGGCGCTGGCGTAGGCCGTGGAGCCCTGGAACTCCTTGATGCTGCCGTCGAAGGTGCCTTCCATGTCATGGATGACGATGTAGCGGATGTCCTCGCCGTTGCCGGGGCGGCTGGACACGTTGTAGTTGCCGAAGTCGTCCGGCGTGCTGCTGTTCTGCTTGTACCCCGCGGCCACGAAGTTGCAGTGCAGCGCCGACGGGCACTCCGGGGTGGTGGCCGCCACGGCCGGTGTCGCGGTGGTGGACGCCGCCAGCGGGACCCTGGAGGGCTCCTGCGGCTTGACCGACGGGTCGGCCGGCAGCGACAGCGACTGGCCGTCCGTGGTGACCCGGCTCGCGCCGGACTTCACCGTGTCGAAGACCCGCTGCACGAACTGCTGGGCGCCGCCCCGGTCGGGCGACTGGCTGTAGCGGGCGATGCCCGCCCACCAGCGTCCCGGGTCGGCGGGCAGCGAACCGACCGCGGCCTTCTCGTACTGCGCCAGCAGCGCCGCACCGGCCCGTACGCTCTGCCGCGGGTCGGTGCGCACCTCGGAGGTGGCGGCGCCGATCAGTTTCGCCGCGGCGTCCAGGGTGTGCAGCCGCGGGTCGGTGGTGTCCACCTTCGCCGGGTCGCTGCTCAGCGCCCGGTCGGCGTCGAAGTGCCGGGAGACGGCCGGGTCGCCGCTCAGGTCGAGGTGCGCCAGCCGGTCGGCGCCGGACGGCTGTTCGACGTCGGCGTCCGTGACCTGGGTCAGGCCCATCACGTTGTAGTTGCCGGTGGTGCTCGGCCTGCCCTGGTGGGACTCCCACAGCGTCTGCCGGTAGGAGACCGCCATCAGCACGCTCTGCGGCACCTGGAACTCGTCGGCGGCCGCGGCGAAGTCGGCCTGCAGCGCGGTCTGCGCGAGGGGTGCCTTGCCGTCCTGGTCACCCCCCGACGACGGGGTGGCCAGCGCGATCGTGCCGTAGGTGGCCGCGGTGGCGAGCGCCACGACGCCTGCCCCGTAGCCGATCCACGACTTCCGTCTGCGGTGTCTGCGTGTCAACGTGCAGCCCTGCTTCCCGCGCGCCAGCGCGCGCCACCCAGGGAGCCTGCGCCCGGGCGGCAGTCGGCTCGAAACGGCATGACGTTATCAGTCGCGCGTTCGGTTCCCGCGTTGCTGGGCGGACGGCATGTCTCAGCCACTGAGCGGGGCGAAAATCAGGTGACACGACCCCGTAATGTGGGGGCCGTGACCGTGAACGCAGACATCCACGCCGGGGGCAACACCTGGCACGCTCTTCCCGCGGCGCAGCAGCCCGAGTGGCCCGACCCCGAGGCTCTGCGCGACGTGATCGCCGAGCTCACCTCGTATCCGCCGCTCGTCTTCGCCGGGGAGTGCGACCAGCTGCGCAGCCGGCTGGCGTCCATCGCCAGGGGTGAGGCGTTCCTGCTCCAGGGCGGTGACTGCGCCGAGGCGTTCGACGGGGTCGGCGCCGACCAGATCCGCAACAAGCTCAAGACGCTGCTGCAGATGGGCGCGGTCCTCACCTACGCCGCCTCGGTGCCGGTGGTCAAGGTCGGCCGGATCGCCGGGCAGTACAGCAAGCCGCGGTCCAAGCCGACCGAGACCCGCGACGGCGTCACCCTGCCGACCTACCGCGGCGACTCGGTCAACGGCTTCGAGTTCACCCCCGAGGCCCGCACCCCGGACCCCGAGCGGCTCAAGCGGATGTACCACGCGTCCGCGTCCACGCTGAACCTGGTCCGCGCCTTCACCACCGGCGGCTACGCCGACCTGCGCCAGGTGCACGCCTGGAATCAGGACTTCGTGAAGTCCTCCCCTTCCGGGCAGCGCTACGAAGCGCTGGCCCGCGAGATCGACAACGCGCTCAACTTCATGGCGGCCTGCGGCACCGACCCGGCGGAGTTCCGCACCGTCGAGTTCTACGCCTCCCACGAGGCGCTGCTGCTCGACTACGAGACGGCGCTGACCCGTACCGACTCGCGGACCGGCAAGCTCTACGACGTCTCGGGCCACATGGTGTGGATCGGCGAGCGCACCCGGCAGCTGGACGGCGCGCACATCGAGTTCGCCTCCCGGATCAGCAACCCGATCGGGGTGAAGCTCGGCCCCGGCACCTCGCCGGAGGAGGCGCTGACCTACGTCGAGCGGCTGGACCCGGACCGCGACCCCGGACGGCTCACCTTCATCGTGCGGATGGGCGCGGACAAGGTCCGCGACAAGCTGCCGACGCTGGTGGAGAAGGTCTCCGCGTCCGGCGCCCAGGTCGCCTGGATCTGCGACCCGATGCACGGCAACACCTTCGAGGCCGCCTCGGGACACAAGACCCGGCGCTTCGACGACGTGCTCGACGAGGTCAGGGGCTTCTTCGAGGTCCACCACGCCCTCGGCACCCACCCCGGCGGCATCCACGTCGAGCTCACCGGCGACGACGTCACCGAATGCGTCGGCGGCGGCGACGAGATCTTCGTGGACGATCTGCACCAGCGCTACGAGACGGCCTGCGACCCGCGGCTCAACCGCAGCCAGTCGCTCGACCTGGCCTTCCTGGTCGCGGAGATGTACCGCGGGCAGTAGCCGGCGGCGCCCCAGCGGCGGGGCGGCACGGAAGGGGCGCGGATCACATCGATCCGCGCCCCTTGTCGCTTTTCTGTATCCCACCCCGCAGGTAAGGTAAGGGTTACCTCAGTCCCCAGGGCCCCGGATCGGCGGTGACCGCGTGTATGTCTGCTCCTGCTTCGGCATCACCGAGCAGCAGGTCAAGCAGCACGCCGACGCCGGTCGCTGCTCGCCCCGGCAGATAGCCTCCGCCTGCAAGGCCGGCACCGACTGCGGCTCCTGCGTCAAGCGCATCCAGAGCCTGCTCGGCCGCGGCGCCGGCTGCGTCACCCGTACGAAGCTGGAGCCGGCCGACGCGCCGCCCGTCGTCCTTTCAAAGCCCGAGGCCCCCGGGACGCGCGCGGCCTGACCGGCGGCGTACGGCTCAGCTGTCCGGCTGCTCGATCAACTGCGCGATGTACAGCGGCTCACCCAGCTTCTCGATCAGGGCCAGCTGCGTGTCCAGATAGTCGACGTGGTGCTCCTCGTCGGCCAGGATCGATTCGAAGATGTTCTTCGAGGTGAAGTCGGCCTTGGCGTGCATCACCTCGATACCGCGGCGCAGCCGGTCGATCGCCTCGACCTCGACCTGCCGGTCGGCCTGGAACATCTCGGTGACGGTCTGCCCGACCCTGACATGGAAGAGCCGCTGGTAGTTCGGCAGGCCTTCGAGAAGGAGAATGCGGTCGGTCAGCATCTCCGCGTGCTTCATCTCGTCGAACGACTCGGACCTGGTGTACTTCGCCAGCTTCAGCCAGCCGAAGTTCTCCTGCATCTTCGCGTGGAGGAAGTACTGGTTGATCGCGGTCAGCTCAGCGGTCAGCTGTTCGTTCAGGAACTCGATGACCTCGGGGTCGCCCAGCATGGCAACGCCGTCCTTCCGTTCTGACGAATGGTTCCGCGCATCCTCGCACCGCGCGGTGGCATGATCCAGTAAGTGGATCCTTACGTCCGGTGAAGGGCGGCTGCGCCCGGTCAGGAGCACCTCGTCCGGTCTGTCACCATGGAGGCATGGGTCGGTACGAGCGTCGCGAGGGGGAGCTGCCGCCGGGCCAGCGGCTCCAGCGGGGCTGGCCCGTCACCCACTACGGCCCGGTGCCGCGCTTCAAGCCCGACCGCTGGGAGTTCCGGGTCTTCGGTGCGACCGCCGACGCTGACAAGACCTGCTGGAATCACCCGCAGTTCTCCGCACTGCCTTATGACACCGTCGTCGGCGACTTCCACTGCGTCACGAAATTCTCGATGCTCGGCATCGAATGGGGCGGCATCGCCACCTCGACCGTGGTGAAGCTCGCGCCGCCCGCGGACGACGTGACCCATGTGATGGTCTGGGCCGAATACGGATTCAGCTCCAACCTGCGGATCGAGGACTTCCTCGACGACCAGTCGATATTCGCCACCCACAAGGGCGGCCAGCCCCTCACCGCGGAACACGGCTTCCCGGTCCGGCTGATCGTCCCCCGGCTCTACGCCTGGAAAGGCCCCAAGTGGGTCCGCGGCATCGAATACATGACGGCGGACCGCCGCGGTTTCTGGGAGGAACGCGGCTATCACAACCTCGGCGACCCCTGGGGGGAGCAGCGCTACTCCTACCAGGAGGAGCCGGGCGACGGGCCGGAGATCTAGACCTGCCGTTCCGATCGCTCCCGGCCCCGCGCCGCCCCGCTCAGCGCACCCAGACCGTGATCGTGGCGCCCTTCGGCGCCTGGCTGCCGCCGTCCGGGGACTCGCTGAAGACCGAGTCGCCGAAGAAGAGGTCGATCACCCGGACGTCGAAGCCGGCGTCCTTCAGGATCTGCTTGGCGTCGTCCTCGCTCTTGCCCGTGACGTCGGGCACCGGGAAGAGCTGCTGGCCCTTGGAGACGGTGATGGTGATCGTGTCGCCCTCGGCGGCCTGGGCGTCCCGGTCCGGGGACTCGACAGCGACGGTGTCCTTGTCGGCCTCGTCGGAGAAGACCTTCTCCGGCGCCAGGACCACCCGCAGGCCCGCGTCCTGCAGCTTCTGCTGCGCGTCGGTGACCGAGTCGCCGATCACGTCGGGCACGTCCACCGGCGAGCCCCGCGAGACCGTCAGCGTCACCGGGGTGCCCGGGGCGCGCTGGGTGCCGGCCGCCGGTCGCGTCGAGATGACCTGGCCCCGCGGGACCGAGTCGTCGAAGGACTTCGTCACCGCGCCGGGAGCCAGCCCCGCCGCCCTGATCTGTTGCTGGGCCTCGGCCAGGGTGTGGCCCTTGACCTCGGGCACCTTGGCCTCCTGCGGCCCCTTGGAGACCGTCAGCGTCACCGTGCCGTTGCTGCGGATCCGCCTGCCCGGCGCCGGGTCGGTGGAGATCACACTGCCGCGCGGCACGGTCAGCGAGAAGCCCTGCTCGACCCGGGTGTCCAGGCCGGCCGAGGTCAGCTTGTGCTGCGCGTCGGCCTGCGGCAGCGCCAGCACGCCGGGCACCTTGGTGAACTGCCCGTCGCTGATGTACCAGACGCCCGCGCCGACGCCGAGGATCACCAGCAGCGCCACCAGGACGGCCAGCGGCCCCCGGCCGCCCCTGCCGGTCCTGGCCTTCCCGCGCGGTGCGGGCGGCGGCGGCATCGGCACCGCCGAGGTGTGCCGCGGCGGGCCGAGTGGCTCGGGCGGCGGGAGCGGCAGCCGGGTGGTGCGGTTCAGGACCTCCCCGCCGGGGGCCGCCGTCGCCGGCGGCCTGGCCACCACACTGGTCGGGTCCTCCGAGCCCACCGCGCCGGGCGGCACTGCGTCCGCGTAGCCGCCGCCGAACGCGTCCTCGTACGGCCGGGCGTCCAGCTGTGCCTCGCCCAGGCCCGCGCGCACCGCCCGGACCTCGGCGAACATCGCCACCGCGTCGGCGGGCCGGCCCACCGGGTCGCGCGACGTCGTCCGCCTCACCAGCCCGTCCAGCTGCGGCGGCAGCCCCGGTACGACGGCGGACGGCGGCGGCACGTCCTCGTTCAGCCGCTGCACGATGACCTGCATCGGCGTCTCGCCCGAGTACGGCTTCGCGCCGGTCAGCATCTCGTAGAGCATGATCCCGCACGCGTACACGTCCGTACGCTGGTCGACGATGCCGTGGCCGATCTGCTCCGGCGCCAGATACGACACCGTCCCGAGCAGCGCCCCCGACACGCTCGTCTGCGTGTCCACCGCCCTGACCAGGCCGAAGTCGGCGACCTTGACGCCGCCGTCCTCCCCGATCAGCACATTCTCCGGCTTCATGTCCCGGTGCACGAGCCCGGCGCGGTGCGCCGCCCCCAGCGCCGCGAGCACCGGCTCCAGGATGTCGAGCGCCGCCCGCGGCGACAGCGCCCCGCGCTCGCGCAGCACGTCCCGCAGCGTGCAGCCGGCCACGTACTCCATGGCCAGATAGACGTACGTCCCGTCGGTGCCCTGGTCGTAGACCCCCACCACATTGCTGTGCGACAGCCGGGCGACGGCCTTGGCCTCCCGGATGAACCGCTCCACGAACGCGGTGTCCGCAGCCAGCCCCGGATGCATCACCTTCAACGCGAGCATGCGGTCGAGGCGGGTGTCCACGGCCCGGTAGACCGTGGCCATGCCGCCGACGGCGATCCGCGCCTCGATGCGGTACCGCCCGTCGAGCGTCCGCCCGACCAGGGGATCATGCACGGTTGTGTCCACGACGTCCGATTCTACGATCCGCCTGCGACACCATCGGTGCCACGCGCCAGGACTGTGGCCGTGCCGTGGTGTTCCGGAACCAAACCGTGACACCGCGGGTGCCGAAGCGGAAAGCGGGCCATTCGGCCGGCGGGCCGGCGGGTCAGAACGCGGGCCGCTCCGGGTCCAGGTCGGGCAGGCCGTCGGTCGGGGAGGAGGCGAGCGCGTGGTGGCGGCGGGGGATGCGGCCGGCCCGGTGTGCGAGCCGGCCCGCGGCGACCGCGTGCCGCATCGCATCGGCCATCAGGACCGGGTGCCGGGCGCGGGTGACGGCGGAGGCGAGCATCACCGCCGCGCAGCCCAGCTCCATCGCCAGGGCCACGTCGGAGGCGGTGCCCGCGCCCGCGTCCAGGATGACGGGGACACCGGCCCGCTCGGTGATCAGCTGGAAGTTGTGCGGGTTGCGGATGCCCAGGCCCGAGCCGATGGGGGAGCCGAGCGGCATGACCGCCGCGCAGCCGACGTCCTCCAGCTTGCGCGCGAGCACCGGGTCGTCGCTGGTGTACGGCAGCACGGTGAAGCCGTCGTCGACCAGGGTCTCCGCCGCTTCCAGGAGTTCGACCGGATCGGGCAGCAACGTCCGCTCGTCCGCGATGACTTCGAGCTTGACCCAGTCGGTGCCCAAGGCCTCCCTGGCCAGCCGCGCGGTCAGTACGGCCTCGCCGGCGGTGAAGCAGCCCGCGGTGTTCGGCAGCACCCGGATGCCGTGCCGGGTCAGCACCGAGAGCACCGAGCCGGTCGTCGACGGGTCGAGCCGCCGCATCGCGACGGTGGTCAACTCGGTGCCGGACGCCACCAGCGCCCGGTCGAGCACCTCAAGGCTGGGCGCCCCGCCGGTGCCCATGATCAGCCGCGAGGAGAACTCGACCCCGCCGATCCGCAGCGGATCGGCCGTCCGGCCGGGAGCGGGGTCCCCTGGCCGGCGCTCCGCGGGCGTGGGGCCGGCCTCGCCGTCCGGCCGGGGGATCACCGACATCGGTCAGCCCCCCTGGACCGCGGTCAGGACCTCCACGCGGTCGCCGTCGGCGAGCGGCGTGGCGGACCAGCGGGTGCGGGGAACGACCGTGTCGTTGACGGCGGCGGCCACGCCCGAGGGCGCGGCCGTCATCCCGGCGACCAGGGCGTCGAGGGCGACCGGGGCGTCGAAGTCCCTGGGCTTGCCGTTGACGTGCACGGTGATCGTCATACCGCCTGCTCCTGCCGGGCCGGTGCGAACCGCTGCGCGCCGAACGCGCGTGCGTAGGGCGGGAGTTCGCCGGTGTCCGAGGTCAGCACCTCGGCCATGGCGTCCCCGGTGACCGGGGTGAGCAGCACGCCGTTGCGGTGGTGACCGGTGGCCAGCAGCAGCCCGTCGAGCGCGGTACGCCCGAGCAGCGGCGCGTTGTCGGGAGAGCCCGGGCGCAGGCCCGCCAGGGTCTCGGTGAGCGGGAGTTCGGTGATGCCCGGCACCAACTCGTGGGCGTCCCTGAGCAGTTCGTACACCCCGCCGGCGGTCACCGTGGTGTCCCAGCCGAACTCCTCGCTGGTCGCGCCGAGTACGAGCTCGCCGTTCTCCCGCGGCACGAGGTAGACGTGGCTGCCGCGGACCACCGCGCGTACCGTCCGCGACAGGAACGGCGCGTGCGCCGACGGGATCCGCAGCCGCAGGATCTGGCCCTTCACCGGCCGTACCGGCGGCAGGACGTCCGCGGGTACCCCGGCGATCCGGCCGCTCTCGCTGCCCGCCGCCAGCACCGTGCGGCCGGCGGCGACCGTCGTGCCGTCGGCCAGCACCGCGCCGGTGACGCGACCGCCGGCGCACTCCACGCGGGCGGCAGCGGACCGCAGGAAGGTCACCCCGGCCAGCCCGGCCGCCCGCAGCAGCGCGGCCGCCAGCCGGCGCGGGTCCACCTGGTGGTCGCCGTCGACCCGCAGCCCGCCGCGGACGCCCGGGGCGAGCAGCGGTTCGAGCCGGCGGCAGTCCCGCCCGCTCAGCCACTGCGCCTCAAGCCCGAGCGAGGTCTGGAAGGCGTGCAGGTCCCGTAGTTGCGCCCGGTCGTCGGCGTCCAGCGCCACGGCCAGCGTGCCGCACCGGCGGTACCCGATGTCCAGCCCCGTCGCCCCGGCCAGCTCGGCGGCGAAGTCCGGATAGCGGGCCGCGGAGGCGAGGTTCAGGTCGAGCAGCGTCTGCTCGCCGTACTGCAGCTCGGTGACCGCGGCCAGCATCCCGGCCGCGACATGGGCGGCTCCGCCGCCGGGCGCGGGGTCGGCGACCGCGACCCGCAGCCCGCGCTGGGCCGCCCGCCACGCCGTGACCAGGCCGATGATCCCACCGCCGACGATCAGCACGTCGTGCGTATCGCTATGCATGGAACTACCGCTCCTCCCTTCGCCGGCATGACCCGGATCAGGTTCTTCGGTCGGCGGCCACCAGCCACCCTCTCAGCCCGGTCCGCCGGGCTCCCGCGAGTCCACTCCCACCGGCACCCTATCCCCGCCCCGCGACAGCAAGTGCCACCCACCTCCGGGGGCGCGGGGAACTGGCGCGCCCAGCCCGGGCGCGGGGTCAGTCGCACGGCGACAGCAAGTGGCACCCACCCCCAGGGGCGCGGGGAACTGCGCGCCCAGCGCAACACGTCGGGGAACCGGCCCCGCGACAGCAAGTGCCACCCCCCAGGGCGCGGGGGAACTGCGCGCCCAGCCCAAGTCGCACGCGAACCGGCCCCGCCACAGCAAGTGGCACCCCCCTGAGCGCGCGAGCGCAGGAGCGCGCGTGGCGCGTTCGCCCCAGTCCCACCCCCGGGCCACCGGGGGCGTTACGGTGAGTACGTGAGCAAGCGCAGCGCCACCGTGGTGATCGTCGGGGCCGGAATGGCCGGAGTCCGGACGGCCATGTCGCTGCGCGAGCTCGGCTGGCGCGAGGGGATCACCCTGCTCGGCGACGAACGGCACCCCCCGTACGACCGCCCGCCGCTGTCGAAGGCGGTGCTGCTGGGCGGCGACGCCGACGGCGACGGCGCCCCGGTCGACAACATCCGCTTCGACGTGGACTTCGACGCCCTAGGCGTCGACCTCCGGCTCGGCGTGCGCGCGCAGGCGCTCCGCACCGCGAGCCGCGAGGTGATCACGGACGCCGGACCCGTCGGCTACGACCACCTCGTGCTGGCCACCGGCGCGTATCCGGTCGCCCTGCCGGGGACCGCGGGCCTGCCCGGGGTGCACCTGCTGCGCACGCTGGACGACGCGGCCGCCCTGCGCCCGGTGCTGGACGCCCGCCAGCAGGTGATCGTGGTCGGGGCCGGCTGGATCGGCGCGGAGTTCGCGACCGCCGCCCGCCAGGCCGGCTGCGAGGTGACTGTCGTGGAGGCCGCCGACCGGCCGCTGGCCGACGCGCTGCCCGCGGTGATCACCTCGCACATGCGGTCCTGGTACGAGGAAGCCGGCGTCGAGCTGCGCACCGGCACCGCCGTTTACGCCGTCGAGCCGGGAGCCGTCGTGCTCGCGGACGGCAGCCGGCTGGCGGCCGGCGCCGTCGTGGTGGGGATCGGCGCCCGGCCCGCGACGGGCTGGCTGGCCGGTTCCGGCGTGAAGCTCGGCGCCGACAGCGCGGTGCTGGCCGACGACCGGCTGCGTACGACCGCCCCCGACGTCCTCGCCGTCGGCGACTGCGCCTCCTTCCCCTCCGCCCGCTACGGCGAGCGGCTGCTGATCCACCACTGGGACAACGCACTGCAGGGCCCGCGCACGGCCGCGGCCAACGTGCTGGGCGGGGACGAGCGCTACGACCCGGTGCCGTACTTCTGGTCCGAGCAGTTCGGGCGGTTCGTGCAGTACGCAGGCCACCACACCGACGACGACACGCTGCTGATGCGCGGCGACCCGTCGTCCGGGTCCTGGTCGGTGTGCTGGCTGCGCGGCGACCGGCTCACCGCGGTGCTCGCACTGGACCGGCCGCGCGACCTGACGCAGGCCCGTAAGCTGATCAGCCGTTCGGCGACGGTGGATCAGGCCCTGGCGGCGGACCCGTCGATCCCGCTGATGTCCGCGGCCCGCTGAGCGGAGCGCCGGGCCGCGCCCCGAGCGGAAAGCCGCGGCGCCCGGACGGCGGCGCCCGGACGGCGGTGCCCGGACGGCGGTGCCCTGCGGCGCTTGTCGGTGGCAGGTGGCAGGCTTGTTCCGTGACAGTTTTCTCGTCTGTTGACGCACACATCGATGCACTCGTGCCCTCCTGGCTCACCCTGCCCGAGGTCGCCGAGCGCCTGGGACTCGACATCACCCGCATCCGGCCGCTGATCAAGGAGGGCCAGCTGATCGCGGTCCGCCGCGGGGAGAACCGGGTGCTGATGGTCCCGAGCGACTTCATCGGTGACGGGAAGATCATCAAGGGCCTGTCCGGCACGCTCACCGTCCTCAAGGACGACGGGTTCTCGGACGAGGAGGCCCTCGAATGGCTCTTCACCGCCGATGACACCCTGCCCGGCACCCCCGCCCAGGCGCTGCGCGAGAATCGCGGGACCGAGGTGAAGCGCCGCGCGCAGGCGCTCGCCGTGTAGCCCGCGGCGGCCCTGGCCGCCGCACGCCCCCGGGGAGCCGACCTTATGACCATCAGCAGCACCGCCCGGGAGCGGTTGGCGGACGCCCGGCTGTATCTGTGCACCGACGCCAGGAGCGGGCGCGGCGACCTCGCGGAGTTCGCCGACGCGGTGCTGGCCGGCGGGGTGGACGTGATCCAGCTGCGGGACAAGGGCATCGAGGCCCGGGAGGAGCTGGCGGCGCTCACCGTGCTGGCGGCCGCGTGCCGCCGGCACGGCAGGCTGCTGGCGGTCAACGACCGGGCCGACGTGGCCCATGCGGCCGGCGCGGACGTCCTGCACCTGGGGCAGGGCGACCTTCCGGTGCCGGCCGCGCGCGCCCTGCTGGGCGACGGGGTGGTCATCGGCCGCTCCTGCCACGCCGAGGACGAGGTGTCGGCGGCCGCGGCCGAACCGGGCGCCGACTACTTCTGCACCGGGCCGGTGTGGCCCACGCCCACCAAGCCGGGCCGCCCGGCCCCCGGCCTTGACCTGGTGCGTTACGCGGCCGGCCTGGGCCCCGACCGTCCCTGGTTCGCGATCGGCGGCATCGACGCGGGCACCGTCGGCCAGGTGCTGGACGCCGGCGCCCGCCGGATCGTGGTGGTACGGGCTGTCACCGAGGCCGCGGATCCCTTCGCGGCGGCGCGGGAGCTGGCGGCCGCGGTCCGCTCATACGACACAGCCTGTCCACAGAGTGGACGCTGAGCAGCCGTAATCGGGCATATTCGCCGCCGCGGTGACCCTCGGTCGCCAACCACGGTTAGCCTGCAGACATGGCCCTGGGAACCTCGTCCACCCGATCCGACCGAGCGGTCACCATCCGTGAGCTGCTCGCGTCGGGCCACCAGTCCTACTCCTTCGAATTCGGCGCGCCCAGGACCGAGAAGGGCGAGCGGACGCTGTGGAACGCGATCCGCCGGATCGAGGCGGTCCGGCCGACCTTCGTCTCGGTCACCTACGGTGCCGGCGGCTCGTCCCGGGAGGGCACGGTCCGCGCCACCGACCGGATCGTCTCGGACACCACGCTCACCCCGTGCGCCCACCTGACAGCGGTGAACCACTCGGTCGCCGAGCTGCGCAACATCATCGGGCAGTACGCCGACGCCGGGATCCGCAACATCCTCGCGGTCCGCGGCGACCCGCCCGGCGACCCGCTCGGCGAGTGGGTCCCGCACCCCGAGGGCCTCACCTACGCGGCGGAACTGGTCTCCCTCATCAAGGAGTCCGGCGACTTCTGCGTGGGCGTCGCCGCCTTCACCGAGATGCACCCGCGCTCCACCGACGCGGCGGACGACACCCGGTACTTCCTCGACAAGTGCCGGGCGGGCGCGGACTTCGCCATCACCCAGATGTTCTTCGACGCGGACGCCTACCTGCGGCTGCGCGACCGGGTGGACGCGGCGGGCTGCAGCACCCCGATCATCCCCGAGGTGATGCCGGTCACCAACGTCCGGCAGATCGAGCGGTTCTCCCAGCTCGGCAACGCGCCCTTCCCGCCCGACCTGGCCGAACGCATCCTCGCCGTCCAGGACGACCCGGCGGCGGTCCGGGCCATCGGCATCGAGTTCACCACCGAGATGTGCCGCCGTCTGATGGCCGAGGACATTCCCGGGCTGCACTTCATTACTCTTAACCACTCCACGGCATCTCTGGAGATCTACGAGAATCTGGGACTGCACCAGCGGGCGTGATGCGCGCTGCGGCTCCTGGGTGAGGAAGTGGGCACATGGGCTACGCGGTGCTCTACATCGCGTTCGGCATCGTCGCGCTGTGGCTGCTCGGTGAAGTGCTGCTCCAGTACAAGGCGCGGCTGCGCTTCCGGGTGCTGGCCTTCTGCGGCTTCCTCGGGGTGGTCGCCGGGGTCGGGATGGGTCAGGTCGTGGTCATCGTGCTGGGCGCCCTCGCGTTCGGCACCGGGCAGACCTTCGTCACCCTGTCGTACAAGCGCGGCTTCTCCACCGGCTGGGCGCTGGGCGGCCAGCCCGGTTCCAGCCGGCGTCGCAAGGGCGGCGCGGCACGCCCCGAACCGGTTCTCGAGGTCGGCCCGGTGGAGGAGGACGACTTCGCCGCGGCCGGCGCCGACAGCGGCACCGGTGGGCAGCCGGCCGTCGGCGCCGACCGGATCGCCGACCCGGTGGGTGCCCGGGAGGACGTCTACCAGCCGGTCCCGCTGCACGAGGACAGCGGCGAATACCCGGCCTACGACGGCCCGCCGGCCTACAGCGCCGACCCCTACGCCGGCGGCGGCTACCAGGACTACGGCAACCAGGGCGGCCAGGGCAACCAGGGCTACCAGGACTGGGGCACCGGCCAGCAGCCCGCGGCGGCCTCCTACGGCTACCAGAACGGCCAGGACGCCCAGAACGGCGGCTACACCGACGCCGGCGGCTGGGGCGGCGACCAGGCCGCCGCCCAGTACGGCGGTCAGCAGCAGGCCTACGGCTACGACCAGGGCGGCTACCAGCAGCAGCCCGCCGCCGGCTACGACTACGCCCAGGCCACCGGCGACTGGACCCCGCAGCCCCAGCCGCCGGCCGACCCTTACGGCTACGGCCACCCCTACCAGCAGGAGCAGCAGCAGCCCTACATCCCGCAGCAGCAGGCGCCGTACGAGCCGGGCCAGCAGCAGGGATACCAGCAGCCGCAGCAGCCGTACGAGCAGCAGCCCTACGACAACCAGCAGCAGCAACCGCAGTACGCCGACCCCTACGACCCCTACCGCTACTGAGCCGCCCGCTGCCGGGCCGTCAGCGGCGGCCCAGCAGCGACGGCAACCGGGCCGCCGAGGTGCCGAGCCCGGCCGGGACACCCCAGCCGGGGGCGGCCGACGGCACCGGTGCGACCGCCTCGGCGGCCGGGGCGGACGCCGGCCGCGGGACCGACGCCGCTGACGGGAAGTGCCGCAGCAGCGCCTCCTCCTCGTAGCGGTGGCAGCCGCGGTGCCAGGTCAGGATGCCCGCCAGCCAGTCCCGCAGCTCCTGCGCATAGCCCTGGAGCGCCCGCCGCGCGGCCCCGTCCAGCTGGAACTCCTCGAAGAGCGCGGGAAGTTGGGTCTCGGTGATGTGCTGGAACTCCGCCATCCGCTCGGCCATCAGGCCGCCCACCACCCGCATACCCTCCTCGGGACCGCAGTCCAGGAAGTTCTGCACCACCAGCACCGCGTTGTGGATCTCGCCCTCGAACTGGATCTCCTTCTGGTAGGAGAACACGTCGTTGAGCAGGCACGCGAAGTCCGTCGCGGCGGCCTCCATCGCCCGCACCGGGCGGGAGCGGTAGACCTCCGGCGAGAGCGTGCCGCCGTGGCCGAGCCTGGACAGGCTCATGGTCAGCTCGGACCCGAAGGTCTTGCGGCGCATCTCGATGTAGTCGACCGGGTCGGGGATCCGGTTCTGCTTCTGGTTGGCCAGCTCCCACAGCCAGCTCTCCGTCATGTCGTCGATGGCGGCGCGGAAGGTGCGCCGGGCCTCCGGTGTCATCGGCCCCGCGGTGCGCTGCCACAGGTCTGCCAGGCCCCGCTCCAGCGCGGTCACCGGCGGCGGCACCGGGCCCGCGTCCAGCGGCATGAACAGGCCGAAGCGGTCCGTGGTGTGCCGGGCCGCCGTCATGTCGGGGGACCGGCCGAAGACCACCGGGTAGTAGTCGTCGCCGTAGGTGCCCCAGGTCAGCCAGTCGGTGGTCAGGTCGAGGGCGTCCCGCTCGGCGTCGGGGTGGATGCCGGCCGCGCACAGCGCGAAGTCGTACTCCACCAGCTTCTCGGGTGTCCACAGGCCGCCGGGCACCGGGAAGCCCGGTTCGGGGTCCAGCATCCCCATCCGCTTGCCCCAGGCCAGGTTGTGCGTGCGGGCGGCGTCGAGGAAGGGGCTGAGCCGGGTCTCGAACGGCATCGGGATCTCCGGCAGCGGCACCGCGCCGACCTGCTGGAACGGCACGTGGCTGAAACTGCGCATCCGCTGCGGCATGGTCGCGGCCAGCGACCCGACCACCCCGGCTGCCGAGGTGCCGAGCCCGGTCGGTCCCCGCAGGCCGGTCGGTCCTGGCCGCCCGGCCTGCTCCCCGGCGCCGGTCACCGCCTCCGCGGCGCCGTCCCCGGCCCCGTTCATGTACCGGCTGGAGCGCATGTGCCACTCGTGGCCGCCGGACTGCCAGTCCTGGAGGCCCTTGACGTAGGCGAAGACGTCGCGCCGCTCCTTGGGGCCCAGGCCGTACTGGTCGGCCAGCGGTTCGACCTCGGTGAAGGCGGTGTGCTCGAACTGCTGGAGGCGGGACGTCAGCAGCTGGTTGACCCGATCTGCGGCCTCCTGGGTGCTGATGCCGAGGAACCGCTCCAACACCAGCACCGCGTTGGCCAGTTCGCCCTCCTGCTCGGTCTCCCGCTGGTAGGAGAACAGGTCGTTGCGCAGATGGACGCCGTCGGCGAACGTGTCCCGCAGCACCCGCATCGGGCGGCTGGCGGCGATCACCGCGGGCACCTCGGCCGCCGCCGCGTGCTCGATCAGGTTGGCCGACCAGGGCGCGCCACCCACCTTGCGGCGCATCTCGATGTATTCGATCGGGTTGGACACCCGGCCCGCGCTGATGTTGTCCAGCTCCCAGAGCGACTCCTCCAGCAGATACTGGGTGCTCTCCGCGAAGCGTCGCCGCCAGCCGTCCGACATCGCGGGGACCGTACGCGCCCAGAGGTCGGCGAGGCCGGCCTCCACCTGGTTGGTCGGCTCGGGCACCGGCTGGGCGAGGTCGACCGGCATGAAGGCGGGCAGCCGGTCCAGATACTGCTTCGCTCCGGCCATGTCCTGGCTGCGCTTGAAGATGTCCAGGAAGTGGTCGTCGAAGAAGAACACCCACACATACCAGTCGGTGATCAGGTCCAGTTCCGGACCGGAGGCGTCGGGATGGGTGTAGGCGCACAGCAGCGCGTAGTCGTGCGAGTCGAGGTCGGACTCCTCCCAGATGCCGGACCCCTCCAGCATGTCCATCTCGCGCGCCCACGCCTTGGTGTGCACGCGCGCGCGGTCCAGATGGGGGTTGAGGCGGGCCGGATACGGGACGTAGAACTGCGGGAGCTCGAAGGGCTGCGGCATGTCGGTAAGGCCTTCCGTGAGGAGAGCAAAGGGCCTGCGATCACGCTAAGTGATCAGCCGGTCGCTCCGGGAGGGCCTGCGGGCACAACCGCCCGATGGGTTGAATTCGGGCGGGCGCCCGATTAACGATCTTGGGAGGCGGTCATGTGTGACGCCGATCGCTCAGCGGCTGCCGCCGGGACCGCCGGCGATCAGGTCCGCGGTGATCGCCGCCGACATCCCCGCGTGCGGCAGCCCGCCACCGGGGTGGGCCCAGCCGCCGACCAGGTAGAGACCCGGCAGGGGCGTCCGGTTCGGCGAGCGCAGCAGCGCCCCTGCCGCCCCGGCCAGCGAAGGCGCGGGCACCGCCCCGCCGGCCACCCCGGTCTCCCGCTGGAGGTCCACCGGCGTGCGGACCTCCCGCCACAGCTCCCGGGCCCGCAGCCCGGGCACCGCCCGCTCCGCGGCGGCCACCATCAGGTCCGCGAAGGACTCCGCGGCCCCCGGCGCGCTCCAGTCCACCGTCCGCGCGGAGGTGCGCGCCGCATCGTGCGCGGGCACCACCGCGGTCAGCGTCACCGCCTCGTGCCCCTCGTCCGGCCGCGTCGCCGGGTCGTCCGGCCGCAGCACGGTCACCGTCAGCGCACCGGCCGGCGGCAGCGGCCCGGGACGGCGGGCGAACACCCAGTCGAGCGCCCGGACCCGGTCCGCCGCGTGCACCACCGTGCGGTGCGCCGTCCCCGACGGGCGCGAGCCGCGCAGCGCCAGATGCACCGTGCAGCGCCCGGCCCCGCTCTGCGGCCCGGGCCGCGCCGGGGAGCCCCCGCCGGCGCCGCTGATCCCCGCGTCCCCGGGGGCGGCAGGCACCGGGGCCCCGGCCACCACCACGTCGGCCGCCACCTCGCCGCCGCCGGCCAGCCGCACGCCCGCCGCGCGGCCGTCCGCCACCAGCAGGCCCGACACCTCGGTGTCGAAACGGAACTCGACCCGGCGCTCCAAGCACCGCTCGTACACCGCCCGCGCCAGCTCCCGCACCCCGCCGCGCACGTACCAGACGCCGAAGGTCGCCTCCAGATACGGCAGCACCGCCGCGGACGCCGGTCCCTCCCGAGGGTCGACGCCGTGGGCCAGCAGATGGCTCTCCAGCAGCGCCACCAGCCGCGGGTCGCGCAACTCCGCGGCCGCGACCCTGGCCAGCGACGGCCGGCCGCGGCCCGGGCCGAAGCCCCGCCTGAGCGCCGGATACGGGTCGCGGGCGAAGAGCGCGGGGTCCGCGGGCAGCGCCTCCTCCAGCAGGGGCCGCCGCATGACCTCCCAGGTCTCCCGTGCCCTGACCACCAGGTCGCTCCAGCGCTCACCGCTGCCCGCGCCGAAGGCGGCGTCCATGGCGGCGATCGTCCCGGAGCGGGAGGCGTTGGGCAGCGTGAGATCCGTACCGTCGGCGAAGACATGGCGGCTCGCCGGGTCCACCTCGACCAGGCCGACGGCGTCCTCCAGCGAGCGCTTGCCGGTCTTGACGAACAGGTCGCGGTAGACCGCGGGCAGCGTCAGCAGGCCGGGGCCGGTGTCGAAGGCGAAGCCGTCCCTGGCCAGCCTGCCCACCCCGCCGCCGAAGGTGCCGGTGCGTTCGAGTACCACCACCTGGTGGCCCGCGACGCCGAGCCGGGCCGCCGCCGCCAGTGACGCCATGCCCGCGCCGATCACCGCAATCCGTGCCATGCCACGGACTGTAGCGGCGGCCCCGGGCTCAGACGGCAGCCGGGGTGCCGCCGCCCGGGCGGGCCGCACGGCGCTCCCGCCTGCGCCGCAGGAAGCGCCGGATGCGGGAGAAGAGGAAGACCACCGTCACCAGGCCGAGCACCAGCAGGGTGCCGGAGATCACCGCCGCCGCCACCGGGTGGAACAGCGCGAAGACCACCAGCGCCGCCACCCCGGAGTCCTCGGCCAGGCTCACCACGATGTTGCTGAACGGCTCGGGCGATGTGTTGACCGCCATCCTGGTGCCGGCCTTCACCAGATGGCTGGCCAGCGCGGTGGAACCGCCGACCGCGGCCGCCGCGACCTGCGGCAGCGAGCCGTCGTGGCCTGCCAGCAGCGCGGCCACCACAGCTCCCGCGACCGGCCGGACCACGGTGTGCACCGCGTCCCACATGGTGTCGACGTAAGGGATCTTGTCGGCGACGGCTTCTATGAGGTAGAGCAGCGCGGCTATCACCAGCACATCGGGGTGCTGCAGCGACTGCGGGACCTCGTCGGTGGCGCCGGTGGCGCCCATCAGACCCAGCAGCAGCACGACGGCGTAGGAGTTGATACCGCTCGCCCAGCCACTGGTGAAGACCAGCGGGAGTACGGACATGTGCGGAACTCTAGCCAGAACGGCCGCAGTCGCGAGCGGATGTGAGGGAACGTGAGTGAAAGCGCCCGGATCTGAGTATCACTACCTAGACGCACCATTGAGTACCCGCACCGATGGCCCGTCACCCGCAGGAACGACAGAGTGGAGCTGCGGACGGGCACGCCAACCGCACCGCCGACACGGGGCGGCGGTGGGGCGGCGCGCCTGGTCGTCACAGGGGGGTTGCACGGGGGAGGCGCTGTCCCGGCACGGTTCGGTGGGGGACCGGTTCATGCCAGGACAGCGCACTCGACTTTTCCGGCGCCCCCAGGCCCCCGGCTTCCCCCGGCCGTCAGGACCGTGGCGCCGCCGCGCCGAGCGCCGCGCCGCCGACCCGGCCCTGGAGCAACCGCGACAGTGCCGCGTGCACGTCGTCGATGCTGCGTTCCGGCTGGAACGCCTGCCAGTCGAGGGCCGCCACCAGCACCATGCCGAACAGCGCGGACGCGGTCAGCTGGACGTCGATGTCCTCGCTCAGCTCGCCCGCCGCCACCGCCGCGCTCAGCACCTCCTCGACCACCGAGACCGCCTGCCGCCGCACCGTCGTCAAGGTGTCCTGCCAGGCCCGGTTGGTCCGCCACAGCTCGGCCACGTAGAGCTGGGTGAAGGACGGGTGGCGGACGATGAAGCCCAACCCGGCGTGGATCAGCGCGTCCAGCGCGTCCACCCCGCCGCCGCCGCAGGCCGTGGCGGCGGTCGCCGCCTGCCGCAGCGCGTCGCGCAGCCGGCCCACACCGTCCCGCAGCAGCTCCTCGAACAGGTCGTTCTTGCTGGCGAAGTTGTAGTAGACGGTGCCCTTGGCGACCCCCGCCCGCTCGGCGATCTCCTCGACGGTGGTGGCGGAGAAACCCTGCTCGGCGATGAGAGTGACGGCCGCCGCGTAGAGCTTGCGGCGGGTGGCCTGGCGTCGTGCGGTGCTCATGGCACCCGATTCTGCCCGCCCGCGCCGGGCCGTGGCCCGATCATCGGGGAAGAGGCGGTGTTCCCAGGTCGGAGCCGATTGTCAGTGGTGGGCCCCAGTATGGGGGGTACGGACACACGTACGGAGAAAGTGAGGCTCGCCATGGCAATCCCGGTCAGCGACGTCCACCCTGTGCTGCGCCGCGCCGCCGCGTCACCCGCCGCCCTGGACCTGCTCACCCAGGCACACCACGGACTCACCGAGGCCGCCGGGCTCGACGCCCCCCACGAGAGGTACGCCACCGCCCACCTCGCCGCCCTGCACACCGCCGCCGCGGTGCTCGCCGCCCGCGGCAGGCCCGAGGACACCCCGCGAAACCGCCGCAGGATCCGCAGCGTCTGGGAGGTGCTGCCCGAGATCGCGCCCGAACTGTCCGAGTGGAGCGCGCTGTTCGCCGCCGGCGCCGAGCGCCGGGCCAGGGCGGACGCCGGCATAGCCACCGCTGCCGGACCGCGGGAGGCCGACGACCTGGTCCGTGCCGTCACGGTGTTCCTGCGGCTGGTGGAGCGCATGCTGCTGCTCAGCCCCGCCCTGGACGGCGCACCGCCGCTGGTGGCCGCGCCCGCGGCGGAGTGACCGGCGCGCGGCCCCACGGGTATCCCGTCGACAGGCCATAGAGTTGGAGCCGCACCAGTCACCCGCAGCCGCGAGGAGCCGTCCGCCATGTCCCGTCAAGGAGGGGTGGACCCGATGCGTCCCCGAGCCAGCCTGCGAACCGCCGTGGTCTGGGAAGTGCTGCGTGACGCGCTGGAGCGGCGGGCCAAGGCGGCCGACACCGAGGTCCTCGACGTGCTGGACACCGGCGGCGGCACCGGCAACTTCGCGGTGCCCGTCGCTCGCCTCGGCCACCGGGTCACCGTCGTCGACCCCAGCCCCGACGCGCTCTTCGCCCTGGAGCGGCGGGCCGCCGAGGCCGGCGTCACGGAGCGGGTCAGCGGCGTCCAGGGCGACGTCCAGGGGCTGCTCGACGTGATCACCCCCGCCGGTTACGACATGGTGCTCTGCCACGGGGTGCTGGAATACGTCGACGACCCGGCCGAGGGCGTCAGCCACGTCGCCGGCGCGCTGCGGCCGGCCGGGGCGCTCAGCCTGCTCGCTGCGGGCCGCGGCGGGGCCGTCCTGGCCAGGGCACTGGCCGGGCACTTCGCCGAGGCCCAGCACGCCCTGGGCGACCCGGACGGGCGATGGGGCAGCGGGGACTCGCTGCCCCGCCGCTTCACCGCGGAGGAGCTCACCCGGCTGGTGACCGACGCGGGGCTGCGGGCCGCCGCCGTGCACGGCGTGCGGATCTTCGCCGACCTGGTGCCGGGGGTCCTGGTCGACACCGAGCCGGGCGCGCTGGACGCGCTGCTCAGGCTGGAGCTGGCGGCCGCGGAGGACCCCGGTTTCCATGCTGTCGCCACCCAGCTGCATGTGCTCGCCGAACGGGACTGAGCGGCCGCCCCGCGCCCCCGTACGGGCCGGCCACGGTCCCGGCCCCGCCGCCACGTGCGGGGTGGCGTCCGGGGACTGCGTCACAGCCCGCCCGTCGCGCCATTCCTGACCGTATGCTGGCATGACGCGGCAGCGGACGGGGAATGAAGCACCCGTCGGGTTGGCGCACCGGGGTGGGTTTCACGGGGGCGATTCCCTGCCTATCCTGAAAGGGTCGGACCGGTCGCCTCAGCGACCGACGAGTAGGAGGTCTCCGTGCCGCTCTCGGAGCACGAGCAGCGCATGCTCGAGCAGATGGAGCGAGCGCTGTACGCCGAAGATCCCAAGTTCGCGTCGGCGCTTGAGGGAACCGGGCTGCGCACGTTCACCCGGCGCCGGATCTACCTGGCCGTCGCAGGGTTTCTGGTCGGTGTCGCGCTGCTCATGGGCGGCATGATCGCCAAGCTGACCTGGGTCGGCGTGGCAGGCTTCCTCGTCATGCTCGTGTGCGCGGTGCTCGCCGTGACCGGGTGGCGCAAGGCCGGCAAGCCGGGGGAGCAGCCGGCTCCCGCCGCTGCCCGCGGCCGGCTCGCCCGCCGGCACCAGCCCCGCAAGGGCAAGGTCATGGACCGCATCGAGGAGCGGTGGCAGCGCCGCCGCGACGAACAGGGCCAGTAGCCCTTCCCCCCGCCCGGGTACCCACCCGCTGGCCGCGGTGCCTCGACGGTTCCCCTTCCGCAGGGGCTGCCCATCCGCTGGCCGCGGTGGCTTCGCGGTTCCCCTCGCGTAGGGGGCGCCCTTCCCCGCGCTGCGCGAGGCTTGCGGTTCCCCTTCAGCAAGGGGGTGCCCACCAGGGGCGCGGCGAACTGCGCGCTCAGCCCACCACCGGCCGGTGGTCCGGCTTCGACAGCAACAGCCCCTTTCGGCCGGTGACGATCCGCGCCCCCGGTAGTGGCTTGTCGCGCAGTTCCCCGCGCCCCTGAGGGGCACCCTCCAGCGTCAGGGGATCGCTGGCCTCGCGCGGCGCGCGGAAGGGCACCCCCAGCGGAAAAGGCGCCCCTGAGGGCCCCCCGGTGTCGGGGAACCGCTGGCGTCGCGCGGCGCGCGGAAGGGCGCCCCCAGCCGGGAGGGTCCCCGCCCCGGGGGGGCACCCCGGACCGGAAAGGGCGCCCCCGGCGGTTTGTTCAGGGCTGGCGGGCCCAGCGGCGGCGGACGGGGGTTGTCAGGCGGTCGGTCGTGCGGGCCAGGCGCTCGGACGCCGCCGAGGCGGAGGCCGACAGCTGCCACACGACCCGGGCGAAGGAGCGCGGGAAGAAGCGGGCGCGGAAGCGGGCGCCGCGGGACGCGGAGGCGTAGAGCCCGGCCCGGACGGCGTGGACGTCGGCCGCCAGCCCCGTCGCGGGCTGCGGCCTCGGCGCGTACAGCGTGCGCTCCACCGCCGTGGCCAGCGAGCCGGCCCCCTCGGCGGCGGAACCGCTGAGGTGACCCTCGGTGACCAGCCGGGCCATCGCCCGCCGTGGCGTCTCGGACTCGTCCGGTGGGATGCCGTAGTCCCACCCGGTGTCGAGCACCTCCTCCCAGGCGGACAGCGCCAGCCCGGCGCCCTTCTCCCGGCCACCGCCCAGGCGTCTGGACCGCACCCGGCTGCGCCACAGCACTGGCAGCGTGGGCAACAGCAGCACAAGCAGCGCGAGCAGCAAGATCCCTGCCAGCCGCGGGCCGTCCACGCCGGAGCCGCCAGAACCGCCGCTGCCGGCGGCAGCAGCCGCCCCGCAGCTGGGCTGGTCGAGGTTGTGCCCGCCGCAGTTCGACGGGGCGGTCGGGGTAGGCCGGGCCGTGCTGCCCTGGCCGTGCTGGCTCGGGTCGGGGGTGTCGCTGCCGCCCGCGGTGCTGGTCGCCAGCGTGTAGGACGGCGGGGTGCCGCGGTAGGGCGTCGGCTCGAAGCGGGTCCAGCCGATGCCCTGGAAGTACAGCTCGGGCCAGGCGTGGGCGTCCTTGAGGCCGACCGACATCGAACCGTCGGTGGTCAGCGAGCCGGGGGTGAAGCCGACCGCGACCCGCGCCGGGATGTGCAGGGTGCGTGCCATCGCCGCCATGGTGAAGGCGAAGTGCACGCAGAAGCCCTTCTTGGTCTGCAGGAAGCGGGCGATGGCGTCCACGCCGGTACCGGACTTGGCCTCGGTGTCGTAGACGAACTGCCCCGAGGTGAAGTACCGCTGGAGGTCCAGGGCCCGCTGGTAGTCGGTGGTCGCCGACTGCGTCACCTGCCGGGCGGTGGCCGCCACGATCCCCGGCAGCGAGTCCGGCACCTTCTCGTACTGCTCGGCGATCCGCCCGCTGGCCGGCGGCGCCGTCGCGAGCTGGGCGGCGGTCGGGTTCAGCTGCATGCTGGTGACCTGGTACTGCAGGCCCGCCGTGGTCTGCCCGTGGTCCCCGATGACCATCCGGCCCTCGGGCTGGTAGCGCCAGTCACCGCTGACCTGCACGCTGCTCGCCGGGTACGGCATCGGCAGCCAGCCCTGCGAGTAGTCCCGGTCCACCGACACGGAGGTGTCGACGTCGGTGTACTTCACATCCGCGCCCTGGCCCTGCGGCGTCGGCAGCGTCTCGGGGATGTCCAGCTTGTCGTCCTTGGAGGCCGACCACTGGGTGCCGTCGAACTGGTCGAGCGAGACGATCCGCAGGTACATCGCGCTGGCGTCGGGGGAGCTGGTCTTGTAGGTCATCACCTCGCGGTTGTCCGGCTGGTTCAGGTAGTCCTGCAGCGCCACCTCGGGGCGTACCGAGGTGACGTTGCCGACCCCGCCGCCCAGGCCGTCACCGCTGCCGCCGCCGGTGGAGCCCAGCAGGCCGCCGCTCAGCGACGGCAGCACCACGGGCAGTACCACAGCGATACCCAGCGCCATCGCGCCGATCCGCCGGCCGGTACGCACCGGGGCCAGCGGCGCGCCGCCGCCCGCCGCGCCGGCCGGACCGGCCCAGCTGCCCTGCCGGGGCGCGCCACCGAAGACCCGCCCCCAGCGGGACAGCCGGTCGCGGCCCTCGGCGAGCAGCAGCAGCAGATAGCCTGCGGCGGCGATCAGGAAGTACAGCCACTGGCTGCCGCCCTCCTCCAGGCCCGCGGCGACCGCGTAGAGGGCCAGCAGCGGCAGCCCGGCCGGTGCCGCGCTGTTGTACGTCACCGCGATCGCGTCGACCGCGAGTGCGATCAGCAGCACCCCGCCGACCAGCAGGAACCTGATGCCGGGGGTGACCGGCGCCGGGATCGCGAAGTTCGTGACGTCGTTCATCCCGTCCTGGACCAGCTGGCCGAGCTGCCGGAAGGCCTGCGGACCCGGCAGCACACCGCCGACCGCCTGGTGCGGGGCGAACATCACGGTCAGCACCAGCACCGAGACCAGCAGTTGGGCCGCTATCGTCAGCGGCCTGGCCAGCGGCACCCGGCGGGCCGCGGCGCCCACCCCGGCCTGCAGCACCACGCACAGCAGCGCCTTGACATACCAGCCGCGGGGGCTGGCCAGCGGCAGCAGCGCGGCCGCCGCCATCAGCGAGGCCAGTGCCGCGAAAACCGTCAGCCGCGCGCGTCCGCTCATGTCGTCGCCCCCGCTTCGTGCCGTCCCTGGGGCGAGTCCGGGGACTCCTCCCGCGTGCGGTAACGGTCGGCCCGCTGCCACAGTTCCGGCAGCGCGTCGCCGGCCGCGACCTCCACCACCGTCCAACCCGCCTCGCGCAGCATCCGCACCGCGCGCCTGGTGCCGTTCTGCTCCTCGGCGGGTACGGCCTGCGCGTCGTCGACCGGCACCAGCCGCCCGGCGTCGTCCACGGCCACCCAGCCGTCGCTGTCCAGCACGAACGCGACCGCGCCGCCCGCCCGTTGCCTTATCCGGGCGACACCGGCCGCCTGCTCCTCGTCCAGGTCGCCGAGGAAGGCCACGACCAGTCCCTCGCTCGCCGACCGCAGCGTCTCGTACGCCGCCGACAGTGTCTCGCCGTCTGAATGGGTCACCACCGCGAGGGTGTCGAGCAGGACGCCCGCCATGTCCGAGGAGTCGCCGCCGAATCCGGCGGTGCCCTCGGGCCCGGGCACGCTGCTGCCGGTGTCGGTCAGCAGCCGGACCGCGTAGCCGCGCTCCAGCATGTGGGTGGACACCGACGCGGCGCCGGACACCGCCCATTCGAAGGCCGAGTCGGGTCCGGAGCCGAAGTAGGCCCGGGCGCGGGTGTCGAGCAGCACCGTGCAGCGCGCCCGGTGCGGCTGCTCCTCGCGGCGCACCATCAGCTCGCCGTACTTCGCGGTCGAGCGCCAGTGCACCCGGCGCAGGTCGTCGCCGTGCCGGTAGCCGCGCGGGATGACGTCGTCCTCGCCGGCGAAGGCCAGCGCCCTGGTGCGGCTCTCGCCGTAGCCGTTGGCCTCGCCGGCCAGCCGCACCGGCGGCAGCGGCTCGACCCGCGGGACGACGGTGAGGGTGTCGTAGGAGCTGAAGGAGCGGGTCAGCTCGCACATGCCGAACGGGTCGGTGAGCCGCAGTTGCAGCGGCCCGAGCGGGTAGCGGCCGCGCAGGTCGGAGCGCACCCGGTAGGACACCTCGCGGTGCCCGCCGGGCTCGACCCGGTCGAGGACGAAGCGCGGGCGCGGCCCGAGGACGTACGGCACCCGGTCCTGGAGCATCAGCAGGCCGGTGGGGATCCGCGAGACGTTGTCCACCCGCAGGTGCACCCGGGCCTCCGACATCGCGGGCACCCGGGACGGCGACAGGCGGCGGCTGCCCGCGACCCGGTAGCGGGTGCGGTAGAGCACCGCGACGCACACCAGCGGCAGCACCGCGAGCAGCAGGCCGACCCGCAGCAGGTCGGGCTGCCCGAGCACGTACGCGCATATCGCGGCGGCGACACCGGCGGCCACGAAGGACCTGCCGCGGGTGGTGAGCCCGCCGAGGGCGGTACGGAAGCCGCCGGTGCCCGCGGGGCGCCCGCCGCCGGGGTCGCCGGGCTCGCCCGCCTGCGGCGGCTGCGGGGGCTGCCACGGCGGGTGCGCGGGCGGCGGGGGAACGGCGGGGGAGGCCATCACAGGCCCCGGGAGCCCGGCATGCCCGGCCGGCGGCCGGCCGACGGGTCCGGGACCGGGACGCGCTGCAGGATCTCGGCCACCACCTGCTCCGGGGTGCGCCGGTTGAGCTGGGCCTGCGCGGTCGGCAGCAGCCGGTGCGCCAGGACCGCGGAGGCCAGCGCCTGCACGTCGTCGGGCAGGACGAAGTCCCGGCCGTCCAGGGCGGCGGAGGCCCTGGCCGCCCTGATCAGGTGCAGGGTGGCCCGGGGCGAGGCGCCGAGCCGCAGGTCGGGGTGCTCGCGGGTGGCGCCGACCAGGGTCACCGCGTAGCGCCGCACCGGGTCGGCGACGTGCACCTGGCGGACCGCCTCGATGAGCTTGACGATCTCGTGGGCGTGCGCGACCGGCTGGAGGTCGTCGAGCGGCGAGACCCCGCCGTGGGTGTCCAGCATCTTCAGCTCGGCGTCCGGGCTCGGGTAGCCGATGGACACCCGGGCGGTGAAGCGGTCCCGCTGGGCCTCGGGCAGCGGGTAGGTGCCCTCCATCTCCACCGGGTTCTGGGTGGCGATCACCATGAAGGGGCTGGGCAGTTCGTAGGTGGTGCCGTCGACGGTGACCTGGCGCTCCTCCATCGACTCCAGCAGCGCCGACTGCGTCTTGGGCGAGGCACGGTTGATCTCGTCGCCCACCACGATCTGCGCGAAGATCGCGCCGGGCTTGAACTCGAAGTCCCGCTGCTGCTGGTCGAAGACGCTCACCCCGGTGATGTCGGAGGGCAGCAGGTCGGGCGTGAACTGGATCCGCCGCACCGAGCAGTCGATCGAACGTGCCAGCGCCTTGGACAGCATCGTCTTGCCGACGCCCGGCACGTCCTCGATCAGCAGGTGCCCCTCCGCCAGCAGGACCGTCAGCGCAACCCGTACGACCTCGGGCTTGCCCTCGATCACGTTCTCCACACTGCGGCGAACCCGGTCCGCGGTCGTGGTCAGATCACTCAGGCTTGCGCGTGCATCAAAGGTCGTCACCCGGTACTCCTCGGCCATGTTCCGCGGGACACGGTCATCCCTGGACCGGCCCTCCCCGATGTGCGTCCCGCTCGCTTCGAGCGAGGCGGTGCCGCACTGTGCATTCTTCCCTTACGCGGCACCCCACGTCACTCGCCTGCCGTTACTTGTTCGTGATTTCCCGCAGCAGGCCGGTGTGGACGTCGAAGACGAAGCCCCTGACGTCGTCGGTGTGGGCGAGGAAGGGCGAGGTCCTGACCCTGGCGATGGACTGCCTGACGTCCTGGTCGAGGTCGGTGAACGACTCCACCGCCCAGGTCGGCCGCTGGCCGACCTCGCGCTCCAGCTCGCCGCGGAAGTCCTCGGTGATGCTCTGCATCCCGCAGTTGGTGTGGTGGATCAGCACGACCGACCGGGTGCCCAGGGCGCGCTGGCTGATGGTCAGCGAGCGGATCGTGTCGTCGGTGACCACCCCGCCGGCGTTGCGGATGGTGTGGCAGTCGCCGAGAGCGAGGCCGAGGGCCTTGTGCAGGTCGATCCGGGCGTCCATGCAGGCCACGACGGCGACCTTGAGCACCGGCCTGGCGTCCATGCCCGGGTCGTGGAATTCGGCGGCGTACCGCGCGTTGGCGTCAACCAGTCGGTCGGTGACCGACGCGGTGGCGGGTGCCGAGGTCTCGGAGGGCCCGCCTGCAGCAGATATCGACATGGCTCTGACGGTACGGCCCGGACACCGCGGTCACCTGCTGTGAGATCCGACGAAACGGCAAAATAACCGGTCAATCGCGCGGGGTGTGATGTAACCCACAGGGGTGGCAGGGCGCGCTGCGGGGGTCGCCCGGCAGGGTGACGCGCCCGCCCCTGCCGAACGTTGACCGTGGGGCATGGTGGAGTAAAGTGGCGCGAAGTGGTGCGTGAAAAGTGGCGTTCGCGGGAGGTGCGATGTTCCTCGGGACGTACACCCCGCGGCTGGACGACAAGCATCGCCTGGTGCTGCCCGCCCGCTTCCGCGAGCCCCTGGCCGAGGGGCTGGTGATCACCCGCGGGCAGGAGCGGTGCCTGTGCGTCTGGCCGGTCGACGGCTTCAAGGCGGCCACCGAGCAGCTGTCCGCGGCACCGCTGACCTCGAAGTCCGCCCGTGACTACCTGCGGGTGCTGTTCGCCGGCGCGCACGACGAGATCCCCGACCGGCAGGGCCGGGTGACCGTCCCGCAGCCGCTGCGGGAGTACGCGGGTCTGGTCCGCGACTGCGCGGTGATCGGTGCCAACAGCCGGGTGGAGATCTGGTCGGCGACCGCCTGGGCCGATTATCTGGCGGCGCAGGAGGACACGTTTTCGGCCCTGTCGAAGGAGGTTCCGCCCGGATTACTGTGAGCGCGGCCCCGCACCCGCGTGCTCGTCCCGAGAAATCACCCGCGCGGACGTACGGCTCGGCCTCCTCCCGCTCCACCGTTGCGCTGGCACCACTTCCCCGGTGCCAGGGGAACGTTTCTGCCGAGCGGGCGGGGACCAGGTTCTACGTCCACCCGTCGGCCGCCACCCCCGGGCCGGCCGCGCGCCAGCACCGTCCGAGAAGGGCCGGCCCCATGAGCGACACCTCCCCGCAGCCACCGGAGCCACGGCACGTCCCGGTGATGCTGCGGCGCTGCCTCGACCTGCTGGGGCCCGCGCTGGCTGCACCCGGCGCCGTCGTCGTGGACGCCACGCTGGGCCTCGGCGGGCACAGCGAGGCGCTGCTGAGCACCTTCCCCGCCGTCCGGCTGATCGCGCTGGACCGCGACCCCGAGGCGCTCAAGCTCTCGGGCCGGCGGCTGGCCCGCTTCGGCGACCGGGCCACCCTGGTGCACGCGGTCTACGACGAGCTGCCTGACGTCCTGGCCGGGCTGTCGGTGCCGCGCGTGCAGGGCGTGCTCTTCGACCTCGGCGTGTCGTCCATGCAGCTCGACGAGGCCGACCGCGGCTTCGCCTACGCGCAGGACGCCCCGCTGGACATGCGGATGGACCAGACCACCGGGATCAGCGCCGCCGAGGTGCTCAACACCTACCCGCCGGGCGACCTGGTCCGCATCCTGCGCAGCTACGGCGAGGAGAAGTTCGCCCGCAAGATCGTGGACGCGGTGGTGCGGCAGCGGGACGCCGAGCCGTTCGGCAACAGCGCCAGGCTGGTCGAACTGATCAGGGACGCGCTGCCGCAGGCCGCCAAGCGCACCGGCGGCAATCCGGCCAAGCGCACCTTCCAGGCGCTGCGGATCGAGGTCAACGGCGAGCTGACGGTGCTGGAGCGGGCCGTGCCCGCTGCGGTCGGCGCGCTCGCGGTGGGCGGCCGGATCGCGGTGCTCGCCTACCACTCGCTGGAGGACCGGCTGGTCAAGCAGGTCTTCGCGGCCGGCGCGGCGAACACCGCACCGCCGGGGCTGCCCGTGGTGCCCGAGCAGTACCAGCCGCGGTTGCGGCTGCTCACCCGTGGCGCGGAACTGCCCACCGAGGACGAGATCGCCGAGAACCGGCGGGCCGCGCCCGCCCGGCTGCGCGGCGCCGAGCGGATCCGCGAGGAGGCCAGGTGAGCCCGGTCCGCGGCCGGGCCGGAACCGCGGCCCGTGCCCCGTTCGTCATCCTTGTCGTGACACTGCTCGCCGGTGGCCTGATCTCGCTGCTGCTGCTCAACGCCGCGGTCAACCAGGACTCCTTCCAGCTGAACAAGCTGGAGAACGAGACCACGGGGTACACGGACGAGCAGCAGCAACTGCAGCAGGAGGTCGACCAGTACGGGGCTCCGGCCACGCTGGAGCGCAAGGCCAGGCAGCTCGGCATGGTCCCCGGCGGCAACCCGGCCTTCCTCGGCCCCGGCGGTTCCGTGCTGGGCACGCCGGAACGGGCCACGGCCCCGCCGGCCCCGCCGAGGCCCCCCGCGTCCGCACCTCCGGGGACGCCCCCGGCCCCACCGACGACTCCTGGCAGGTGATCCGCGTGAACCGCTCGTTCAGGCCGGCCCCCCTCGCGGCGGCCCGCGGCGCCCACCCGGGCCCGCGGGTGACGGCCGGCCCGGCCGCCACGCGGTGCGGAGGTGACCGGTGAGCGCGCCCCGGCCGCCGGCCGGCGGGCGCCGGCCGGGGCCAGGGCCCCGGCCGAGGCCCGCGGTGCGGGCGGGGGCGCCGCAGGGCGGCAGGCGGCGCCCCGTACCGCCACCGCGGCGGCCGCGGCCGCCGCGGGTGGTCAGGCTCGGCCGGCCCCGCCCGCGGCTCCGCCTGGTGGCGGTGGCGCTCACGCTGGTGATGGGCGTGTTCGTGGTGCGCCTGCTCCAGGTGCAGGCGGTCGACGCGTCGGCGTACGCGTCGAAGGCCGCGGTGAACCGCTGGGTCACCCACGACGTGACCGCGGACCGCGGCACGATCACCGACCGCTCGGGCGTGGCGCTGGCCGCCACCGTGGACGCGTACGACATCACCGCTGACCCGTATCTGTTCACCCCCGAGCAGGCGAAGGTCAAGGACGCCCCGGCGCAGGCGGCGGAGCTGCTCGCGCCGATCGTCGGCGGCGACCCGACGACGATCGCCCGGCAGCTGTCCACCCCGGGCTCGCGCTACCAGCTGCTGGCCCGGCAGCAGTCCCCGCAGGCCTGGAACCAGATCTCCGACCTGAAGAAGGCGCTCGCCGCCAAGGCGGTGAACCATCCCGGCGCCGACGTGCTGGCCGGGGTGTTCAGCGAGCCGCACACCAAGCGGGTCTACCCCGGCGGCGACCTCGCCGCCGGAGTGCTCGGCTTCGTCAACGGCAAGGGCAGCGGCGGCGGCGGCCTGGAGACGATGCTGGACAAGCAGCTGGCCGGCCGGAACGGCAAGATCCGCTACGCCCAGTCCAACGGCCGCCAGGTCCCCACCGCCGGCGTCCAGGAGCAGCCCGCGGTGCCCGGTTCTGACGTGGAGCTGACCTTGGACCGGGACATCCAGTGGGCGGCGCAGAGCGCGATCAGCGCCCAGGTGACCAAGTCCAGGGCCGACCGCGGCTACGTCACCGTGATGGACAACAGGACCGGCCAGGTGCTGGCGATGGCCGACGCCCCCGGCTTCGACCCGGGCGACCTGACGCACGCCGACCCCGAGGCGCTCGGCAACGCCGCGATGCAGGACGCGTACGAGCCGGGCAGCGTCAGCAAGCTGATGTCGATGGCCGCGATCATCGACACCGGCACCGCGACGCCCACCACCCACGTCGTCGTGCCCGGCACCCTGCCGCGCGCGGACCGGGTCTTCCACGACGACGTCGACCACGGCACCTGGTATCTGACGCTGAACGGGGTGCTCGCCAAGTCCAGCAACATCGGCACGATCGAGGCCAGCGGGCGGCTCGGCAAGACCCAGCCGGAGGCCAACCGGGTGCTGTACTCGTACCTGAAGAAGTTCGGCCTCGGCGAGCCCAGCGGCGTCGGCTTCCCCGGCGAGACCCCCGGCATCCTGGCCAAGCCGCAGGACTGGAACGCCTCGCAGCAGTACACGATCCCGTTCGGCCAGGGCCTGTCGCTGAACGCGCTGCAGGCCACCTCGGTCTACGCGACCATCGCCAACGGCGGCGTCCGGGTCGAGCCGAGCCTGATCCGCGGCATCACCGGACCCGACGGGCGCTTCGTGCCGGCCGCGCCGCCGAAGAAGACCCGGGTGGTCAGCACGCAGACCGCCAGGACGCTCTCCACCATGCTGGAGTCGGTCGTCGGCAGCGAGCAGGGCACCGGCGTCAACGCCCGGATCGACGGCTACCGGGTCGCCGGCAAGACCGGTACGGCCAACCGGGTGGACCCGAAAACCGGCACGTACAAGGGCTACACCGCGTCCTTCATGGGCTTCGCGCCGGCCGACGACCCGCGGGTCACCGTCTCCTGCGTCATCCAGAACCCGACGAAGGGCAGCTACTTCGGCGGCTCGATCTGCGGCCCGGTCTTCAAACAGGTGATGGAATTCGCCCTCAAGACGCTCCAGGTGCCGCCGTCCGGCGTCCCCGCGCCGAAGCTGCCGATCACCTTCGACCCGGCGGACGCGGTGGCCCCCGCGACCCAGCCGACCGGCGCCAGGGCGCGGTGAGCATGGCAGGCACCGACCGTGACCAGCCCGGCGCTGTCAGCGGCACGCGGCGCGACCCGCGCCGGCCGCACCCGGCCTGTTTTGGCCCGGAGCCCGGCCCGCCCGGTAACCTCACCGCCGTGCCCAACCCTGATCAAGCCACCCTCACCCAGCCGGGCCCGCCGCGCCCGACACGGGTCCGGCCGAAACCGCTGGCGGACCTCGCCCGGCGGCTCGGCATCCCGGACCCCGGCGGTGACGCCGCTGTCACCGGCATCACCCACGACTCGCGCGCGGTCCGCCCGGGCGACCTCTACACCGCCTTGCCCGGCGCCCGTTTCCACGGCGCCGACTTCGCGGCCCAGGCGGCCGCCGCGGGAGCCGCGGCCGTGCTCACCGATCCGGCGGGCGCCGAGCGGGCCGCCGCGACCGGCCTGCCGGTGCTGACCGTCGCCGACCCCAGATCGGAGATGGGCGCGCTGGCCGCGGCCGTCTACGACGGGCCCGGCGAGGCGCTGCTGAAGATCGGCATCACCGGGACCTCCGGTAAGACCACGACCGCGTATCTGGTCGAGGGCGGGCTGCGGGCCGCCACCGGCGGCGGTACGGGCCTGGTCGGCACGGTCGAGACCCGGATCGGCGACGAGCGCATCAAGAGCGAGCGCACCACGCCGGAGGCCACCGACCTGCAGGCGCTGTTCGCGGTGATGCGCGAGCGCGGTGTCGGCTCGCTCGTCATGGAGGTCTCCAGCCACGCCCTGGTGCTCGGCCGGGTCGACGGCGCCGTCTTCGACGTGGCCGTCTTCACCAACCTCAGCCCGGAGCACATGGAGTTCCACTCCGGCATGGAGGACTACTTCCAGGCCAAGGCGCAGCTGTTCACCCCGCGGCGCAGCCGGCTCGGCGTGGTGAACCTGGACGACGAGTACGGCCGCCGGCTGGTCGCCGAGGCCACCGTGCCGCTGGTGACCTTCTCGGCGCAGGGCCGGCTGGACGCCGACTGGCGGGCCGAGGACGTCGAGGCCGACCTGGCGGGCAGCACCTTCACGGTGATCGGCCCCAAGGGCGAGCGGCTGGCGGCCACCGCGCCGCTGCCCGGCCCCTTCAACGTCGCGAACACCCTCGCCGCCGTCACCGCGCTGGCCGCCGCCGGCCTGGACCCGCAGAGCGCCGCCGAGGGCGTCGCCGCCGTCCCCGGGGTGCCGGGCCGGCTGGAGCGGGTCGACGCCGGGCAGCCGTATCTCGCCGTGGTGGACTACGCGCACAAGACCGACGCCGTGGAGTCCGTGCTGCGGGCGCTGCGCAAGACCACCCGCGGCCGGATCCACGCCGTGCTGGGCTGCGGCGGCGACCGCGACACCACCAAGCGCGGCCCGATGGGCGCCGCGCTGGCCAGGCTGGCCGACACCGCCGTCCTGACGTCGGACAACCCGCGTTCCGAGGACCCGCTGGCGATCCTCGCCACGATGCTGGCAGGGGCCTCCGAGGTGCCCGCCGAGCAGCGCGCCCGGGTCGTCGTCGAACCCGACAGGGCCGCCGCGGTGGCCGCCGCCGTCGCCGCGGCCGAGCCCGGCGACATCGTGCTGGTGGCGGGCAAGGGCCACGAGCAGGGCCAGGACATCGCCGGAGAGGTGCGCCCCTTCGACGACCGAGAGGTGCTGCGCGCCGCGATCGAGAAGGACCGGAAAGCATCGTGATCCCCCTTTCCCTCGCCGAGGTCGCACGTGCGGTCGGCGGGAGCACGCACGACATACCGGACGACAGCCTGATGGTGACGGGGCCGGTGATCCGGGACTCCCGAGAGGCGGTGCCCGGCGCGCTCTTCGTGGCCTTCGCCGGTGAGCGGGCCGACGGCCACGACTTCGCCGCCCAGGTGGTCCAGGCGGGCGCGGTGGCGGTGCTCGCCTCCCGCCCGGTCGGTGTGCCCGCGATCGTGGTCGAGGACGTGCAGGCCGCGCTGGGCGCCCTGGCCCGGCACGTCATCGACCGGCTGGGCGCCACCGTGGTCGCACTGACCGGCTCCGCGGGCAAGACCAGCACCAAGGACCTGATGGCGCAGCTGCTCGAGCGGCTGGCGCCGACCGTCTACACCCCCGGGTCGCTGAACAACGAGATCGGCCTGCCGCTGACCGCGCTGCAGGCCGACGAGGGCACCCGGCACCTGGTGCTGGAGATGGGCGCCCGCGGCATCGGCCACATCGCGTATCTGACCGGGCTGACACCGCCGCGCATCGGTGTGGTCCTCAACGTCGGAAGTGCCCACATCGGCGAGTTCGGCGGCAAGGAGCAGATCGCCCAGGCCAAGGGCGAACTGGTCGAGTCGCTGCCGGACGGGCACGACGGTGGCATCGCCGTACTGAACGCCGACGATCCGCTGGTGCTGGCCATGGCGGCTCGTACAAAGGCCCGGGTGGTGCTCTTCGGGGAGAGCGAGCAGGCGGACGTCCGGGCGACCGATATCACCCTCAACGACCGAGGTCAGGCGGTCTTCAGCCTCCGAACACCCACCGGGTGCGCCGACGTGACCTTGCGCCTGTACGGTGAGCACCACGTGTCGAACGCGCTCGCCGCAGCCGCCGTCGCCAGTGAACTCGGCATGCCCGCAGGGGAGATCGCCATCGCGCTCTCCGCGGCAGGACCGTTGTCGCACTGGCGGATGGAGGTCACCGAGCGCCCCGACGGCGTGACGGTCGTCAACGACGCCTACAACGCGAACCCCGAATCCATGAGGGCAGCCCTGCGCGCACTCGCCGCGATGGGCAGGTCCGCACAGGCCGCGGGGGGACGGACGTGGGCGGTGCTGGGAAAGATGGCCGAACTGGGCGGGGAAGCTCTCGCCGAGCACGACGCGGTGGGGCGGCTGGTCGTCCGGCTCAACGTCAGCAAGCTCGTTGCGGTCGGCGGTACGGAAGCCGGGTGGCTGCAATTGGGCGCCTATAACGAGGGTTCGTGGGGTGAGGAGTCGGTGCACGTGTCCGACGCGGAGGCGGCGATCGACCTGTTGCGCGCAGAGGTGCGCCCAGGTGACGTCGTGCTGGTGAAGGCATCACGGTCGGTCGGTCTCGAGGCCGTCGCCCTGGCGCTGACCGGGGGCGGTTCCGGCGGTACGGCGGCACGCGAGGGTGCCGCGCGATGAAGCAGATCCTCGTCTCCGGGGTGATCGCGCTGTTCCTGTCGCTGATCGGCACCCCGCTGCTGATCCGTCTGCTGGCCCGCAAGGGCTACGGGCAGATGATCCGCGACGACGGCCCGCAGAACCACCACAGCAAGCGCGGGACGCCCACCATGGGCGGTATCGCGTTCATCCTGGCCACCCTGGTCGCGTACGCCTCGACCAAGGTGATCACCGGTGACAAGCCGTCCATGTCGGGCGTGCTGGTGCTGTTCCTGACCGCGGGGCTCGGGCTCGTCGGCTTCCTCGACGACTACATCAAGATCGTCAAGCAGCGCAGCCTGGGCCTGCGGGCCAAGGCGAAGATGGCGGGCCAGCTCATCGTCGGCATCACCTTCGCGGTGCTGGCGCTGAACTTCCACGACTCGCGCAACCAGACGCCGGCCTCCACCAAGCTGTCCTTCACCACGGACTTCGGCTGGTCGATCGGCCCGGTGATCTTCGTGATCTGGGCGCTGTTCATGATCCTGGCGATGTCCAACGGCGTGAACCTCACCGACGGCCTGGACGGCCTGGCCACCGGCGCCTCGGTGATGGTCTTCGCCGCCTACACCGTCATCGGCGTGTGGCAGTACGGCCAGTGGTGCGGGGCCCAGGTCAGCGCCAACGGAGCCTGCTACGAGGTGCGCGACCCGCTGGACCTCGCGGTGGTCGCGGCGGCCCTGGTGGGCGCCCTGTTCGGCTTCCTGTGGTGGAACACCTCGCCGGCCAAGATCTTCATGGGCGACACCGGTTCGCTCGCGCTGGGCGGCGCGCTCGCCGGCCTGGCGATCTGCTCGCGCACCGAGCTGCTGCTCGCCATCCTCGGCGGCCTGTTCGTCCTGATCACCATGTCGGTGGTCATCCAGGTCGGCTCCTTCCGGCTGACCGGCAAGCGGGTCTTCCGGATGGCACCCCTCCAGCACCACTTCGAGCTCAAGGGCTGGAGCGAGGTCCTGGTGGTGGTCAGATTCTGGATCATCCAGGGCATGTGCATGGCCGTGGGGCTCGGCATCTTCTACGCCGCGTGGGTGGCCGCGTCATGACGCAGGGGCACGCCGGGCCCGGCGGATTCAAGGACGCGGCGGTCACCGTCGCCGGGCTCGGCGTGTCCGGGGTGCCCGCGGCCAGGGCGCTGCACGCGCTCGGCGCCCGCGTCACCGTGGTCAACGGCGTCGCGGGGGAGCGGCAGCAGGCCGAGGCGGCGGAGCTGGAGGCGCTGGGCATCACCGTGCGCCTCGGCGACGGCGAGACCCTGCCCGAGGGCACCGAGCTCGTCGTCACCTCGCCCGGCTGGCCGCCGTCCAGCCCGCTGTTCGCCGCGGCGGCGCAGGCCGGCGTCGAGGTCATCGGCGACGTGGAGCTGGCCTGGCGGCTGCGGGGCCCGGACGCCGCGCCCTGGCTGGCGGTCACCGGCACCAACGGCAAGACGACCACCACCCGCATGCTCGCCGCCATGCTCACCGCGGCGGGCCTGCGTACCGCGGCGGTCGGCAACATCGGCGTCTCGCTGCTCGACGCGGTCCTCGGCGAGGAGCAGTACGACGTCCTCGCCGTGGAGCTGTCCAGCTACCAGCTGCACTGGGCGCCCGGCATCCGCCCGCACTCCGCCGCGGTGCTCAACCTGGCCCCCGACCACCTCGACTGGCACGGCTCGATGGACGCCTATGTCGCCGACAAGGGCCGTATCTACCACGGCAACACGGTCGCCTGCGTCTACAACGCGGCCGACCCCGCGACCGAGCGGCTGGTCGAACAGGCCGACGTCGAGGAGGGCTGCCGGGCGATCGGCTTCACCCTGGACGCGCCCCGGATGTCGGAGCTGGGGGTGGTCGACGGGCTGCTGGTGGACCGGGCCTTCGTCGAGGACCGCCGCAACAGCGCGCAGGAGCTGGCAGAGGCCGCCGACGTGCAGCCGCTCGCCCCGCACAACATCGCCAACGCCCTGGCGGCCGCCGCGCTGGCCCGCGCCTACGGGGTGCCGGCCGGCGCGGTCCGCGAGGGCCTGCGGGCCTTCCGCCCGGACGCCCACCGGATCGCCGAGGTCGCCGTGCTTGACGGGGTGGCCTACGTCGACGACTCCAAGGCCACCAACACCCATGCCGCGCAGGCGTCGCTGACGTCGTACGAGCACGTGGTGTGGATCGCCGGCGGGCTCGCCAAGGGCGCCGAGTTCGACGAGCTGGTGACCGCGGCCGCCGGACGGCTGCGCGGGGCGGTGCTGCTCGGCGCCGACCGCGCGCTGATCCGCGAAGCCCTGGCGCGACACGCCCCCCAGGTGCCGGTGGTGGACCTGGAACGGACCGACACTGGGGCGATGTCCGCGGCGGTGGCCGCGGCACGGCAGTTGGCCACCGCGGGCGACACCGTCCTGCTGGCGCCCGCCTGCGCGTCGATGGACATGTTCAGCAACTACAACCAGCGCGGCGACCTGTTCGCGGACGCCGTACGCGCCGCCCTGCCGGACTCCGCGGCGCACTCCTAGCCGCCGGGGCCCGCCCCCGCAGGCCGCGGCGCACCGCACCGACGGAGGGGACGCATGACGGCACACGGCTCCACCCCGCGCGGCGCCGCACGCCCCGCCAGGGCGCCCAGCGCCCTGCGCGGGGCCGCCCGGCTGCCCGGCAGGCTGCGGGAGGCCTGGGACCGGCCGCTGACGGCGTACTACGTGATCCTCGGCGGCAGCCTGCTGATCACCGTGCTCGGCCTGGTGATGGTCTACTCGGCGTCGATGATCCAGGCGCTGCGCTACGGGCTCCCGTCCACGTACTACTTCCGCAAGCAGCTGCTCGCGGTCGCGCTCGGCTCGGTGCTGCTCTACGCCGCCGCCAGGATGCCGGTCAGGCTGCACCGGGCGCTGGCGTATCCGCTGCTGCTGGGCTCGGTCTTCCTGATGTGCCTGGTGCAGGTGCCCGGGATAGGGCAGTCGGTCCACGGCAACACCAACTGGATCTCCGTGGGCGGCCCCTTCCAGCTGCAGCCCAGCGAGTTCGGCAAGCTCGCGCTGGTGCTGTGGGGCGCCGACCTGCTGGCCCGCAAGGGCGACAAGGGCCTGCTGGTGCAGTGGAAGCACCTGCTGGTGCCGCTCATCCCGGTCACCGTGCTGCTGCTCGGACTCATCATGCTCGGCGGCGACATGGGCACCACGGTGATCCTGACCGCGATCCTCTTCGGCATGCTGTGGCTGGCCGGCGCGCCGACCCGGCTGTTCGCCGGCGTGCTGGGCGGCGCCTCCGTGCTGGCCGGGCTCGCCATCGTCACCAGCCCCAACCGGATGGACCGGCTGCACTGCATCGCCGCCTCCGACCCCGACAACGGCTGCTGGCAGGCCGTGCACGGGATCTACGCCCTCGCCTCGGGCGGCTGGTTCGGCTCAGGACTCGGGGCGAGCGTGGAGAAATGGGGCGAACTCCCGGAGCCGCACACCGACTTCATCTTCGCCGTGACCGGGGAGGAACTGGGCCTGGCGGGGACGCTGTCGGTACTCGCCCTCTTCGCGGCACTAGGCTACGCGGGTATCCGCGTGGCCGGTCGTACGGAGGACCCCTTCGTCAGGTTCGCAGCGGGTGGCGTGACCACCTGGATCACGGCCCAGGCCGTGATCAACATCGGTGCGGTGCTCGGCCTGCTGCCGATCGCCGGGGTCCCGCTCCCGCTGTTCTCCTACGGAGGTTCAGCCCTGCTGCCGACCATGTTCGCGATCGGGCTGCTGATCTCCTTCGCCAGGAGCGAGCCGGCGGCACGAGCCGCGCTGGCCGTGCGGGGGCGGCGGAGCGGGCGTAAACCCCCGACCCGGGCAATGACACGGACGATGCGACGGTACGTCACCCGACGGCCGTCCGGAGAGCGGTGAATTTCGGTGCATGTCGTACTCGCCGGTGGGGGGACCGCCGGCCACATCGAGCCTGCGCTCGCGCTCGCCGATGCCCTGCGCAGGCAGGACCCGACCGTGGGCATCACCGCCCTCGGCACCGAGAAGGGCCTGGAGACCAGGCTGGTGCCGGAGCGCGGCTATGAACTGGCGCTGATCCCGGCTGTTCCGCTGCCGCGCAGGCCCACCCCCGAACTGATCACCGTTCCCGGGCGGCTGCGCGGCACCATCAAGGCCGCCGAGCAGGTCCTTGAGCGCACCAAGGCCGACTGCGTGGTCGGCTTCGGCGGCTACGTGGCGCTGCCCGGCTACCTGGCCGCCAAGCGGCTCGGCGTGCCGATCGTGGTGCACGAGGCCAACGCCCGCCCCGGCCTCGCCAACAAGATCGGCTCGCGGTACGCGCACGCCGTCGCCGTCTCCACCCCGGACAGCAAGCTGCGCGACTCGCGCTACATCGGCATCCCGCTGCGCCGCTCCATCGCCACCCTGGACCGCGCCGCGGCCCGCCCGGAGGCCAGGCACGCCTTCGGCCTGGACCAGAACCTGCCGACCCTGCTGGTCTCCGGCGGTTCGCAGGGCGCCCGCCGGCTCAACGAGGTGATCGCCGCGGTCGCCCCCAGGCTGCAGCAGTCCGGGGTGCAGATCCTGCACGCGGTGGGCCCGAAGAACGAACTGCCCAGGGCCGACAACATGCCGGGCATGCCGCCGTACCGCCCGGTGCCCTACGTCGACCGGATGGATCTCGCCTACGCGGCCGCCGACATGATGCTGTGCCGGGCCGGCGCCATGACCGTGGCGGAACTGTCCGCGGTCGGGCTGCCCGCCGCCTACGTCCCGCTGCCGATCGGCAACGGCGAACAGCGGCTCAACGCGCAGCCGGTGGTCAAGGCCGGCGGCGGTCTGCTGGTGGACGACGCGGAGCTGACCCCGGAGTGGGTGCTCGGCAACGTGCTGCCGGTGCTCACCGACCCGCACCGCCTCTACGACATGTCCCGCGCCGCCGCCGAGTTCGGCCGCCGCGACGCGGACGACCTGCTCGTCGGCATGGTGTACGAGGCGGTGGCCGCCCGCCGGGCACGATAGACACCCCGCCGGGGCGTCAACACACGGGAGGCCGACGTGACAGGACCGGGAGCCGGTACCGGAGCCAGACCCGCCGAACGCGGCGGCGACCGTACGCGGGTACCGCCCGTCGCGCCCCGGCCGCCCGGCGCCGGCCGCCCGCGGCTGACACCGCAGGCCCGGCGCGCGCTGCTGATCGCCCTGGTCGCGCTCACCGTGCTGCTGGGCGGCGGCACCTGGGCGGTCTACGGGTCCTCGTGGCTGCGGGCCGACCGGGTCGCGGTCACCGGCGCCGACGTGCTGACCCCGCGGCAGATCCAGCGGGCCGCCGCCGTACCCCTCGGCGGCCCGCTGGTCTCGGTCGACACCGGCGCGGTCAGGAAACGGCTGCTCAAGGTGCTGCCCCGGCTGCGCGACGCCCAGGTGCACCGCTCCTGGCCGCACACGATCCGGGTGGAGGTCAGCGAACGCACGCCGTCCGCGATCCTGAAAAGTGGCGGGAAGTTCACCGAAGTCGACAAGGAAGGTGTCAGGTTCGCCACCGTCGATCAGCCGCCGCACGGAGTGCCGCTGGTGCAATTGACACCCGATCAGACAGCGAGCTTTCGGCATTTCGGAACAAAGAGACTTCTGCAGGCCGCGATTACCGTCGCGGGACGGCTGCCGGAATCGCTGACCGGCCGGGCGACCGCGATCCGGGTACGTTCCTACGACGCGATCACCGTCGAACTCACCAGCGGACGGGACGTGATGTGGGGCAGCCAGGAGGACTGCGCCCGCAAGGCGGCGGTGCTCACCGCGCTGATGAAAGCCGAGCCGCACGCCACGCACTACGACGTCAGCGCCCCCACCGCCCCTGCGGCTTCCGGAAGTTGACGTGTGCGGGACGCCCGGTTCGGTAGTATTCGACCCCTGGCTCACCGAGCGCCCGCGTGATCACATAGGGTCAAAAGAAAAACGGGAGGTTCGGCGTGTTCGTTGAACCATCACCGCTTGTCGACTTAGTGTCTCGTCCCAAAGGAACACATGGGACAGGCATACTGGTAACCCTAAACCTGAGGGTCAGGGTTCGGAACGGCCCCGGCGAGCGTACCGACCGTCCCACACGATTCGTAAATCGAGGCGAGAGGCCTTCGACGTGGCAGCACCGCAGAACTACCTCGCAGTCATCAAGGTCGTCGGCATCGGCGGCGGTGGCGTCAACGCCATCAACCGGATGATCGAGGTCGGTCTCAAGGGCGTCGAGTTCATCGCGATCAACACCGATGCGCAGGCCCTGCTGATGAGCGACGCCGACGTCAAGCTCGACGTCGGCCGGGAGCTGACCCGGGGACTCGGCGCCGGCGCGAACCCCGACGTCGGCCGCAAGGCCGCCGAGGACCACCGCGAGGAGATCGAAGAGGTGCTCAAGGGCGCCGACATGGTCTTCGTCACCGCGGGAGAGGGCGGCGGCACCGGCACCGGCGGCGCCCCCGTGGTCGCCAACATCGCCCGCTCGCTGGGCGCCCTGACCATCGGGGTGGTCACCCGCCCCTTCACCTTCGAGGGCCGCCGCCGCGCCAACCAGGCCGAGGACGGCATCGCCGGGCTGCGCGAGAACGTCGACACCCTGATCGTCATCCCCAACGACCGTCTGCTGTCCATCTCGGACCGCCAGGTCAGCGTGCTCGACGCCTTCCGCTCCGCCGACCAGGTGCTGCTGTCCGGCGTGCAGGGCATCACCGACCTGATCACCACCCCCGGCCTGATCAACCTGGACTTCGCCGACGTGAAGTCCGTGATGTCGGAAGCGGGTTCCGCCCTCATGGGCATCGGCTCGGCCCGCGGCGACGACCGGGCCGTCGCCGCCGCGGAGATGGCGATCTCCTCGCCGCTGCTCGAAGCGTCCATCGACGGGGCGCGCGGAGTGCTGCTGTCCATCTCCGGCGGCTCCGACCTCGGGCTGTTCGAGATCAACGAGGCGGCCCAGCTGGTCAGCGAGGCCGCGCACCCCGAGGCCAACATCATCTTCGGCGCGGTCATCGACGACGCGCTCGGCGACGAGGTCCGGGTCACCGTCATCGCGGCCGGCTTCGACGGCGGGCAGCCGCCCACCAAGGGCAGCCGCGACAAGGTGCTGAACTCGCCCTACGCCGCCAGTGACAGCGGCTCGGCAAGCACGGGCGCGGGCCGCCCGGTCGAACCGCCGCGTCCGGCACCCTCCTTCGGCGGCCTGGGCAGCGTCCCGGCGCCCGGCGAGCGGGAGCCGGAGCCGGTTGCCGAGGCCCCGGCCACCCCGGCCACCCCGCCGGTGGTACCGCCGGCCCGGCCGTATCAGGACAGCGCGGCGGAAGAGCTCGACGTCCCCGACTTCCTGAAGTGATCGCCAGGTCGTGATAGGACACCGCATTTCAGCGAACGGCGCGCACTTCGCCTTCACCGACCGGTGGGGCGGGGTGAGCGCCGTTCCGTACGACAGCCTCAACCTCGGCGGCGCGGTCGGCGACGATCCCGCCGCCGTCCGCGGCAACCGCGAGCTGTCCGCCCGCGCGCTCGGCCGCGACCCGGGCCGGGTGGTCTGGATGAACCAGGTGCACGGCCGCGACGTCGCCGTCGTGCACGAACCGTGGGGCGACGCCCCCGCGCCGGACGTCGACGCCGTCGTCACCACCCGCGGCGACCTGACCCTCGGGGTGCTCACCGCGGACTGCGTCCCGGTGCTGCTCGCCGACCCGGTGGCGAGGGTGGCCGCCGCCGCGCACGCCGGACGGCCCGGGATGGTCGCCGGTATCGCCACCGCCGTAATTGAGACGATGATCACACAGGGCGCCGATCCGGCCGCCACAACGGCCGTCCTCGGCCCGTCGGTTTGCGGTAAATGCTACGAAGTGCCCGCGTCGCTCCGCGACGAGGTCGCGGCGGTCGAACCGGCGGCGTACGCCGAGACGAGTTGGGGCACGCCGGCGGTCGATGTGGCCGCCGGGGTGCGCGCCCAACTGCTGCGCGCCGGGGTGCGGGCGGTCGAGGGCCCGGTGGTGTGCACCCGGGAATCCGCCGACCATTTCTCCTACCGCCGCGACCGGGTCACCGGCCGACTGGCCGGCTACGTATGGCTGGACGGCAGCGCATGAGCAGCACGGAAGCGACCGGCGCGGCGGACGGCGGACGCGGCGGGCAGCTCGCGGCGAATCTCGCCCGGGTCGAGCAGCGGATCGCCGACGCCTGCCTGGCCGCGGGCCGGGACCGCAAGGAGGTGACCCTCATCGTGGTCACCAAGACCTACCCGGCGAGCGACGTCCGGCTGCTGTCGGGACTGGGCGTGCGCGAGGTCGCCGAGAACCGCGACCAGGACGCCGCGGCCAAGGCAGCCGAGACCGCCGACCTGCCGCTGAGCTGGCACTTCGTGGGCCAGCTGCAGACCAACAAGGCCCGCTCGGTGGTCGGTTACGCTGATCATGTGCACTCCGTCGACCGGCTCAGGCTGGTCACCGCCCTGTCCTCGGCGGCCACCGCCGCCCAGCGGCAGGTGGGTTGCCTGGTCCAGGTCGCGCTGGACGCGGAGGCGGGGGACCGCGGGGAGCGCGGCGGGGTGGCACCCGGCGCGGTGTTCGAACTGGCAGACGCCCTCGCGGCGGCTCCGGGGCTGCGGCTCGACGGGCTGATGACGGTGGCGCCGCTGGCCGGCGCGTACGCCGGCCAACCCCGCGCGGCCTTCGACCGGTTGATGGAAATCTCATCCCGCCTGCGCCAAACGCATCCGGCTGCCACCATGGTCTCGGCAGGGATGAGCCAGGACCTCGACGAAGCGGTGACGGCCGGAGCGACACATGTACGCGTCGGAACGGCGGTACTCGGAGTCCGTCCCGGGCTCCGGTAACGTCACCAAACAAGTCGGACCACAGCATAAATATGGTGTGGCGGCCGTCCCCGAGGCGGCCGAGGACCGCAACCCCGCTGAGAGGACGCAGAGCATGGCCGGCGCGATGCGCAAGATGGCGGTCTACCTCGGCCTCGTGGAGGACGACGGATACGACGGCCCGGGCTTCGACCCGGATGACGAGTTCGAGCCGGAGATGGCAGCGCCGCCGGCGCGGGCCGTCACCGAGCAGGAGCGCGTCCCCCGCCGCCCGCACAGCCAGCACGTGCCACCGAGCCAGCACCAGCCACAGCAGGACGAGCCGCCCCGGCTCGTGCACGCCCCGGCACCCCGCGAACCGCGGATCGCCCCCGTGGCATCCATCACACCCGAACGTCACAGCCTGGAGAAGAACGCAGCGGTGATCATGCCCAAGGTCGTGTCAGAACGCGAGCCGTACCGGATCACGACACTCCACCCCCGGACCTACAACGAAGCCCGTACGATCGGGGAACACTTCCGCGAAGGCACCCCGGTGATCATGAACTTGACGGAGATGGACGACACGGATGCGAAGCGGCTTGTCGACTTCGCAGCCGGTCTGGTCTTCGGCCTCCATGGGAGCATCGAGCGGGTGACGCAGAAGGTCTTTCTGCTGTCGCCTGCTAACGTCGATGTCACGGCGGAGGACAAGGCCCGGATCGCCGAGGGCGGGTTCTTCAACCAGAGCTGAGCGATCGCAACCGTAGGGACCGGCCAACTGGCCGACGAGCAGGGGAGAGGGAAGCGCGATGAGTGTCGCACTCCAGGTGCTGTACATCGCGTTGTACTGCTTCCTCTTTGTGCTGATTTTCCGATTGGTGATGGATTACGTCTTCCAGTTCGCCCGTTCATGGCACCCTGGGAAGCCGATGGTGGTGGTCCTGGAGGGCACCTACACTGTCACCGATCCGCCACTCAAGCTTCTGCGGCGGTTCATCCCGCCGCTGCGCCTCGGGGGCGTGGCGCTCGACCTGTCCTTCTTCGTATTGATGATCATCGTTTACATCCTGATCTACGTTGTTGGGAGCTTCATGTGAACGGTGCAAGCTCCCGATATGTCGACGATCACGTTGAGGTGAAGAGATGCCGTTGACCCCCGAGGACGTTCGGAACAAGCAGTTCACGACCGTCCGCCTCCGAGAGGGCTATGACGAGGATGAGGTCGACGCCTTCCTCGACGAGGTGGAGTCGGAGCTGACCCGACTGCTCCGCGAGAACGAGGACCTGCGGGCCAAGCTGGCCGCAGCCACTCGTGCCGCCGCCCAGAACCAGCAGGGCATGCGCAAACCGGAACCGCAGGACCGACCGGTCCCCGCGGCCATATCCGGACCGCAGCCCGTGCAGCAGCAGATGCCGCAGCAGATGGGCCCGCCGCAGCAGCAGGGCGGTATGCAGCAGGGCGGTATGCAGCAGGGCGGCATGCCGCAACTGCCGCCCGGCCCCAGCTCGCAGCAGCACGGTCCCGGCCCCGGGCAGCATCCGATGCAGCAGCAGGGACCTGGCCCGATGGGGCAGCATCCGATGCAGCAGCAGGGTCCCGGCCCGATGGGGCAGCATCCGATGCAGCAGCAGGGTCCCGGCCCGATGGGGCAGCACCCCATGCAGCAGCAGGGGCACCCGATGCAGCAGCAGGGTCCCGGTGGCGACAGCGCCGCCCGGGTGCTCTCGCTCGCCCAGCAGACCGCCGACCAGGCCATCGCCGAGGCGCGTTCCGAGGCCAACAAGATCGTCGGCGAGGCCCGCAGCCGCGCCGAGGGTCTGGAGCGGGACGCCCGCGCCAAGGCCGACGCGTTGGAGCGGGACGCCCAGGAGAAGCACCGCGTAGCGATGGGCTCGCTGGAGTCCGCCCGCGCCACGCTGGAGCGCAAGGTCGAGGACCTGCGCGGCTTCGAGCGGGAGTACCGCACGCGGCTGAAGTCCTACCTGGAGTCCCAGCTGCGCCAGCTGGAGAACCAGGCGGACGACTCGCTCGCCCCGCCGCGCACCTCCCCGCCCGCGCCGTCCCTGCCGTCCCCGTCGCCGATGGGCGGCAGCATGGGGGGCAGCTCCATGGGCAACGGCTCGATGGGGAACGGCTCGATGAGCAACGGCATGAGCGGGATGGCTCCCGCCGGGGCAGGCGCCATGGGCCACAACGCCTCGGCGCCCTCCTACGGCGGCGGCCAGGGCATGGGGGGCCACACCCCCGGCCCGACGTACGGCGGCCAGCAGCAGATGTCCCCCGCGATGACCCAGCCGATGGCGCCGGTCCGCCCGCAGGGCGGCCCCTCGCCGCTCCAGCAGGCCCCGACGCCGATGCGCGGCTTCCTCATCGACGAGGACGACAACTAGCCGCCCGCGGCGCGCTTTTCAGGGCCGGGCCTCCCGGGGATCTTCCCCCGGCGAGGCCCGGCCCTTTTGCGCGCCCAGCGCGCGAGCGCTTCAGGGGCGCGGGGAGCTGCGCGCTCAGCCGACCACTGGCCGGTGGTCCGGTACGGACCCGACAGCCCGTTCGGGCCGGTGACGACCCGCGCCCCGGTGGGGCGCGGGTCGCGCAGTTCCCCGCCCCCCTGGTGGGCGCCGCCCGGCGCCGACCTAGGGCTTGCGGAGGTGGAAGGTCAGGGCGAGAGGCGCGTCGGTGAAGGCGGGGCCGAAGCCGTCGGAGGGTGCGCCCTCGGAGAACTCGACGGCCAGGACCTCCTCGGCGATCAGCCCGGCGTGCGCGCGCAGCGCCTCGGCCAGGTCGGAGCGCTCCGTGCGCCAGCGGACCGCGATCCGGTCGGCGACGTCGAATCCGCTGTTCTTCCTGGCCTCCTGGACCAGCCTGATCACGTCCCTGGCGAGTCCCGCGAGCCGCAGCTCCGGGGTGATCTCCAGGTCGAGGGCGACCGTGGCGCCGGAGTCGGAGGCCACCGACCAGCCCTCGCGCGGGGTTTCGGTGACGATGACCTCGTCCGGGCCGAGCGCGACCCCGGCGCCGTCCACCACCACCGTGGTGCTGCCGCGCTCCCGCAGGTCCGCGGACAGGGCGGCCGCGTCGGCCGCGGCGACCGCAGCGGCCACCGCCTGGACGCCCTTGCCGAACCGCTTGCCCAGCACCCGGAAGTTCGCCTTCGCGCTGGCGTCGACCAGGGAGCCGCCCACCTCGGACAGCCCGGCGAGCGAGGAGACGTTCAGCTCCTCGGCGATCTGCGCCCGCAGTTCGGGCGACAGGTCCTCGAAGCCGGCGGCGGCGACCAGCGCCCGCGACAGCGGCTGCCTGGTCTTCACCCCGGACTCCGCCCGGGTCGCCCGGCCCAGCTCCACCAGCCGCCGCACCAGTTGCATGCGGGCGGGCAGCGCGGGGTCGATCCGTGACAGGTCGGCCTGCGGCCAGGACGCCAGGTGCACGGAGTCCGGCACGCCCGGCACCACCGGCACCACCAGGTCCTGCCACACCCGTTCGGTGATGAACGGCACCAGCGGTGCCATCAGCCGGGTCACCGTCTCGACCACGTCGTGCAGGGTGCGCAGCGCCGCCGCGTCGCCCTGCCAGAAGCGGCGCCGAGACCGGCGCACGTACCAGTTGGACAGGTCGTCCACGAAGGCCGACAGCAGCTTGCCGGCCCGCTGGGTGTCGAACGACTCCAGCGCGTCGGTGACGTCGCGCACCAGGATGTTCAGCTCGCCGACCAGCCAGCGGTCGAGCAGCGGCCGGTCCTCGACCGCCGGGTCGGCCGCGGAGGGCGCCCAGCCGGACGTGCGGGCGTACAGCGCCTGGAAGGCCACCGTGTTCCAGTAGGTGAGCAGGGTCTTGCGCACCACCTCCTGGATGGTGCCGTGCCCGACCCTGCGGGCCGCCCACGGGGAGCCGCCGGCCGCCATGAACCAGCGCACCGCGTCGGCGCCGTGCTGGTCCATCAGCGGGATCGGCTCCAGGGTGTTGCCCAGGTGCTTGGACATCTTGCGGCCGTCCTCGGCCAGGATGTGGCCCAGGCAGACCACGTTCTCGTACGCGGACCGGTCGAAGACCAGCGTGCCGACCGCCATCAGCGTGTAGAACCAGCCGCGGGTCTGGTCGATCGCCTCGGAGATGAACTGCGCCGGATACGTCCGCTCGAAGACGTCCTTGTTCTGGAACGGGTATCCCCACTGGGCGAACGGCATCGAACCCGAGTCGTACCAGGCGTCGATGACCTCGGGCACCCGGGTCGCGGTGCCACCGCAGGTGCCGCACGCGAAGGTCACCGCGTCGACGTACGGCCGGTGCGGGTCGAGCCCCGACTGGTCGGTGCCGGTCAGCTCGGTCAGCTCGGCCAGCGAGCCGACGCAGGTCAGATGCTCCTGCTCGCAGCGCCAGATCGGCAGCGGGGTGCCCCAGTACCGGCTGCGGGACAGCGCCCAGTCGACGTTGTTGTCCAGCCAGTCGCCGAAGCGGCCGGTCTTGACCGACTCCGGGTACCAGTTGGTCCGCTCGTTCTCCCGCAGCATCGCGTCCTTGACCGCGGTGGTCCTGATGTACCAGGACGGCTGCGCGTAGTAGAGCAGCGCGGTGTGGCAGCGCCAGCAGTGCGGATAGCTGTGCTCGTACGGCACGTGCCGGAACAGCCGCCCGGTGGACCGCAGCTCGGCGACCAGCGCCTCGTCGGCCTTCTTGAAGAACACCCCGCCGACCAGCGGCACGTCGGGCTCGAAGGTGCCGTCCCTGCGCACCGGGTTGACCACCGGCAGGCCGTACGCGCGGCACGCCTTGAGGTCGTCCTCGCCGAAGGCGGGGGACTGGTGCACCAGGCCCGTGCCGTCCTCGGTGGTCACGTACTCGGCGTTCAGCACGAAGTGCGCGTCGGGGATGTCGACCAGGTCGAAGGGCCGGTCGTACGTCCAGCGCTCCATCTCCCGCCCGGTGTAGCGCTGCCCGGTCGCGGTCCAGCCCTCGCCCAGCGCCTTGCCGAGCAGCGGCTCGGCGACGACCAGCCGCTCGCTGCCGTCGGTGGCGACGACGTAGCTGACGTCGGGGTGCGCGGCGACCGCGGTGTTGGACACCAGCGTCCACGGGGTCGTCGTCCACACCAGCAGCGACGCGGCGCCCGCCAGCGGCCCGGAGGTGAGCGGGAAGCGGACGTAGACCGAGGGGTCGACCACCGTCTCGTAGCCTTGCGCCAGCTCGTGGTCCGACAGGCCGGTCTGGTCGCGTGGGCACCAGGGGGAGACCCGGTAGTCCTGCACGAGCAGGCCCTTGCCGAAGATCTGCTTGAGCGACCACCACACCGACTCCACGTACTCCGGGTCCATGGTGCGGTACGCGTTGTCCAGGTCGACCCAGTAGCCCATCCGGGTCGTCAGCTCGGCGAAGGCGTCGGTGTGCCGGGTCACCGAGGCGCGGCACTTCGCGTTGAACTCCGCGATGCCGTAATCCTCGATGTCCTGCTTGCCGGTGAAGCCCAGCTCCTTCTCCACCGCCAGCTCGACCGGCAGGCCGTGGCAGTCCCAGCCGGCCTTGCGGGTCACATGGTGGCCCTGCATCGTCTTGAAGCGCGGGAAGACGTCCTTGAAGACCCGGGCCTCGATGTGGTGGGCGCCGGGCATACCGTTGGCGGTGGGCGGGCCCTCGTAGAAGACCCAGTCGGGCAGGCCGCGCGTCTGCTCGACCGAGCGGGCGAACGTCTTGCGCTCGTCCCACAGCGCCAGCACCTCGTGTTCGAGGGCGGGCAGGTCGACCTGCGCGGGCACCTGGCGATACTGCGGCTGGCTGTTCGGGCTCATCGGGGACTTCCTCCGGCGGACACTGGGACAGACTCCGTCGAAGGGACGAGGACGCCGACGCGCCGGCGCTCCCGCGGTACCACCCTTCTTGGCGGTGGAGGACTTCCCACCGCCCCCTCATTGGGGTCAGCGATGCCGGTTCTACTCGCCCGAGGGCTTTCTTCCGACGGCTCCGGGCTGATCTTCACCCCGCGCACACCCCCGGGCTTCCACCGTCCCCAGGTCGCTCATGGCTGCGTGCGGCGCTACTGGTCCCATCCACGCCGGTTCGCTGCCGCTCAGTGTACGGCGGCGGGAGGAGGTGCGTCGCCGCGGTTTCGCGCCGCCGCGGCGGGTGGGCCGGCTGAGCCGAATGGCCTGCTCCGCGCGCCGTGGCGGCGCTCGTCACGCATCGTTACGGCCAGGTACCGGAATACCCGGCGGTCAGCTGGGCACAACGGATGCAGACCGGTCCGCCCCGCCTTTTCCCGGGCGGCCGGGTCGGCCAGCCAGTGCCCCGTTGCCGCAGGTCCGGAGCGGACGGCCCGCTCCGGGTGCGATCCGCGCACAGGATCACAGAGGTGAAGGGGTCGCGGTGGTCGTGAAGAAGTCGGCGGAGCAGCCTCCGGCCGGGGACGGGCCCGACCCGGCCGCCGGGGGTACGGCCGCCGGGTCGCACCAACCTCCCGCCCCCCAGAAGAAGACGGCCGCCAGGGCCCGGAAGTCCGCCGCGGCGGGACGTACGCCCGGCAAGAAGGCGGCGGCCAAATCGGCCGCTCCGGGGAAAGCGGCGGCAAGTGCCGCGGCTTCCGCGGCGGAGCCGCCCGCCGTGGGTAAGAAGAAGGCCGCGGGCAAGAAGACCGCAGGCAAGAAGGCCGCGGTCAGGCGGGCCGCCTCGGGCAAGGGTGCGGAAGGGGCGGGGCAGCAGGCCGCGGGCGGGACGGCTGCGGATGAGGGGAAAGCGGCGGGCGCGGAGCCCGCCGGTCAGGATGGGTCCATGACGGGAGCTGGCACTGTGGGTGTGGAGAAGACGGCGGCCGGTACGGCCGCGAGCGGCGTGCCCGCGGCACGCGGGGCCGCCGGCGCCGAGGCGCTTGCGGTGCTGCCGGGGGAGGACCCCTGGACCGCGGAGGAGGCCGAGGAGGCGAGAGCCGAGCTGGTCTCCGAGGTCGAGCGGCTCAAGGCGGAGATCGCCTCCTCCGAGGCGGCCGTCGCGGGGATGCTCCGCGACTCCGCCGACAGCGGCGGCGACGAGGCCGACACCGGGTCGAAGAACATCAACCGGGAGTCCGAGCTGGCGCTCGCCGCGAACACCCGCGACATGCTGGTGCAGGCCGAGCACGCGCTGCAGCGGCTCGACGAGGGCACGTACGGGCTGTGCGAGGTGTGCGGCAACCCGATCGGCAAGGCC